>CAVPTY010000024.1:0-19141 GCA_963708655.1 uncultured beta proteobacterium
GTGCAGAACCTGAAACTGATGCTGGGGGTTTAGACCGCGTAGGGCAGCCGCGGCTCGAACAGCCTCAGGGAGCTGGGATCCGCACGATTCGACTGCGAGTGGTTTGAGTAGGTTGCCCAGGTCGGAAAGTAATCCTCCGCCTGGTTCCCCCACACCCACCATTCGGGACGCGCCCCCCGCGCGAAAAGCTCCAGGTAGGGCGCCGGACTGCATGCCTCCACGATGTCGTAAAGCTCGTCCGGCTTGCGGGAGTGCTCTCTCTTTTGCGTTGCCAACAAATTGACTTGCCGCCTCCCCGGCGCAAGAGTGCGCGCGTTCTTTCCCCGGACGCCGAACAGCACGAGTTCGGTCACGTTTCGGAAGTAAAACCCGACGCCACGTCCATCCGATCCGCCGTCCTTTCTCACCTTGTGCCACACCAGATTGCTCTTGTACTCGAAGCCCCATGCCTGCATCACCTGCAGACCAGCCGGCAACAGGGCGTTCGGAACCCACAGGTACAGATGGGCAGTCTCCTCGGCGCATGACTCCACTGGAAGAGCGCAAATGTCGTCCAGGGACATGGTCGGGTAGCGCGACAACCGTCGGTGCTCGGGCGCCACTTTCCCGGTGCGGTTCTGAAATTGCCAAGGAGGATCCGCCAGGATCGTGCGGAATTTCTTGCCATCCAGTTGCTGGATCAGTTGCGGCCCGGCTTCACTTCTTTCTTTGCTCATTCGAGTTCTCCTCCCAAGCTGCCGAGGTCGGAAACCAGTCTCGGGGTCATTCCAAAAACCAGGACCGGGCACCCGCCATGCCGGCCGGCGTTGAGTCGGTACAGCAGCTTGCCCATCCAGGTCGTACTCGCGCCGTACTTTGCCTTGACCGAGCGCGGCTGCCCCGCGAGCCGACCTTCCTGATGCAGCACCGGCGCTCCGCCTTTCGTCAATCGGGGTACGCGGGGGAACACCGGGTTCAAGCTTGCGCTGCGCGTAACCAGAACACCTGCGCTGATCAAACCGCAGTCGTGAAATGTCCGAAGAGCGTACAGATCCCGATCGAACGTCTGATCCTTGGAGTTCCATTCGAGATCGAATGCCACGCGGCCCTTCACATAGTCGATCTTGTGGCCGTCGATGAAGTTTGCGAGAAGACGGGCCTCGCGCTCGCCCCGCTTGATCTTCACGGACTTTCCGTCTGCCCGAAACCTCTCCTCGTACTCCTCCATCCGAACCGTCAGGTCGGCTTGAATCCTCGCTTCCAGCCAATCAAGAGGTCGCAATACTTTCGAGAACTTTTTCGGCATCACGGACTCGTTGCCACCGGGAAGGCCGATATCGCGCACCGATATACGGAACTGCATGAGCGCTTCCTGCAATTCACCAAATTCCTTCGAAAACGAATTCGCCAGAATGGATGCCGCGTGCCGGTAGCTGTATACGTCGTACAGCGCCCGTACTTCCTGATTCACATAGCGGTCTATGTCGTCCCGATCGTCCGCGTTGAATCCAGGGGCATGCGCAACGTCTTCGACAGCCGCTGCGCTCTCCTCGGGGTCGGCATCATCCTCGACTTCCTCTTCGCCCAGATCTCCGTCAGTTGCCATGTTGCTTCTTTGGTGATGCTGTCGGTTCAGAACCGGCAGCCGGCCAGATTCTCCACCACAACCGATTGGCGAACTACCTTTGCGGCATGGCTGGGACAAAAAACATCAGTCGATCTCCATGTCACCCGCCAACACGCGCTGCACCACGTCCCCGCCGAAGCCCCGCGCCATCAAAAACCGCGCCTGCCGCGCGCGTTCCCTGGCATCGGCGGGTATGACGCCGAAGCGCCGCTGCCACACTTCGCGCGCGCGCTGCAGTTCGGTGCTTCGCAGCGCGCAGACGGCTTCGGCGATCAGCGGGGCCGGCAGGCCCTTGGCCTGCAGCTCCTGCTTCACGCGGCTGGTGCCCAGTCGTGGCGCGCGCCGGTGCAGCACCGAATCGACGACGCGGCGCTCGTCGATGAACCCCTTGGCCTGCAGGTCGTCGAGGATGCGGGCCAGTTGCCCCGGCTCCTCCTCGTGTGGCGCCAGCTTGCGTTCGAGCTCGGCGCGCGAGTGCTCGCGGGTGCCGAGCAGGCGCAGGGCGCGGCCCTTGAGCGACAACTGCGTGGCCGGCAGCGGCACGCGGCTTTACTCCGCCTCGACGTCGGCCGGCAACAGTGGGATTCCGAGCGACTCCCTCACCTTGTTCTCGATTTCGTGCGCGAGGCCGGGGTTCTCGCGCAGGAACTCGCGGGCGTTGTCGCGGCCCTGGCCGATCTTCTCGCCGCCGTAGGCGTACCAGGCGCCGGACTTCTCGATGATGCGGGCGTTGACGCCCATGTCGATGATCTCGCCTTCGCGGCTGATGCCTTCGCCGAACATGATGTCGAACTCGGCCGTCTTGAACGGCGAGGCGACCTTGTTCTTCACCACCTTGACCTTGGTCTCGTTGCCGATCGATTCCTCGCCCTTCTTGATGGTGCCGGTGCGGCGGATGTCCAGGCGCACCGAGGCGTAGAACTTCAGCGCGTTGCCGCCGGTCGTCGTTTCGGGGCTGCCGAACATGACGCCGATCTTCATGCGGATCTGGTTGATGAAGATGACCATGCAGTTGGTCTTCTTGATCGTGGCGGTGAGCTTGCGCAGCGCCTGGCTCATCAGGCGGGCCTGCAGGCCGGGCAGCGAGTCGCCCATCTCGCCTTCGATTTCGGCCTTGGGCGTGAGCGCGGCGACCGAGTCGATCACGATCAGGTCCACCGCGCCGGAGCGCACCAGGCTGTCGCAGATCTCCAGCGCCTGCTCGCCGGTGTCGGGCTGGCTGATCAGCAGGTCGGACAGGTTGACGCCCAGCTTCTGCGCGTACTGCACGTCGAGCGCGTGCTCGGCGTCGATGAAGGCGCAGGTGCCGGCCTGGCGCTGCATCTCGGCGATGACCTGCAGCGTCAGCGTGGTCTTGCCCGAGGATTCCGGGCCGTAGATTTCGATCACGCGGCCGCGCGGCAGGCCGCCGACGCCCAGCGCGATGTCCAGGCCGAGGGAGCCGGTGGAGACGACCTGGATGTCCTCCAGCTTCTCGCCTTCGCCCAGCCGCATGATCGTGCCCTTGCCGAACTGCTTGTCGATCTGGGCCAGCGCCGCCTGCAGCGCCTTGGCTTTTTCGCTGTCGGCAGCGCCGATACGGGTTCCCTTGACTTGGACGTCCATCGAAAAATCTCCTTGAGAAGCAGCGGTTGGTTTCGTCTCATCCGCTGTCGTATCGCCACAGGCTGGATGCTTGACCAGTACTCTAACGGCTCGCCTTGGAAAAAGTAAACGCGATTTTTGGTCAGTTTGCCTTACGATCGTCGGATGAACGACGCTTGGCGGCTCACGCACCTCGGCCGGCTGCTCGGGCACGCGATGCGGCGGTTCGACGAGCGCGTGCTGCAGCTCATGGCGCACAACGTGGAAGTGCCGCTGGCGCTGTCGAACCTCGCCGCCCGGTCGCAGGTGAGCGCGGCCCACGTCCACATCACGCGCCATCTGGCGCTGGAGGGCTCGCGCCTGACCGACCTCGCCCGCAGCGCCGGCATGAGCAAGCAGGCGATGGGCGACCTGGTCGACCAGTGCGAGGCGTGGGGCCTCGTGGCGCGCGAACCGGACCAGCGCGATGCCCGGTCCCGCCTGGTGCGCTTCACGCCGACCGGCCTGGCGTGGCTGCAGGCATTCCGTGACGCGGTGGCCCAGGCCGAAGCCGAGTTCCGCACCGAAGTCGGCCAGGACGTGGCCACCGTCGTGACCATCGGGCTGGAGGCGTATGCGAGCGGCGCGCAGGAGCCGCCGGCGCGTCAGGCGCGCACCTGAAGAGCCTGCGAATAAATTCCTCGCACCCGCGCGAGCCTCGTTCGAGGCCTTTGACGCACGACGGATCAGGCCTGGCTCGCCCTGCGGGCCGGGGCGTCCCAAGGCGCAGGCGGGTGCTGCGGCGGTACGGCGCCCCTGCGCGCCGTCGCCACAGCATCCAGATCGAAGTCAATCGCCAGATTTACATGGACGAGGAAACGCTCGCCATCAAGCCGGGCGGCATGGCGCGCCTGCGGCACGACCTGCAGGACCTGGTGCGGCGGCTGCTGGCGACCGATCCGCGCTGACCCTGCCGCTTCCCTAGAATGTCCGGCAAGGGCCCGTGCCGGACGGGTGTCCCGGGAGGGCCGCGGTGCGCATTCTCATTGCCGAAGACGACCAGGTGCTCGCCGACGGGCTGCTGCGCAGCCTGCGCGCGTCGGGCGCCGCGGTGGACCACGTGGCCAGCGGCACCGAGGCCGACGCGGCGCTGATGACCAACACCGAGTTCGACCTGCTGATCCTCGACCTCGGTTTGCCGCGCCTGCACGGGCTCGAGGTGCTGCGCAAGCTGCGCGGCCGCGGTTCCACCTTGCCGGTCCTGATCCTCACCGCCGCCGACGCCGTGGAAGAGCGCGTCAAGGGCCTGGACTACGGCGCCGACGACTACATGGCCAAGCCCTTCAGCCTGCAGGAGCTCGAAGCCAGGGTGCGCGCGCTCACCCGGCGCGGCGCCGGCGTGTCGAGCAGCACGATCCGGCACGGCCCGCTGGTGTACGACCAGGCCGGACGGGTGGCCTCCATCGACGGCAAGCTGCTGGAGCTGTCGGCTCGCGAGCTGGGGCTGCTGGAAGTACTGCTGCAGCGGGTCGGCCGGCTGGTGAGCAAGGACCAGCTGGTCGAGCACCTGTGCCAGTGGGGCGAGGAAGTCAGCAACAACGCGATCGAGGTCTACATCCACCGGCTGCGCAAGAAGATCGAGAAGGGACCGATCCGCATCGCCACCGTGCGCGGCCTGGGCTACTGCCTGGAGAAGCTCCAGCCATGAACTCGCATCGCTGCCTGGCCCTCGGCGGCGGCTGAATGAAGATCTTCCAGCGCGAGCAGCGCTCGCTGTTCGGCGAGATCCTCGACTGGATGCTCACGCCCTTGCTGCTGCTGTGGCCGGTCAGCCTGGTGCTGACCTGGGTGGTGGCGCAGAGCATCGCCGGCAAGCCGTTCGATCGAGCCCTCGAATACAACGTGCAGGCCCTGGCGGCGCTGGTCGGCGTGCAGCAGCAGCGGGTCGTCTTCAACCTGCCGCAGCCCGCGCACGAACTGCTGCGCGCCGACGATTCGGACCTCGTGTACTACCAGGTGCTCGGCGCGCGCGGCGAGCTGCTCTCGGGCGAGCGCGATCTGCCGTTGCCGGCCGAGGGCGAACCGCCGGAGCCGGGCGCGGTGCGGCTGCGCGACGGCGAGATGCGCAACCACGAGGTGCGCATCGCCTATACCTGGGTCAAGCTGGACCTGCCCGGCGCCCAGCCGGCGCTGGTGCAGGTGGCCGAGACCCGCGGCAAGCGTTCGGTGCTGGCCACCGAGATCATCAAGGGCGTGATGCTGCCGCAGTTCGTGATCCTGCCGCTGGCGGTGCTGCTGGTGTGGCTGGCGCTGGCGCGCGGCATCAAGCCGCTGTCGCAGCTGGAAGAGCGAATCCGCGCCCGCAAGCCCGACGACCTGAGTCCGCTCGACGACAAGACGGTGCCGCTGGAGGTGGTGCCGCTGGTGTCGTCCGTCAACGACCTGCTCACGCGCCTGAAGGACTCGATCGCGACCCAGAAGCGCTTCCTCGCCGACGCCGCCCACCAGCTCAAGACGCCGCTGGCCGGCCTGCGCATGCAGGCCGACCTGGCGCAGCGCGAGCCGGCCAACGCCGAGGAACTGAAGCAGTCGCTCAAGCAGATCGGCCGCTCCAGCATGCGCGCGACGCACACCGTGAATCAGCTGCTGGCGCTGGCCCGCGCCGAGAGCGGCAGCCAGGTCATCGCCCGCCAGCCTTGCGACCTCGCCAGGCTGACGATCGAGGCCGTGCGCGACTCGGTGCCGCGCACGATGGACCGGCACATCGATCTCGGCTACGACGGCCCGGAGCCGGGCTCGCCCGGCGTGCAGCTCGAAGGCAACCCGACGCTGCTCAAGGAGATGATCCGCAACCTGCTGGACAACGCCATCAACTACACGCCGTCCAGCGCGCAGCATCCGGGCGTCATCACGGCGCGCATCCTGGCCGATCCGTTCGGGCAGGTGCTGCTGCTGCACGTCGAGGACTCGGGCCCGGGCATTCCGCCGCACGAGCGCGAACTGGTGTTCCAACCGTTCTACCGGACGCTCGGGACCAACGTCGACGGCTCCGGCCTGGGCTTGCCGATCGTGCTGGAGATCGCGCGCCAGCACCGCGCGGAGGTGGCGCTCGAGGACGCGCATCCGGGACGACCGCAACCCGGCACCCGCGTGATCGTGCGCTTCGTGCTCGGCGACGCCGAAACGGGCGGCGAGCGTGCCGAGAGCGACGCTCAGGCCGCCTAGGAAAGCTCTGAACGGATCCCGCCGTGCGCGATTTGTTCAGAGCTTCGCAAAGACGTTCAGTTGCAGCCGCTCGCGCTCGATCGCGCGGGCCACGGACGGCAGCGCGGCGACGCGCTGCACGTGCGCCCACAACGCCGGGAACTGCTGCGGGTCGTGCCCGGCCAAGCCGCCCCAGCGCAGCAGCGTGAGCGCATAGGCATCGAGCGGGCCGAATGCGGCGCCGCCCAGGAATGCGCGGCCGCCTTCGGCCGCCCGCCTGACCATCGTGTCGATCTCGCCCAGGATCGCGCCGTAGGCCTTGGCCGCCTGCTGCTTGATCTCGGCCTGCGCCTCGGGACTGGCCGCGAACTTGTGCGGCATGAACACGTGGGTGAAGGTCGGGTGCGCGGTGTTGTTCATCCACGCCAGCGTTTCCAGCACGCGCACCCGGGCCAGCGGCTCGCGCGGCAGGAACCCGGCCTGCGGGAAGCGATGGTCCAGCCACGTGACGATCGCGAGGATCTGCGTGATGACCTCGCCGTCGTCGACCAGCACCGGCACCTGGCCGCGCGGGTTGAGCGCCAGGTACTCGGCGCTCTGCTGCTCGCCCTTGTGCAGCTTGACCAGCACCGGCTCGAAGGTCGCGCCGGCGGCCTCCAGCAGCGCGTGCGGCACGAACGAACAGGCGCCCGGGGCGAAGTACAGCTTGAGCGTCATGAGAGATGTCCTTTCAGCGGGGTGATGATGCAGCGGGGGGTGCCGCCTCCGGGGCCAGGCCGCGCGCCTCGTCCTCGCGCAGGAGGCGCAGCGCCTCCGGCTTGATCTGCTGGCGCAGCCGCTGCGGCTCGCCAGTCGCGGCCGGCGCGAAGCCCCACGCCGCGAGCAGCCCCTGCGACCACGCGAAGTAGCCGGCATTGGCCAGCACGAGCAGCAGGACCACCAGGCGCAACATGGGTCAGGCGGCCGCGGGGCGGACACTCACTTCGGAGCTGGTGACGGTTTTCACGGCGCCCGCAGTATGCACCAACAATGCCCCCTGCTCATTGGTGCCGTCCGCGGTCCCGGCGGTGCCGTCGCTCAGGACGATGCGGTGGCCGCGCAGCGCATCGCGGGCATCGAATCGCGCCCGGAAGGCGGCGAAGCCGGCGCGCTCGAACAACAGCACCGCCTCCACCAGGGGCAGCGCCACCTGCAGCAGGACCTGAGCCGGCTGCACCTGCGGCAGCAGCTCGCCGAGCCAGGCTGGCGCCGTGGCCAGGCCGGCGGCGGACGGCGGCGCGAGGTTGATGCCGGCGCCGATCACCGCGTAACGGGCGCCGCCCGCCTCGGCGCCGGTCGACGCGGTTTCGATCAGGATGCCGCCCAGCTTGCGCCCGCGCAGCCAGAGGTCGTTGGGCCACTTCAACCGGATCTCCGGATGCAGGCGCTCGGCCAGTGCCACGCCCACGGCCAGCGACAGGCCGGACCAGTCCGCCGGCGCGAGCGGCAGCCCGAGCGAGAACGTGAGCGCGCCGCCGGCTTCCGCGTGCCAGGCGCGTCCCAGTCGCCCCCGGCCGGCCGTCTGGCGCTGCGCCACCAGCAGCACGGGCTCGGCGCGGCCGGACCGTGCCCGCCGCATCAGCTCGCTGTTGGTCGAATCCAGTTCCGGCACCACCTCCACGGCACAACCGGGCAGCAGCGGCGCCAGCGTCTTGCGGACCGCTTGCGCCGCTTCCGCCGGGCTCCGGCCAGCACCGGCCGCGCCGCACCCTGCGGGATTGCGCGTGCCGGTGGCGCCGTTCACTTGCGCCGCCCCCGCCTGGGCGCCAGCAGGGTGCCGCGGCAGTTCTTGCGAGCCGCACCAGCACGGGTATTCGGCCTTGAGCTTGGGGGTGTAAGGCTCGTCGATGATCAGGCCGTAGTCGTAGTTGAGTTCTTCGCCCGCCTCGATGTTGCGCAAGGCCTTGATGAAGATGCGGCCGTCTTGCTCTTCGGCCTCGCAGTTCGGGTCGCACGAATGGTTGATCCAGCGCGACGAGTTGCCACCGTACAGGGCGTCGATCACGTGGTTTTCGTCCACGTGGAAGTAGAAGGTGTGGTTGGGGTTCCTCGGGATCATGCGGATGGCGGCGCTGCGCCTCCTTCCAGGTGATGATCTCGCCGACGTACTCGACGATCAGTTCGCCCTCGGCAATCGGCTGCACGGCAAACACGCCCTTGCCGTGCACGCCGGAGCGCCGGACCTGGATGCGACGCCCGGACGCCGTGCCGGCGCCGGCGGCGTCCCGGGATGCGCCGGCCCGCGAGCCGGCGAGCTGATTTTTCTGCCATGGGTGAAAGTCTGTTAACTTGAATGTGCACACGTGCGCGCGCGCGCACGCGTGGGGAAGCGCCGATTGTAAGGAGGGCGCTGCCCGCGGGCGGCGCCGGGAACGACTGGACCAGACAGTGAGCATGAAGACACTCGTGATTGCCGAGAAGCCGTCCGTGGCACAGGACATCGTGCGCGCGCTGACGCCCGTCGCCGGCAAGTTCGAGAAGCACGACGACCACTTCGAGAACGACAAGTACATCGTCACCAGCGCCGTGGGCCACCTGGTGGAGATCCAGGCGCCGGAGGAGTTCGACGTCAAGCGCGGCAAGTGGAGCTTCGCCCACCTGCCGGTGATCCCGCCCGTACTTCGACCTGAAGCCGGTGGACAAGACCAAGTCGCGGCTGAACGCCGTGGTGCAGGCTGGCCAAGCGCAAGGACGTGGGCGACCTCGTCAACGCCTGCGACGCCGGGCGCGAGGGCGAGCTGATCTTCCGGCTGATCGAGCAGTACGCGTTCGGCACCGACGGGCTGAGCGCCGGCAAGAAGGGCCACGCCGCCGGGCAAGCCGGTGCGGCGCCTGTGGCTGCAGTCGATGACGCCGCAGGCGATCCGCGACGGCTTCGAGCAGCTGCGCAGCGACAAGCAGATGCAGGGCCTGGCCAGACGCCGCCCGCTCGCGCTCGGAGGCCGACTGGCTGGTCGGCATCAACGGCACCCGCGCGATGACGGCCTTCAATTCGCGCGACGGCGGCTTCTTCCTGACCACCGTCGGCCGGGTGCAGACGCCCACGCTGGCAGTGGTGGTCGAGCGCGAGGAGCAGATCCGCAAGTTCGTCAGCCGCGACTACTGGGAGATCCACGCGACCTTCCTGGCCGAGGCCGGCGAGTACCAGGCCAAGTGGTTCGACCCGAACTGGAAGAAGAACCCGGACGACGCCGAGCTCAGGCCGACCGCGTCTGGTCGCAGCGCGACGCCGTCGCCATCGCCGACGCGGTGCGCGGCAAGGCCGCCAGCGTCACCGAGGAATCGAAGCCGACCACGCAGGCGTCGCCCGGCCTGTTCGACCTCACTTCCCTGCAGCGCGAAGCCAACGGGCGCTTCGGCTATTCGGCCAAGACGACGCTGGCGCTGGCCCAGAGCCTGTATGAGCGGCACAAGGCGCTGACCTATCCGCGGACCGATTCGCGCCACCTGCCGGAGGATTACCTGCCGGTGGTGCGCAACACCATGGGCGTGCTGGCCGGCAGCGGCATGCGCCACCTCGCGCCCTTCGCCCAGCAGGCGATGGA
This sequence comes from uncultured beta proteobacterium, assembly GCA_963708655.1. Lineage (GTDB taxonomy): Bacteria > Pseudomonadota > Gammaproteobacteria > Burkholderiales > Burkholderiaceae_C > Ramlibacter. The sequence goes on from CAVPTY010000024.1 coordinate 9,958, forward strand.
CGAGGGCTACGTCAAGCCCATCAGGCGCATGTTCGACAACGCGAAGGTCAGCGACCACTTCGCCATCATCCCGACGCTGCAGGCGCCCAGCGGCCTGTCGGACGCCGAGCAGCAGATCTACGACCTGGTCGTGCGCCGCTTCCTGTCGGTGTTCTTCCCCAGCGCCGAGTTCATGGTCACGACGCGCATCTCGCAAGCAGTCGGCCACAGCTTCAAGACCGAAGGCAAGGTGCTGGTCAAGCCGGGCTGGCTCGCGATCTGGGGCAAGGAAGCGGCCAGCGAGGTCGAGGGCGCCAAGGAAGGCGACAAGGGCCAGAGCCTGGTGCCGGTCAAGCCCGGCGAGATGGTGCGCGCCGAGAACGTCGAGGCGCGCGCACTGAAGACCCGGCCGCCGGCGCGCTACAGCGATGCGACGCTGCTCACGGCGATGGAAGGCGCCGGCAAGTTCATCGAGGACGACGAGCTGCGCGAGGCGATGCAGGAAAAGGGCCTGGGCACGCCGGCCACGCGCGCGGCGATCATCGAAGGGCTGATCAACGAGAAGTACATGATCCGCGACGGGCGCGAGCTGATCCCGACGGCCAAGGCGTTCCAGCTGATGACGCTGCTGCGCGGCCTGGGCGTGGAGGAACTCTCGCGCCCGAGCTCACCGGCGAGTGGGAATACAAGCTGGCCCAGATGGAGCACGGCAAGCTCTCGCGCGACGAGTTCATGCGCGAGATCGCGCAGATGACCAAGCACATCGTGCAGAAGGCCAAGGAGTACGACCGCGACACCGTGCCGGGCGACTACGCGACGCTCGAAGACGCCTTGTCCCAACTGCGGCGGCGTGGTCAAGGAGAACTACCGCCGCTACACCTGCACCGGCGCGCGCGGCGACGGCGAGGGCTGCGGCTTCTCGTTCACCAAGATTCCGGCGGGGCGCGCCTTCGAACTGGAGGAAGTGGAACGGTTCCTGCGCGACAAGAAGATCGGCCCGCTCGAGGGCTTCCGCTCGAAGGCGGGCTGGCCGTTCACGGCCGAACTCGCGCTGAAGTACAGCGACGGAGGACGGCAACTGGAAGCTGGAGTTCGACTTCGGCAAGGAGGACAACCCGGCCGAGACCGGCGAGCTGATCGACTTCTCGAGCCAGGAGCCGCTGGGCCCTTGCCCGAAATGCGGTGCGCGCGTGTTCGAGTGGGGCAGCAACTACGTCTGCGAGAAATCGGTGCCCACCGCCGCCCAGCCGGCGCCCAGCTGCGACTTCAGGACCGGCAAGATCATCCTGCAGCAGCCGGTCGAGCGCGAGCAGATGGTGAAGCTGCTGGCCGGCGGCAAGACCGACCTGCTGGACAGGTTCGTCTCCATGCGCACGCGGCGCCCGTTCAAGGCCTTCCTCGCCTGGGACGCCGAAGCCGGCAAGGTGAACTTCGAGTTCGAGCCGCGCGCCTCGAAGTTCCCGCCGCGCAAGGCGCCCGCGGGCAAGACCGCCCGCGAGCCGGCGGCGAAGTATTCGCCGACCGCCAAGGCAGCGAAGACCGTCGCGGGCAAGGCGGCCGCGAAGAAGGCGCCGGCCAAGAAGGCGCCGGCCGCGAAAGCCGCCCCGGCGAAGAAGGCAGCGGCCCCGCGCAAGACCGGCGCCGGACTCAAGCCCAGCCCGCAACTGGCCGCGGTGATCGGGGCCGGGCCGGTGGCGCGCACCGAGGTGATCAAGAGGCTGTGGGACTACATCAAGGCCAAGGGCCTGCAGGACGCGAAGGACAAGCGCGCCATCAACGCCGACGACAAGCTGCTGCCGGTGTTCGGCAAGCCGCAGGTGACGATGTTCGAGCTGGCCGGGATCGTCGGCAAGCACCTCTCGACACCGTAGGGACGCCGGCTGGACGGCGCCGCTCGCCCTGGACACGCTGTAACGGCCGGCTGGACCGCCATCGCGGTTCCGTTGCATGATTCGGCTCCCGACCCGCACAGGAGAGCACCATGGCATTCACCTTGAGCAGTCCCGACCTGCAGCCCGACACGTTGATGCCCAAGAGCTTCGAGTTCAACGGCTTCGGCTGCTCGGGCGACAACCAGTCCCCGGCACTGCGCTGGAGCGGCGCGCCGGCCGACACGAAGAGCTTCGCCGTCACCTGCTTCGATCCCGACGCGCCGAGCGGCTCCGGCTGGTGGCACTGGAGCGTCGTGAACATTCCCGGCGAAGTCACGGAGCTCCGGCGCAATGCGGGGGCCGAGGGCGACGCCAACCTGCCAAAGGGCGCCAGCCATGTGCGGATCGACTATGGCGTGAAGGCCTGGGGCGGACCGTGCCCGCCGCCGGGCGACAAGCCGCACCGCTACGTGTTCACGGTGCACGCGCTGAAGGACCGGGTGGAACTTCCGCCGGACGCGACGGCGGCACTGGCCGGCTTCATGATCAACGCCAACACGATCGCCAAGGCATCGTTCACCGCGCTGTACGGGCGTCCAGCGCAATAAGAACCCGGCGATCTGCGAGCGGCCGGCGAGGACCGGCTCACAAGGTGCTGACCAGATGGCCGCCGTCGACCGGGATCACGGCGCCGGTCATGTAGCTCGACGCGTCGGAGGCGAGCAGCAGCAGCGGTCCGTCCAGCTCCGGCAACTGGCCCGGGCGTTTCTGGGGAACGCGGCCGATGATCGCCTGGCCCGCCGCCGAGCGCAGCAGGTCGCGGTTGATGTCGGTCTCGAAGTAGCCGGGCGCGATCGCGTTGACCCGGATGCCGTGCTCCGCCCATTCGAGCGCCAGCGCCTTCGTCAGTTGCACGACCGCCGCCTTGGTGGCGGCATAAGCCGCGACCTGCGCGCGCACTCGCAGCCCGAGGATCGACGCGATGTTGATGATGGTTCCGTGCTGGCCGGCCCGCACCATCTCGCGCGCCGCCGCCTGCGCCACCCGGAACACGCCGGAGAGATTCACGTCGACGACGTCCCGCCAGTCCTGGTCGCGCAGCTCGATGCTGGGCGCCCGCGCGATGGTGCCGGCGTTGTTGACGACGATGACGGGCACGCCCATGTCGGCGGCGACTCGCTCGAACGCCTGGCCCACGCCGTGTGCGCTGGTGACGTCGCATTCGTACGCGCGCACGTCGCCGGACCGGCCCGCCGCCGCGGCCAGCTCGCCGGCGACGATGCGCCCCAGTTCGATGCGGCGACCGACGATCGCCACCCGGGCGCCGTGGTGCGCGAGTGCTTGCGCAAAGTGGCGGCCCAGGCCGCTGAAGCCGCCGGTGACGAGCGCCGTGCGCCCCTGCAGGTCGAATGTGATCATCTTGTCTCCGTTTCGGGTCGTCGGAGCGTAGCGCAGTCGCCGCGGCCGTGACACCGCGTTGATCCGCATGGCGCCTATCATGGCCGATCGTTCTCCGGACCCCCGATGCCCACGACAGCCGTCTCGCCCATCGTCGACCTCGACGCCACCGCCTTGTCGGCCGCCATCCACGCCGGCCACGTTTCCTGCCGGGAAGTGATGCAGGCCGGTCTCGACCGCATCGGCCAGGTCAATCCGCGCTTCAACGCGATCGTGAGCCTGCAGGATCCGCGGCAGCTGTTGCGCCAGGCGGACGAGCGGGATGCGCAGCTCGCGCGCGGCGAGTCCATGGGCTGGCTGCACGGGATTCCGCAGGCGATCAAGGACCTCGCCAACGGCAGCCTGCGCAACCCGGCCGCCTGGAACAACGTGTTCGGCCTGCGGCCGAGCCAGGGCCGGGTGCCGTCCTGGCCGGTCCAGGATGTCTGGGTCAGCCAGATGGGAACGGAAGGCCCGATGGCGCGCAGCGTGCGCGACCTGGCGCGCCTGCTGGAGATCCAGGCCGGGCACGACCCGCGCCTGCCGCTGTCGCTGGGCGAGCCGGCGCACTTCCCGCTGGAAGCGCAGCGGCTGGACGCGGCGCAGGTGCGGATCGGCTGGCTCGCGGATCTGGGCGGCTACTTGCCGATGGAGCCCGGCATCCTCGATGTCTGCGCACAGGCGCTGCACCGCCTCGAAGGCCTCGGCTGCGCCGTGGCGCCGCTGGCGTTCGGCACGTCGCCGGCCGCGGTGTGGGACGCCTGGCTGGTGTGGCGGCGCGCGCTGGTGGCCACCCGCATCGCGCCGTTCCTGGCCAACCCCGCCAACCGGTCGCAGGTCAAACCCGAGGCGCTGTGGGAGTACGACCAGTCGCGCAGCCTGACCGGTCCGGCGTTCCTCGCCGCCAGCGTGCAGCGCACGGTCTTCTACCAGCACATGGTGTCGCTGCTGGAGCAGCACGATGCGTTGGCGCTGCCGGCGGCGCAGACATGGCCCTTCGACGCGAGCGAGCGCTGGCCCAAGGAGATCGCCGGCCGGACGATGGACACCTACCACCGCTGGATGGAAGTGGTGATCTACGCCACCTTCGCCGGGTTGCCGTGCATCAGCGTGCCGGCCGGCTTCGACGAGCGCGGGCTGCCGATGGGCCTGCAGTTGATCGGCAAGCCGCGCGGCGAACTGGCGCTGTTGCGCCTTGCCGCGGCCTACGAGGAGGCGGCCGCGGACGTCATCTCGCGGCGACCGTGATCGAACGGAGAAAGCCCAACATCCGAACGAGGACGCAAAGGGTGCGCAGAGGACGCAGAAAAGACAGCAGAATGAATGGAAGAAAGAGCCTCCCGCTCGCCTTCTTTCATCGAATTCTTCTGCGCCTTCTGCGCCTTCTGCGCCACCTTTGCGTCCTCTGCGTACGGATGTCCGTGTTCTTCAAGCGCTCCGAAGATGCCAAGCCCGCGGGCGGGTGAAGGCCTGGATGCCGTACTTCGACAAGGTCAGCCCCACCCCCGAATCCCCATAGCCGCTCCACGGCAGGCGCGGGCTCACCCGGTCGCAGCAGTTCCAGTACAGGCTGCCCGCATGCAACTGCGCCAGCAGGCTGCGTGCGCGTTCGGCGCTGGGCGTGTAGACGCCGGCCGTGAGACCGTAGCGGCTGTCGTTCATGAGGGCAACGGCCTCCTCGTCGCCCGCCACCTTCTGGATGCCGATGATCGGGCCGAAGCTTTCCTCGCGCATCAGCGCCATCCGGTGATCGACCTGACTGAAGACCGTCGGCGCGTACCAGTTGCCCGGGCCGGGCAGCCGCCGTCCGCCGAGATGGAGCACCGCGCCTTGCGCCTTGGCATCGGCCACCTGGGCGTCCAGCACGTCCAGCTGCGCCGCGCGGGTGATCGCGCCGATGTAGGTGTCCTCGCTCGTCGGGTCGCCGATCTTGAAGCCTCGCACCGTTTCGACGAACGCGGCGACGAACGCGTCGTGGATGCGCTCGTGCACGTAGAGGCGCTCGACCGAGCAGCAGCTCTGGCCGGTGTTGTACATCGCGCCGTCCGCCAGCGATTGCGCCGCCGCGCGCGGATCGGCGTCGTCGCAGACATAGGTCGGGTCCTTGCCGCCCAGCTCCAGCTGCAGCCGGATCAAGCGCGCTCCCACCGCCTGCGCGATCCGCTGCCCCGTGGCGTGCGAGCCGGTGAAGAAGATGCCGTCGACCGACTGCTCCAGCAGCGCGGCGCCGACCTCGCCAGCGCCGACCAGCGGCACGAACAGGTCCCTCGGAACGCCGGCCTGGTGCAGCAGCCGCGCGATCTCCAGCCCGGTGAGGCTGGCGAATTCGGACGGCTTGTACAGCACCGCGTTGCCCGTCAGCAGGGCCGGCAGGATCACGTTGCAGCCGACGAACCACGGATAGTTCCAGGCGGAGATGTTGCCGACCACGCCCAGCGGCACGTGCTCGATGCGCTCCTTCATGCCGCCCTCGTCGAACACGGTTTCGGTGGCGATCGTCCGGTCGACTTCCTTCAGGAAGAAGTCGATCCGCGGCAGCAGGCCGTTCAGCTCGTTGCGCGACATGCGGATCGGCTTGCCGGTCTCGCGCGTCAGCGTCACGGCCAGCGCCTCGAGGTCGCGCACGACCGCCTCGCGGAAATGGGCGATGCAGGCCTTGCGTTCCAGCAGCGAGCGGGCGGCCCATGCCGCCTGCGCCGTGCGCGCGGCGCGGGCCTTGGCCGCCACGGAGGCGGCATCGTCGGCCGGCAGTTCGGCGATGCGCTCGCCGGTGGCGGGGTTGTGGACGGCGAGCTGGCTCATGGTCGTTGGCGCACGGCCCGTGCCGCGGCGAGAAAGTCGTCCAGCAGCGCCGCGTCGTCGAGGGTGTCGGAATCCGGGAGGTGGAACTCGGGATGCCACTGCACGGCGGCGGCATACGGCTTGGCCGGGTCCGTGCGGCGGATCGCTTCCACCAGCCCGTCCTCGTTGCTCACGGCTTCGGCCGTGAAGCCGGGCGCGAGCTGCTTGATGGCCTGGTGGTGGATGCTGTTCACCTTGAACGGCCCGGTCGGCGGATAGAGTTGCGCCAGCCGCGTGTCGGGCAACACGCTGATGGTGTGGAAGTTGCGGTCGTACACGGAGGCATCGCGGTGCACCAGGGCCTGCGGCAACTGGGTCTGGATGTCCTGATACAGCGTGCCGCCGTAGGCGACGTTGAGCAATTGCAGCCCGCGGCAGACGCCGAACACCGGCTTGCCGCGCCGCTCGAACGCCGCCACCAGTTCGATCTCGTACTCGTCGCGCAGCCTGTCGCCCGACCAGCGCTCCTCGATCGGTTGCTCGCCGTAGCTCAGCGGCGAAACGTCGGCGCCGCCGTGCAGCACCAGCCCGTCGAGCCAGTGCGCGTAGTGGTCCAGCGTCACGTCGCCGCGCCGGGTCGCGCCGGTGGGGCTGGGGACCATCACCGCCAGCGCGCCGGTCGACATCACCCAGTGGGTGATCGACTGCTCCACGTACTGCAGCGTCTTGCCGGTAAACAGCGCCCGCGCCGGATCCGGGTGCATGAAGCACGCCGAGATGCCGATCTTGAGCCGTTCCGGGTCGCTCGCCATGGCCTACATCGCCGCTTCGAAGAACGCCCGGAAGTCGTCCCGCGTGCAGGGCCGCGGATTGGTCTGGTGGCAGCCGTCGGCGAGGGCGATGTCGACCAGCTTCGGAATGTCTTCGAGCGCCACGCCATGCCCGGCGAGCTTGCCCTGGATGCCGATGCGGGCCTTGAGCGCGCGCAGCCAGGGGATGAACTGCTCGCCGCCGCCGGATACGCCGCAGACATGCGCCAGCTCCTCGAACTTGGCCGGCACCGCCTGCTGGTTCCACTCCAGCACCGTGTCGATCATGAGCGCGTTGGCCAGGCCGTGGTGCATATGGCACACGGCACCGAGCGCGTGGGCGCAGGAATGCACGGCGCCCAGGTCCTTCTGGAACGCGATCGCGCCCATCATCGACGCCATCATCATGTCGCTGCGCGCGGCGATGTCGTCGCGGCTCGCGCACCGCCGCGCAGCAGCGAGCGCGCGGCGATGCGGGCGCCTTCCAGCGCGATGCCGTCGCACAGCGGGTGGTACGAGGGCGAGAGCCAGCTTTCGATGTTGTGGGTGAGCGCGTCCATGCCGGTGGCGGCGGTGACGTGCGGCGGCAGCGCCGAGCGTCAGCTCGGGATCGGCGAACACCGCGCGGGCCAGGATCTTCGGGCTGAAGACGATCCGCTTCAGGTGGGTGTCGTCCTCGCTGATCACGGCCGAGCGGCCGACTTCCGAGCCGGTGCCGGCCGTGGTCGGCAGCGCGACGAAATACGGCAGTTCGCGCTCGATGGCGCGCACCCGCGGGTGGTCCCAGGCGTATTCCAGGATAGTCCCTTCATGCGTCGCCGCCAGGCCGACGACCTTCGCGACGTCCAGCGCGGCGCCGCCGCCGAACCCGATCACGCAATCGGCGCCGTGCGCACGGAACGCCTGCGCGCCGGCCGTCACCTGCGACGCCGTCGGATTGCCGGCCACGCCGGCGTAGACGGCCGGCTCGAGTCCGCCGAGCAGGCTCCTGAACTCGGCGAGCACGGGAAGTTCAGCCAGTCCGCGGTCGGTGACGATCAGCGGCCGCTGCAATCCCTGCGACTGCAGGTGCCCGGCGACCTCGCGCCGGGCGCCGGGTCCGAACCGGATGGCGGTGGGAAAGGAAAAGCCGCTGATGGTCATGATGGGTCGCTCCGGAACTCGTCATTGTCGGTCGGGGGCGCTGTCGGCATGCAATCAAAGAAAGACCCCGGAACTCACCGGTTCAGATGATCTCGAAATAGCGCTTCAGCTCCCAGTCCGTGACACCGTCGAGCCACTGGCGCCACTCCCAGTCCCGGGTGGCCGCGAAGTGATCGACGAAGGTGTCGCCCAGCCAGTCGCGGGCGATCCGCGATTCGCTGAAGATGCGCGTCGTCTCGATCAGCGTGCGCGGCGCGCGCGGCACGTTCTCCGCGCCCTGGTTGGTGCCGGTGATCGGCGGCGTGGTGAGCTTCAGGTTCTGCTCGACGCCGTGCAGCCCGGCCGCGATCACGGCGGCCATGGCGAGGTAGGGATTCACGTCGGCGCCGGGGCAGCGCGTCTCCAGCCGCGTCGACTTGGGGCTGCCGGCCAGCACGCGGAAGCTGGCGGTGCGGTTGTCGATGCCCCAGGTCGGCTTGACCGGCGCCCAGAAGCCGTCCACCAGCCGCTTGTAGCTGTTGATCGTGGGCCAGAACATCGGCGCGAATTCCATCAGGCAGGCGACCTGGCCGGCGAGGTAGCTCTCGAACAGCGCGCTCATCTTGCGGCTGCTGCCTGGCGTCGTAAGAACAGGTTGGTCTTGCCGTCCGACAGGCTCTGGTGGATGTGGCCGCAGCAGCCCGGGTACTGCGCGCTCCACTTGGCCATGAAGCTGGGCATGATGCCGAAGCGCGAGCCGATCTCCTTGGCGCCGGTCTTGAACAGGATGGCGCGGTCGGCCTGCTCCAGCGCCTCGGAAAACGCGATCGCGGCCTCGTACACGCCGGGGCCGGTCTCGGTGTGCAGGCCCTCGATCGGCACGTCGAAGGCGAGCCATCTCGTCCATCAGCGCGTTGAAGAACTCGCGGTTCTCGTTCACGCGCAAGCAGCGAGTAGCCGAACATGCCGGGCGTGATCGTCTCCGGCGCTACGCCCTTCTTGGCGGCCCAGCTCTGCGGTGTCTCGCGGAAGTTGAACCACTCGTACTCCATGCCGGTCATCACCTGGAAGCCGAGCTTCTCGGCGCGCTTGAGCACGCGCTTGAGGGTCTGGCGCGGGCAGACGGGGTAGGGCGTGCCGTCGGCGTTGATGAATTCACCGAGGAAGAAGTCGACGCCGCCGTCC
>CAVPTY010000025.1:0-6011 GCA_963708655.1 uncultured beta proteobacterium
TCGCCGTCAGCCCAGGTTCGGCGCCAGCAGCCGCTGCACCTGCGCCACGTCGGCGCCGCGGCGCTGCGCCAGGTCCTGCACCTGGTCGGCGCCGATGCGGCCGACGCTGAAGTAGGTGCTCTCGGGGTGGCTGAAATAGAAGCCGCTCACGCTGGCGGCCGGCGCCATCGCCATGCTCTCGGTGAGCTCGATGCCGACGTCGCCCGCCTGCAGCAGGTCGAACATGTCGCGCTTGACGCTGTGGTCGGGGCAGGCCGGATAGCCCGGCGCCGGCCGGATGCCGCGGTACTGCTCGGCGATCTCGTCCTGCAGCGACAGCGCCTCGCCGGGCGCGTAGCCCCACAGGTCGCGCCGCACCCGCTCGTGCAGCGCCTCGGCGAAGGCTTCGGCCAGCCGGTCGGCCAGCGCCTTGAGCGTGATCGCCGAGTAGTCGTCGTGGTCGTCCAGGAAATAGCGCTCCTTCTTGTCCGCGCCGATCCCCGCCGTCACGGCGAACATGCCGATGTAGTCGTCGGCCACGCCCCTGGGCGCGATGAAGTCGGCCAGGCACCGGCTGGGCCGCTGCTTGCCGTCGACCACCTCCTTGACCGTCTGCTGGCGCAGCCCGTACCAGGTCATCGCGACCTCGCGCCGCGACTCGTCGGTATAGAGCTCGATGTCGTCGTCGTGCACCGTGTTGGCGGGCCAGAAGCCCAGCACCGCGTTGGCCGTGAGCCAGCGGCCTTCGATCAGGCGCTTGAGCATGCGCTGGCCGTCGGCATACACCCGCACCGCCTCGGCGCCGACCACTTCGTCCTTCAGGATCGCCGGGAACGACCCGGCCAGGTCCCAGGTCTGGAAGAACGGGCCCCAGTCGATGTATTTCGCGAGCTCGGCCAGGTCGAAGTTGCGGAACAGGCGCCGGCCGATGAACTTCGGCCGCGGCGGCGTGTAGCCGGACCAGTCGATCGGCGTCTTGTTGGCGCGCGCCTGCGCCAGCGGCCACAGCGGCACCTGCTTGCGGTTGGCGTGCTGGGTGCGCACCTGCTCGTAATCGGCCTCGATGTCGGCGATGTACTTCGCGGCCTGCTCCGACAGCAGCCCTTGCGCGGCGTTGACGCTGCGCGACGCGTCCGGCACGTAGACCACGGGGCCTTCGTAGTGCGGCGCGATCTTGACGGCGGTGTGCACCCGGCTGGTGGTCGCGCCGCCGATCAGCAGCGGGATCTTGCGCAGCCGGAAGTGCTCGTCCTTCTGCATCTCGCCGGCCACGTACTGCATCTCCTCCAGGGAAGGCGTGATCAGGCCCGACAGGCCGACGATGTCCGCGCCTTCGACCTTGGCCCGGGCCAGGATCTCGTGGCACGGGACCATCACGCCCATGTTCACGACCTCGAAGTTGTTGCACTGCAGGACCACCGTGACGATGTTCTTGCCGATGTCGTGCACGTCGCCCTTGACGGTGGCGATGACGATCTTGCCCTTGGCGCGGACCTCCCCGCCGGCGGCGGCCTGCAGCTTCTTTTCTTCCTCGATGTAGGGAATCAGGTGGGCCACGGCCTGCTTCATCACCCGCGCCGACTTCACCACCTGCGGCAGGAACATCTTGCCCTGGCCGAACAGGTCGCCGACGATGTTCATGCCGGCCATCAGCGGGCCTTCGATCACCTCCAGCGCGCGGCCGCCGCGGGCGATCACGGCGCGGTAGGCCTCCTCGGTGTCCGGCACGATGTGATCGGTGATCCCGGAGACCAGCGCGTGCGACAGGCGCTGCTCCACGCTGCCCTGGCGCCACTCGTTGCGCTTGCCATCGTCGCGCGCGGCGCCCTTGGCCGATTCGGCGATCTCGATCAGCCGCTCGCCCGCGTCGGGCCGGCGATTGAGCACGACGTCCTCGACCCGCTCGCGCAGCACCGGGTCGAGCTCGTCGTACACGCCGACCATGCCGGCGTTGACGATGCCCATGTCCATGCCGGCCTGGATCGCGTGGTACAGGAACACGGTGTGGATGGCTTCGCGCACCGGGTCGTTGCCGCGAAACGAGAAGCTGACGTTGGAGACCCCGCCGCTGACTTTCGCGCCCGGCAGGTGCTGCTTGATCCAGCGCGTGGCGTTGATGAAATCGACCGCGTAGTTGTTGTGCTCCTCGATGCCGGTGGCGATCGCGAAGATGTTGGGGTCGAAGATGATGTCCTCGGGCGGGAAGTCCACCTCGTCGACCAGGATGCGGTAGGCGCGCTCGCAGATCTCGATCTTGCGCTGGAAGGTGTCGGCCTGGCCCTGCTCGTCGAACGCCATCACCACGGCGGCCGCGCCATAGCGCTTGACCAGCTTGGCCTGGTGCTTGAAGGCTTCGACGCCTTCCTTCATGGAGATCGAGTTGACGATCGCCTTGCCCTGGATGCAGCGCAGCCCGGCCTCGATCACCTCCCACTTGGAGGAGTCGACCATGATCGGCACGCGGGCGATGTCGGGCTCGCTCGGCGATCAGGTTCAGGAAGCGCACCATGGCGGCCTTGCTGTCCAGCATGGCCTCGTCCATGTTGATGTCGATGACCTGGGCGCCGTTCTCGACCTGCTGGCGGGCGACGGCCAGCGCTTCCTCGAAGCGGCCGTTCAGGATCATCCGGGCGAACGCCTTGGAGCCGGTGACGTTGGTGCGCTCGCCGATGTTGACGAACAAACTCCCCGCGCCGATGGTGACCGGCTCCAGGCCGGCGAGCTTCATGGGGGGAATGGGTACTGCCTGCGACATGGCTCGTCCTGCATGTGGCCGGCCCGGTGCCGGCAGTGGATGGAGGTGAGCGCCGTTGTGTCCTCAAGCCTGGCGGCGGGCTGAGCCGGCCGCTGCAGCGCTCCTTGAGCGAACGCGCATTCTACCGGGCAAGCACCGGCGGCCGCACTTTGCAACAATGGCGCCTTTGCCCTCCCCAGGAGTTTTCCACATGGCCCCCTTTCCCCGTCGCTGCGCCCTGGGCGCCATCGGCCTCGCCCTGACGCTGGGCGCCTGCCTGCTCGGCGCGCCGGCCCAGGCGCAGAGCAGCGGCAACCCGGTCCGCATCATCGTGGGCTTCCCGCCCGGCGGCGGCACCGATGCCATCGCCCGCACCCTGGCCGACAAGCTGAAGGACCAGCTCGGCCAGCCGGTCGTCGTCGAGAACAAGGCCGGCGCCGGCGGCCAGATCGCGGCGCAGGCGCTGAAGGCGGCGGCGCCGGACGGCAGCACGTTCTTCATCAGCCACGACCACACGATCTCGATCCTGCCGCTGGTGACGAAGAACCCGGGCTTCGACCCGGCCAGGGACTTCGTGCCGGTGGCCGGCTTCGCGACCTTCGTCAACGCGTTCGCGGTGTCGGGCGGCACGCCGGCACGGTCGATGTCCGAGTACATCACCTGGGTGCGCACGAAAAGCGGCGGCAAGGGCAACGTCGGCGTGCCGGCCCCGGCATCGGTGCCCGAGTTCCTGGTCAGGCTGATCGGCCAGAAGTACAACCTGGATCTGGCCGCCGCGCCCTACCGCGGCAGCGCGCCGATGATCGGTGACATGCTGGGCAACCAGATCGGCGCCGGCGTCGGCTCGATCCCGGACTTCATCGAGAACCACAAGGCCGGCAAGATCCGGGTGGTGGCGGTCATGGGCAATGCGCGCCAGGCCGCCGTGCCCGAAGCGCCGACCTTCGCCGAACTCGGCCTGGCCGGCTTCGAGGACGTGCCGTACTACGGCTTCTTCGCGCCGGCCGGCACCCCGCAGGCGGCGATCGACCGCTTCTCGGGGGCGCTGCAGAGGGTCGTCGCACTGCCCGACGTGCGGGACCAGCTCACCCGGCTGGGCCTGACGGTGGGCTTCATGCCGCAGCAGCAACTGGCCGCGCGCGAGCGGGCGTACTCGCAGACCTGGACCAAGCTGATCCGGGACCTCGGCTTCCAGCCGCAGTGAGCGCTGGCCGGCGCCTCGCCGGCCCCCGCTCACGCCGCTTCGCGGTAGAACGGCTCGCGCTGCAGCGCGCGCGCCGGCAGGGGCGCGAGCGCCTGCGTGATGGCGCCGATGTGGTCCGGCGTCGTGCCGCAGCAGCCGCCGACGATGTTGAGCAGCCCCTCGGCCGCGAACTCGTGCAAGCAGCCGCGAGGTGACGTCGGGCGTCTCGTCGAAGCCGGTGTCGCTCATCGGGTTGGGCAGGCCGGCGTTCGGGTAGCAGCTGATGAACGTGTCCGGCGCCGCGCGCGCCAGTTCCTGCGATGTACGGACGCATCAGCGCCGCGCCCAGCGCGCAATTCAGGCCCACCGCCAGCGGCCGCGCGTGGCGCACGCTGTACCAGAAGGCGGTGACGGTCTGGCCGGACAGGATGCGGCCCGAGGCGTCGGTCACGGTGCCGCTGATGATCGAGCGGCAGCCGCTCGCCGGACTGCTCGAAATATTCGTCGATCGCGAACAGCGCCGCCTTGGCATTGAGCGTGTCGAAGATGGTTTCGACCAGCAGCAGGTCGACGCCGCCTTGCGACCAGCGCCTGGACCTGTTCGTAATAGGCGGCGCGCAGCTCCTCGAAATCGACGTTGCGCGCGCCCGGGTCGTTGACGTCGGGGCTGATGCTGGCGGTCTTCGGCGTGGGGCCGAGGGCGCCGGCGACGAAGCGCGGCTGGCCGGGCCTGGCGAACTTGTCGGCGGCGTCGCGGGCGATGCGACGCCGAGGCCAGGTTCATCTCGGCGGCCAGCGTCGCCCAGGCCGTAGTCGTCCTGCGCGATGCGGGTGGCGCCGAAGGTGTTGGTCTCGATGATGTCCGCGCCCGCGGCGAGGTAGGCCTCGTGGATGTCGCGGATCACGTCGGGCCGCGTCAGGCTCAGCAGTTCGCCGTTGTTCTTCACGTCCTTCGGGTGGTCCCGGAACCGTTCGCCGCGGTAGTCGGCCTCGGTCAGGCGCAGCCGCTGGATCATCGTGCCCATGGCGCCGTCGAGGATGACGATGCGCTGCGCCAGCAAGCGCGGGCAGCGCCTGACCACGGGTGTACACGAGCGGTTTCATCCCCGTCGATTGTAGGGAGCGGCGGTTTTCCCTCGACAATACCGGCCATCTTGCTGGCTCCCGCCGCGGCTGCCGCCGCCATCCTCCACGACGTCTTCGGCTACGAGCGCTTCCGCGGGCCGCAGGCGGACATCGTCGACCACGTCATCGCCGGCGGCGACGCGCTGGTGCTGATGCCCACCGGCGGCGGCAAGTCGCTGTGCTACCAGATCCCGGCGATCGCGCGGCATCGCGCCGGGCACGGCGTGACGATCGTCGTGTCGCCGCTGATCGCGCTGATGCACGACCAGGTCGGCGCCCTGCACGAAGCCGGCGTGGACGCCGAGTTCCTGAATTCGACGCTCTCCGGCGAGCAGGCCAACGCGGTCGAGCGGCGGATGATGCGCGGCGAGATCACGCTGCTGTACGCCGCGCCCGAGCGCGTGACCACGCCGCGCTTCCTGGCGCAGCTCGATTCGCTGCACGAGCGCGGCCAGCTCAGCCTGTTCGCCATCGACGAGGCGCATTGCGTGAGCCAGTGGGGCCACGATTTCCGGCCCGAGTACCGCGCGCTCACCATGCTGCACGAGCGCTATGCCTCGGTGCCGCGCATCGCGCTGACCGCCACGGCCGACGCGATCACGCGCGCCGACATCGTCGAGCGGCTGCAACTGGAGCAGGCGCGCCTGTTCATCAGCAGCTTCGACCGGCCCAACATCGGCTACGCGATCGTCGAAAAGAAGGAGCCGCTTACGCAGTTGCTGCGCTTCATCGAGGCGGAGCACGACGGCGAGGCCGGCATCGTCTACTGCCAGTCGCGCAAGCGGGTCGAGGAAGTCGCGCACCTGCTGCAGGGCGAGGGCATGCAGGCGCTGCCGTACCACGCCGGGTTGGACGCGGCCGTGCGCCAGGCCAACCAGGACCGCTTCCTGCGCGAGGACGGAATCGTGATGGTCGCGACCATCGCGTTCGGAATGGGCATCGACAAGCCCGACGTGCGCTTCGTCGCCCACCTGGACCTGCCCAAGAACA
>CAVPTY010000026.1:0-15975 GCA_963708655.1 uncultured beta proteobacterium
CTGCTCGCGCAGGCCCGCTCGATGTCCCGTCCGGAGAACCGCCTCTAGAAGAGGTTTTCCTGGTCCGAGAACAAACTCATCACCGACTCGCCCTTGGCGATCCGCTGCACCGTCTCGGCGATCAGCGGGGCCACGGACAGCTGGCGGATCTTGCTGCAGTTGCGCGCCGCTTCCGACAGCGGGATGGTGTTGGTCACCACCACCTCGTCCAGGGCGGTGCCCTTGGACAGGCGTTCGATCGCGGGCCCCGAGAAGATCGGGTGCGTGCAATAGGCGTAGACCTTCTTGGCGCCGCGCGCCTTCAGCACCTCGGCCGCCTTCACCAGCGTGCCGGCGGTGTCGATCATGTCGTCCATGATCACGCAGTTGCGGCCGTCGATCTCGCCGATCACGTGCATCACTTCGCTGACGTTGGCGCGCGGGCGGCGCTTGTCGATGATCGCCAGGTCGGTGTCCAGCTGCTTGGCCAGTGCCCGGGCGCGCACCACGCCGCCGACGTCCGGCGACACCACGATCAGGTTGTCGTAGTTCTTGTGGCGCAGGTCGCCCAGCAGCACCGGCGCGGCGTAGATGTTGTCCACCGGGATGTCGAAGAAGCCCTGGATCTGGTCGGCGTGCAGGTCCATGGTCAGGACCCGGGCGACCCCCACTTCTGCAGCAGGTTGGCCACCACCTTGGCGGAAATCGGCACGCGGGTGGAGCGCGGCCGCCGGTCCTGTCGGGCGTACCCGAAGTAGGGGATCACGGCGCTGATGCGCTCGGCCGAGGCGCGCTTGAGCGCATCGACCATGATCAGCAGCTCCATCAGGTTGTCGTTGGTCGGGGCGCAGGTGGACTGCACCACGAACACGTCCCGGGCCCGCACGTTGGTGTTGATCTCGACGGTGACTTCGCCGTCGGAAAAGCGGCCGACGCTGGCGGCGCCCAGCGAGATGCCCAGGTGGCCGGCGATCTCGGCGGCGAGCGCCGGATTGGCGTTGCCGGTGAATACCATGAAGTCGGGAGAGGGGGGAGCAACCTGCATGGAGTGACCCGGCGAATTTGAACGTTAGTGCCTACGCAGCGCGTATTTGGCAGGGGAGGAAGGACTCGAACCCTCGCATGCTGGAATCAAAATCCAGTGCCTTAACCAACTTGGCGACTCCCCTACACGGGTTGCCGGCTGCAAGCAGCCGACCACCGATCAATCGTCGCTGGGGGCCCACCCGATGAGGGGATGGACCTCCAAATTGCTGCATTCCCGCGCCTGCCAGCCCGCCGGGGCTGCCTGCAGTGCCTGCCCTGGCGGCAGCGGCGCAAAAACCGCGCTGCCGGAACCCGTCATCCGCCCTTGCAGGCCTTGCGACGCCAGCCATTCCAGCGCCTGGGTCACCCCCGCGCACAGGCGCTGGGCAACGGGTTGCAGATCGTTCCGGCCGAACCGGTATGGGTCCGAATCGCCGGAAGGGTTTGCAGCAAAGCCTGAGATTGTAGCAGGCTCGGTATCGCGTTTCAGCAGCGGGTCCGCGAATATGCGCGCGGTGGCCAGCCCCTCGGGGGGTTTCACGACGGCGAACCGCGCCGGCGGCAGCGCCAGCGGCGTGGAACGCTCCCCGATGCCTTCCACCCAGGCGTTGCGGCCGTGCAGGAAGAACGGCACGTCCGCGCCCAGCGCCAGCCCGATCTGCGCGAGCCGCGCCAGCGGCAGGTGCAGGCGCCACAGCCGGTTGAGCGCCAGCAGGCAGCTCGCTGCATCCGACGAGCCGCCGCCCAGGCCGGCTTCGCTCGGCACCCGCTTGTCGATGGCGATGTGGACGCCGGCGGCGATGCCGCCGGCGCGTTGCAGCGCCCGTGCCGCGGCCAGCACGAGGTCCTCTGCCGGCAGGGGCGCGCCCAGGTCTTCGCGAGTGATCGCGCCGCCCGGGCGCAGCTCGAAGTGCAGCGTGTCGCACCAGTCGATCAGCATGAACGCCGACTGCAGCAGGTGCATGCCGTCCGGGCGACGCCCGACCACGTGCAGGAACAGGTTCAGCTTGGCCGGGGCCGCGACGTCGTGCAGCGCCTTCACGGCTATCGGTCCAGCGCCACCCGCAGGTCGGCTTCCGGCTGCGGGTCGTGCCGCAGCGCCGAGATGCGTCCTTGCGCCAGTTGCGAGAGGTTCGCGCGCCAGCCGGGGACCGGCGTGTTGCGGCCGCGCAGCCAGTCGAAGAGGGCCGCCACCGGGATGGCGGCGCCGGTGGCCTGGGTGACCAGCGCATCGGCCGACGGAAAGCTGCTTGTCTGTCCGTTGCTGCGCAAGGTGGCGCTGCCCGGCGCCCAGGCCAGCACGGCCAGCGTGCCGCCCAGCGGACTCGTCAGGGTCAGCTCGCCCGACTCGGCGGTTCCGCGCAGCTCGAACATGGCGGCAAAGGACTGGCTCGCCTGGTCCTTGACCTGCAGCGCGAGTCGCCCGCTCCAGGGGCCGTTCTCGTCCGCGCCGCCGGCCGGCCGCGGGGCCGTGGCGCATCCGGACAACGCCACCAGGCTGCAGCCGAGCAGCCACGACATCCGGCGCCGGTTCATGGCTTGACGCGCAGGCGCTCGAGCGTTTCCTGCAGGGTCTCGTTCTCGGCGTTGAGCAGCAGGCCTTCCTTCCAGATGGCCTGCGCGCGCTCGCGCTGGCCCAGGCTCCACAGCACCTCGCCCAGATGGGCGGCGATGTCGGCGTCCGGCCGCGTCTGGTATGCCGTGTCCAGGATGCGCAGCGCCTCGCCCAGGTTGCCCAGGCGGAACTCCACCCAGCCGAGGCTGTCGCTGATGAAGGGGTCGTCGGGCGCGAAGGTCAGCGCCTTCTTGATCAGCTCCTTCGCCTCGGGCAGGCGCATGTTGCGATCGGCCAGCGAATACCCCAGTGCGTTGTACGCGTGGTGGTAATCCGGCTTGGCGGCGATCACCTGGCGCAGCAGGCGTTCCATGGCGGCGAGGTTGCCCATCTTCTCGGCGACCATGGCCTGCTCGTACAGCAGGTCGGCGTCGAGCGGCGGTTTGGCGGCGGCCTGGCCGAGCAGTTCGTAGGCCTCGCGCCAGTGCTTGGTGTCGCGCAGCAGCTGTACTTCGGCCATCAACTTGGTGCGGGCGTCGGCCGGGTTGCGCTCGGGCAGCGCTCGCAGCAGTTCGCGCGCCTCCTCGAGCTTGCCCTGGCGCGCCATGATCGAGGCGCGGCGCTGCTGGGCCGCGACCAGATCCTGCGGGTTCTCGATGCGGTCGAGCCAGGCGGCGGCCTGCGCGAGGTCCTTGCGCCGCTCGGCAATCCGCGACAGCGACAGGTAGGCCTGCGCCAGCCCGCGGCTCTTGTCGTCGGCCTTGCCCTGCGACTGCACCAGTTCCAGGTAGCGCTTGATCGACGCCTCGGCGGCATCGTCGCGGTTGTCCTGCAACTGCAACGTCCCTTGCACCAGCCAGGCCTCCGGATACTCCGGCTTGTCCCGGGTCACGGCTTCCAGTTGCTGCGCCGCTTCCTTGTAGCGCTGCGCTTCCAGCAGTTCACGCGCATAGGCCATGCGCAGCTCGGGCAGCGGGTTGGCTGCCATGTAGCGCTGCACCAGGGCCTCGGCCTGCGGTTCCTTCGGATCCATCAGTTCGAGCGCCAGCAACACCGGCCCTTCCGCGCCGGGGCTGGCCGCCTGCGCGCGCTGGGCCGCATCGATCGCCGCCGTGCGGTCGCCGGCCGCCATCCGCATCCGTCCGACCGCGGTCCAGGCGGCCCCGGCGGTATCCGGTTGCCGCAGGTACTCGGCCAGCGCCTGTTCCACCACAGCAGCCGCCAGCTTCTTGTCGGAGACCCGCGAGTAATTCCGCGGAATCAGCGACAAGGTGGCGTTGCGGTCCTTGGGGTCGGCCAGCTCGATCTCGCTCTGCAGCGGCTGCGCGCTGTCGGCCGACCCGATTCAGCGCGATCAGGATCTGCAGCACGTAGCGGTTGGCTTCGCGCGAGGTCGGGTGCGCGTCCTTCCAGGCGCGGGCCGCCTGCAGCGCGGCATCGCCCGAGCGCGACTGGAACGCCAGCTCCACGGCGCGCTGGTACAAGGCGGGGTCGTTCGTCTTGCGGGCAGCATCCAGGATCAGGGAGTAGCCGGTGGACGGTTCCTCGCCGCGGGCATTGAGTTCGCCCAGCAGCAACTCGTAGAAGAGCTCCGCGTCGAGCGTCGTCTGTGCCGGGGGATCCGCCGCCTGGGCCGGTGCGATGTGGATCCATGCCAGCAGCAGGGCGCCGGCGAGGGTCGATCTCTTCATCGATTCATGATAATCCAGGACCCATGCCCGAACTGCCGGAAGTCGAAGTCACCCGCCGCAGCTTCGCCGGACGCATCGCCGGCGGCCGCATCGAGGCGGTGCGCGTCGGCAAGCCGCTGCGCTGGGCGCTGGGCGTGCAGCCTCAGGCGCTGGTGGGACGCACCGTCACCGGCGTGCGCCGTCGCGGCAAGTACCTGCTGATCGACCTCGACCAGGGTGTCCTGCTGCTGCACCTGGGCATGTCGGGCAGCCTGAGTTTCGCGCCGTCGCAGCCCGAGCCGGGCACGCACGACCACTTCGACCTCGTGACCACGCGCGGCGTGCTGCGGCTCAACGACCCGCGCCGCTTCGGCGCGGTGGTGTACGCGCCTGGCGAGGAGGCGGCGCAGGCCGTCAAGCTGCTGGGGCGGCTGGGCGTCGAGCCGCTGTCGGACGCCTTCGACCTCGACGCCTTCCACGAACGCCTGCGACGGCGCAACGCCGCGATCAAGCAGGTGCTCCTGGCGGGTGACGTGGTGGTCGGCGTCGGCAACATCTACGCTTCCGAAGCGCTGTTCCTGGCCCGGATCCGGCCGACGCTGCGCGCCTCGCGCGTCAGCCGCCCGCGCGCGCAGCTGCTGCGGGAGGCGGTGCGCGACGTGCTCGCGCGCGCCGTGGAGCGGGGCGGCAGCACCTTGCGCGACTTTTCCGATGCCCACGGCGAGGCGGGCCTGTTCCAGCTCGATGCCATGGTGTACGGCCGCGCCGGGCAGCCATGCCGCGTCTGCGGGACGGCGGTCAAGACGATCCGCCAGGGCCAGCGGGCCACTTATTACTGCCCAGCCTGCCAGAAATCGTGAGCCCGCCGCGGGCGTCGCCGGCAGCTTGCCGAAAAACGACATCCTTGCGCGCGCTTGAGGGGGCCGATGCTATATTCAATTGCTCTACCACGGGAACCGAGTGGGCACTTCCTTCAACGAACAGTTCGACCAGCACGGCGCCTGGCGGCGCCAGTTCGCGCTGCGCCTGAAACTGCTGTCGGAGTGGCTGCGTGACCACGACCTGCTCGACGCCGCCGTCGAGGAGCGCCTGCGCCGCCTGGAAACCCAGATCCGCTCGGACAAGGTCATGGTCGCCTTCGTCGCGGAATTCTCCCGCGGCAAGTCGGAACTGATCAACGCCATCTTCTTCGCCGGCTACAAGCGCCGCATCATGCCGGCGAGCGCCGGCCGCACCACCATGTGCCCGACCGAACTCGGGTACGACGGCGAGGTGCCGCCCTGCCTGCGGCTGCTGCCGATCGAGACCCGGCTGCAGCCGCAGCCGCTGATGGAATGGCGGGCGGTGCCCGAGACGCTGGGTCCGCTTCGACCTGGACGTCAACGACGCGTCGCAGCTGGCGCAGGCGTTCGAGAAAGTGGCCGAAGTGCGGCGCGTGACGACCGACGAGGCGCGCGCGCTGGGGTTCTGGCACGACGAATTCCCCGAGAACAATCCGCTGCCGGGGCCGGACGGCAAGGTGGAAGTGCCGCGCTGGCGCCACGCGCTGATCAACATCGCCCATCCGCTGCTGAAACAGGGCCTCGTCATCCTCGACACGCCTGGGCTCAACGCCATCGGCGCCGAGCCGGAGCTGACGGTGAACCTGATCCCGCAGGCCCACGCGGTGGTGTTCATCCTGGCCGCGGATACCGGCGTCACCAAGTCCGACCTCGCCATCTGGCGCGAACACCTGGTTTCCGAGAGCGACAGCGCCGACGCGCGGCTGGTCGTGCTGAACAAGATCGACACCATGTGGGACGCGCTGCGCACGCCGTACGAGGTGCAGGGCGAGATCGAGCGCCAGCGCGCCACCTCGGCGCAGGTGCTGGGGCTGTCGGAGACCCAGGTGATTCCCGTCTCCGCCCAGAAGGGCCTGCTGGCGAAGATCAACGACGACGCCGCGCTGCTGCAGGCGAGCAACCTGCCGACGCTCGAGCGCGCGCTCAGCCAGGGCGTGATGGGGCACCGCCGCAACATCCTGCGCGCCGCGGTCGCCGCCAACATCGTGTCGCTGCGCACCGAGTCGGCGCGCGCCATCCAGATCCGCCGGCGCGACCTGGCCGAGCAGATGATGGAGCTCAAGGGCCTGCGCGGCAAGAACACGTCGGTGATCCGGCAGATGCGCGCGCGCATCGAGCAGGAGCAGCGCGAGTTCGACGTCAGCGGCGCGCGGGTGCATGCGGTGCGCTCGGTGCATCTGAAGCTGCTGCGCGAGGTACTCGAGCTGCTCGGCACGCCCGCGCTGAAGCAGGAGATGTCCGAGCTGACTGCCAAGCTGCGGCAGCCGGGCATCAAGCTCGGCGCGCGCAAGGCCTACGCCCACACCTTCGACCGGCTGCGCGCCACGCTGCGCCAGGCGGCGGGCAGCAGCGCCGAGATCCAGTCGATGCTCACCGGCACCTTCCGCCAGCTCAACGCCGAATACGGTTTTTCGCTGCAGGCGCCGCGCGAGCCGGACCTGGGGCGGTTCCAGCGCGACCTCGACCTGGTCGAGCGCAGCCACATCCAGTACCTCGGGATGGGCAACATGTTCCGGCTGGCGCAGCCCGAATTCGCCGACCGCCTGGTGCGGGCCCTGGCCACCCGGCTGCGGGTGGTGTACGAGTCGGCGCTGGGCGAGCTGGAACTGTGGAACAAGTCGGCCGCGGCGCAGCTCGACGCGCAGTTGCGCGAGCGCCGCCGCAACTTCGGCCGCCGGCTCGAGGCGATCGAGCGCATCCAGGAGGCGGCGTCGGGGCTCGACCAGCGCATCGCCGAGATCGAGAGCCAGGAAAGAGCGTTGCAGGCCCTGGAAGCCAAGCTGCTCGAGCTCACGGCGGAGTTGATCACCGTCCCGCAAGAGGAGCTCGCACCATCCGAGCCCCTGCTCAGGTCCGCATGAGCGGGCTGCCGGCGGGCTTTGCCGGCCGGGTCGTGCGCTGGCAGCAGGCGCACGGCCGCGCCGGGCTCCCGTGGCAAGGCACCCGCGACCCCTACCGCGTCTGGCTCTCCGAAATCATGCTGCAGCAGACGCAGGTGTCGCGCGTGCTGGAGTACTACCCGCGCTTCCTCCTGCGCTTTCCCGAAGTGCAGGCGCTGGCCGCCGCCAGCCTGGACGAGGTGTATGCCTGCTGGTCCGGACTCGGCTACTACAGCCGTGCCCGCAACCTGCACCGCTGCGCCCAGGAAGTCGTCGCGGTGCACGGCGGCCAATTCCCGCGCCGCGCGGCGGTGCTCCAGACGCTGCCCGGCATCGGCCGTTCGACGGCGGCGGCGATCGCCGCCTTCTGCTTCGGCGAACGGGCGGCGATCCTCGATGGCAACGTCAAGCGCGTGCTCAGCCGGGTGCTCGGCTTCGGCGACGACCTGGCCGCAACGGCGAACGAACGCCGGCTGTGGGAACACGCGCAGAACCTGCTGCCCCGGCGCGACCTGCAGCAGGCCATGCCGTCCTATACCCAGGGCCTGATGGACCTGGGCGCCACCATCTGCCTGCCGCGCAACCCGTCCTGCCTGCCGTGCCCGGCGAACTCGCTGTGCGTCGCGCGCGCCGCGGGCGATCCGCAGCGCTACCCGGTCAAGACCCGCAAGCTGACCCGTGGCTCGCAGTCGCTCTGGCTGTTGCGCGCAGCCAGTGAAGAAGGCGCGGTGTGGCTGGAGAAGCGGCCGGCCACCGGCATCTGGGCGGGGCTGTACTGCCTGCCGGTGTTCGACAGCGCGATGGCGCTGGAGCAATCGCTGGGCGGCCACGAGCGTGCGCTCTGGCGCGAGGACCCCCCGTTCCTGCACGCGCTCACGCACAAGGACCTGTACCTGCACCCGGTGGCGGTGCGGCTGCGCAGGCAGGCGATGGCCGGGCGCGACGGCACCTGGGCGGTGCGCGAGGAACTGGGCCGCTACGGTGTTCCCGCGCCGGTGCAGCGGCTGCTGGCGGAGGCTAGGGTTTTATCCATTCCCCTGGGAGAGGGCTGGGGAGGCCGCGCCCCCACCCCAACCCTCCCCCGGAGGGGGAGGGAGCCTTCAAAGCCGACCGTCAGCCCGCGTCCAGTTCGCGATGGCGCTTGAGCGCCGTGCGCTTCTGCCCGAACCACGCCGCCAGCTGCTCCACCAGGTACACGGACCGGTGCTGGCCGCCGGTGCATCCGATCGCCACGGTGACGTAACTGCGATGGTCGCGCGCCAGCGGCTCCAGCCACTCGTCGATGAAGTCCGAGATCCGGCTGCGCATGCGCTCCACGTCCGGATGCTGTTCGAGGAACGCGCGCACCGGCTCGTCGCGGCCGGTCAGGTCGCGCAGCCCCGGCTCGTAGTGCGGGTTGGGCAGCATGCGCACGTCGAACACGAAGTCGGCGTCCACCGGGATGCCGCGCTTGAAGGCGAAGGACTCGAACACCAGCGTCAACTGGCTGACCGGCGCCGACAGCAGCGACTTGACGTACGCCTGCAACTGGCTGGGGCGGATCACGCTGGTGTCGATCACGTGCGCCTGGTCGCGCAGCTCGGCCAGCAGCTCGCGTTCCAGCTCGATCGCTTCGACCAGGGCGCGCTGCCCGTCATGCCCGTCCTGCGGCGCCGCCGTGCTCGAGAGCGGGTGCCGGCGCCGGGTCTCCGAGAAGCGCCGCACCAGCGTGTCGGTGGTGGAGTCGAGGAACAGCGGCCGCACGTTGACGTTGCCGCGCCGCAGTTCGCGCAATTGCGTCGGCACCAGCGGCAGCGCCGTCGCGCTGCGCACGTCAATGGCGATGGCGACGCGCTCGGCGCTGCTTTGCTGCTCCAGCGCCACGAAGGGCAGCAGCAGTTCCGGCGGCAGGTTGTCGACGCAGTAATAGCCGGCGTCCTCCAGCGCGTGCAGGGCCACGGACTTGCCCGAGCCCGACATGCCGGTGATGAGGACGACTTCCAGCGTCATGGCTTGCCCTCGCCGGCGGTGGACAGCATTTCCTTGGCATGGGCCAGGCTCGTGCCCGAGAGCTTCTCGCCGCCCAGCATCCGCGCGACCTCGGCCACCCGCTGCTCGCCCTGCACCGCGGCCACCGTGCTCGCGGTGCCGGCGCGGTCGCTCTGCTTGGAGACCACCAGGTGATGGTCGGCGCAGGCCGCCACCTGCGGCAGGTGCGTCACGGCCAGCACCTGCCGGTCGCGCCCGAGCTGCTTCATCAGCCGGCCCACCGTTTCGGCGACGGCGCCGCCGACGCCGGCATCCACTTCGTCGAAGATCAGCGTCTGGGCCTCGCCGAGCCGGCTGGTCGTCACGGCGATGGCCAGCGCGATGCGCGACAGCTCGCCGCCCGAGGCCACCTTGCCGACCGGCCGCGGCGTGGCGCCCGAGTGGCCGGCGACCAGGAAGTTCACCTGTTCCAGCCCGCTGGCGCCGGGCTCCGGCAGCGGCTCCAGCTTGACCTCGAAGCGCCCGCCTTTCATGCCCAGGCCCTGCATCGCCTGGGTCACGGCCTTGGCGAGCTGGGGCGCCGCCTTGGTGCGCGCGGCGGACAGCGCCTTCGCCTGCGCCATGTAGTCCGCTTGCGCCTCGTCGGCCGCTGCCTGCAGCCCCGCCAGGTCCGCCGCCGCGTCGAGCCGCGCCAGTTCGTCCTTCCAGGCGGCCAGCAGCGCCGGCAGCTCCGCCGGCGTGCGCTTGTAGCGGCGCGCCAGGGACATCCACTGCGACATGCGCTCGTCCAGCTCGGCGAGCCGTTGCGGGTCGAGGTCGGTCTTGCGCAGGTAGGCGTGCAGCGAATGCGCGGCGTCCTCGAGCTGCGCGAGGCTGGACGCCAGCACCTGCGCCAGTTCGCGGAAGGCCGGCTCCACGTGTTGCTGGCCCTCCAGCAGCCCCTGGGCCTGTGCCAGTTGCGAGGCGGCGCCGCCGTCCTCGCCCTCGAGCGCCTGCAGCGCGCCTTGCGCCGACTCCAGCAGCGACTGCGCGTTGGCCAGCCGGGTGTGGCTCGCATTCAGTTCATCCCACTCGTCGGCGCCCGGCGCCAGCTTGTCGACCTCGCCGATCTGCCAGGACAGCCGCTCGCGTTCGCGCTGCAGCGAGTCCTGCGCCGCGCGTGCTTCTTCCAGCGTCCTCCGGGCGGCGCGCCAGCGCTGCCAGCCGGCCAGCAGCGGCTGCGGGTCGGTGCCGGCATAGGCGTCGAGCAGGGCGCGCACGGCGTCGGGCCGCGTCAGGCTCTGCCAGGCGTGCTGTCCATGGATGTCGACCAGCTGCTCGGCGAGTTCCTTGAGCTGGCCCGCCGTGGCGGGGCTGCCGTTGATCCAGGCCCGGCTCTTGCCTTGCGCATCGATCGTGCGGCGCAACAGCAGCCCCTCGCCGGAGTCGAAGCCGGCCTCCTGCAGCCACGAGTCGAGGGCCGTCGACGCATCGAACTCCGCGCTGATCTCCGCCCGCGGCGCGCCTTCGCGCACCACCACGGCTTCGGCGCGGGCGCCCAGCGCCAGTTGCAGCGCGTCCACCAGGATCGACTTGCCGGCGCCGGTCTCGCCCGTGAGCACGGAGAAGCCGCCGGCGAAGTCCAGGTCGAGCTCGCGCACGATCACGAAATCGCGCAGAGCGATGCGCTTGAGGCCCATCAGTTGCCCTCGTTCCAGTGCAGTTTCTCGCGCAGCGTGTCGAAGTAGGTCCAGCCCACCGGGTGCAGGAAGCGCACGCGGTGCTCCGAGCGGCGCACGGTGACGCGGTCGCCGTGCAGCAGCGACGCCAGCGACTGCATGTCGAAATTGGCGCTGGCGTCGCGGCCCGAGACCAGCTCGATCGTCACTTCGCAGCCGTCGGGCAGCACGATCGGGCGGTTGGACAGCGTGTGCGGCGCGATCGGCACCAGCACCCAGCCCATCGTCGACGGGTGCACCAGCGGCCCGCCGGCGGACAGCGAATAGGCAGTGGACCCGGTGGGCGAGGCGACGATCAGGCCGTCGGCGCGCTGGTTCGCCACGAAATGGCCGTCGACCTCCACCCGCAGTTCCACCATGCCGGAGGTGGCGCCGCGGTTGACGACGACGTCGTTCATCGCCAGCGCGTCGAACATGCACTGGCCGTCGCGGAACACCTGGGCGTGCATCAGGCTGCGCAGGTCTTCCTCGTAGGCGCCGCCCAGCATCGGCTCCAGGATGCGGCGGTAGCAGTCCAGCGGAATGTCGGTGATGAAGCCCAGGCGCCCCTGGTTGATCCCGATCAGCGGCACGCCGTAGCGAGCGAGCTGCCGGCCGACCCCCAGCATCGTGCCGTCGCCGCCGACCACCAGGACCAGATCGCAGCCGGCGCCTATGGCCGGCAGGTCCAGCGCCGGATAGCCCTGGATGCCGGCGCTGGCCGCCGTTTCGCGCTCGATCGCCACCTCGCAGCCCTGTTCCGTCAGGAACTGGCCGATATCTTCCAGGGCCGTCCGCGTCAGCGCCGCGGCGCCGTGCGACACTGCCGCGTGGTACTTGCCGATCAGCGCCACCTGGCGGAACTGGGAACTCATCGCCGGATTATGAATGGCGGGCGTGCCGGGACAAGCATCCCTCGGCCTCGAGGCCCGGTGCGCCGGCCGCAGGTGTGGCATCCACGGCGAATCTCGCCGACGACGCGATTTCAATAGAATCGGGACACCCCAAGCCATGCTGGACGACCGTGCCAAGTTGTTGCTGAAAGCGCTGGTCGAGCGCTACATCGCCGAGGGCCAGCCGGTGGGCTCGCGCACGCTGTCGCGCGCCTCCGGCCTGGAGCTGTCGGCCGCGACCATCCGCAACGTGATGGCCGACCTGGAGGATCTGGGCCTCATCGCCAGCCCCCACACCTCCGCCGGCCGGGTGCCCACCGCGCGCGGCTACCGCCTGTTCGTCGACACCATGCTGACGGCGCAGCGCGACCAGATCCTGTCCACCCCCAGCCTCGCCGCCGACCAGCCGCAGAAGGTGATCACCAACGCGGCGCAGCTGCTGTCGAACCTGTCGCACTTCGTCGGCGTCGTGATGGCGCCCAGGCGCTCGTCGGTGTTTCGCCACATCGAGTTCCTGCGCCTGTCGGAAAAGCGCTTCCTGGTCATCATCGTCACGCCCGACGGCGACGTGCAGAACCGGGTCGTGTTCACCGCGCAGGACTACACGCAAAGCCAGTTGATCGAGGCCGCCAACTTCCTCAACGCCAATTACGCGGGGATGGCCATCGAGCAGGTGCGCGAGCGCCTGAAGGAGGAGGTGGAGAGCCTGCGCAGCGAGATCGCCACGCTGATGCAGACGGCCGTGGACGCCAGTTCCGAGGCGATGAGCGAGCAGGACGAGGTGGTGATCTCCGGCGAGCGCAACCTGCTGCAGGTGCAGGACTTCTCCAGCGACATGAGCCACCTGCGGCGCGCCTTCGACCTGTTCGAGCAGAAGACCCAGTTGATGCGCCTGCTGGACGTCTCCAGCCAGGCCGCCGGCGTACGCATCTTCATCGGCGGCGAAAGCCAGGTGGTGCCGTTCGAGGAACTGTCGATCGTCAGCGCCCCGTACGAGGTCGACGGCCAGGTGGTGGGCACCGTCGGCGTGATCGGCCCGACCCGCATGCCGTACGAGCGCATGATCCAGATCGTGGACATCACGTCCAAGCTGGTCAGCAACGCGCTGAGCCACAACCGGCCCGGCTCGTAGAATCCTCGGCAGGGGGCGTTAGCTCAGCTGGTTAGAGCAGAGGACTCATAATCCTTTGGTCGTTGGTTCAAGTCCAACACGCCCTACCAGCCAGGCAAAGGACGTGGAAAGCGCGGCTGCAGGTCGGCTTCGTGATCGATCCTGCCGCTCGCGCAACGTGGCGACAGCGGTCGTCGAACCCGGCGCAAGGAATCAGGGTGCCATGTGGCCGTCGCCGCGCTGGTGAGCGTCGTGCTCCAAATACCGTGCCGCGCCGCCGCCGTCAACACTTTTCAAGACGGTTGCAATCTCGCTGTTGCTCCGGCATATCCGCTACGAACTCTTACGCGGCCGGCGAACAAGAATCGACGCATAGAAGACCTGATCTATGCGACACGACGTTCGAAAGAAATTGCTGGCCGACTACGCCGTGGCCCTGGTCGCCGAGCGGGAGTCATGGGAAGCCCTGCACCAGCCCGACCTGACCGAGGCGCAGCGTTGCCGCATCCTGGGCGAATGGAAACAGGTCGCCGCCGGCCTCAAGACGCTGGTGCGGCAGCTGCGCGATCTCCCCGTCGCTGCCGTGCCTCGTCGCGTCGCCCTCGACCGAGCGCCCGCACGCAGATGCCCTGCGTCAGCGGCAATTCGGGGACGACTGGGATTTCATGGAGGATGCGACGGCCGCGCCGGGTCTCTCCAAGGCGGCCGCACTGCGCCGGCCCTTGCATGTGCATTGCCTCCTCGCGAGCCTGCGGCTGATCGCGACACTGCGTGCCCGGCTGGGGACCGCCGTGCCGCGCCTTGGCTCGCCTTGATGCGCCTGCGCCGGGCAGACCGGTACTGCGCGGCACGGTCCGCCGAGCTGCGCCAGCCAGGCATGGTCGGTGCGCGCTGACGGCGCGGGCAGCCGCGCCGTCAGCTCAGGAGCCGATCACCTGGCAGTCGTTGGCGCTGCCCAGGATCTGCCGCACCTGGGCCGCGACGGAACCGAAGACGCTGCGCGGCGCCTCGCCGTCGCCGCCCATGATGACTCGCTGGCAGCCGAACTCGCGGGCGGCACGCGCGATGGTCTCGGCACTGCGCCCGACCATGACGCTCGACGTGAAGGGCACGCCGGCGGTGCGCAGGAGGGCCTGCGCGGGCTCGAGGTCCTCCAGGCCCGCCGCCTGCTGGATCTGCTGGAGCTCGCCGCGGGCGAAGAACATGGACACGTGGCCGGATACCTTGGGCTGCACGCTCAGGAGATGCACCGAGGCGTTCTCCCGGCGATGAATGTCGATGGCCTGGGCCAGCGCGCTGCGCCACCGATCGGGGTCGCCGTAGATCGGTACGAGGAGCTTGGTCATCAATGGCTCCCGGTTCAAGCCGCCGTCCGGTCGCCCACCGGTTCGTTCACACCCTGTGCCGCCTTGCGCAACGTCAGCCACTTGCCGGTAGCGACCACCAGCGCGGCGCCGACCGCCGGCGCCAGCATGTGCAAGGTGTGCTGGCCTTCGGCCCAGTCCTTGACGGCCGGATCGGACAGGGCCATCTCGCCCGCCACCCAGCCCAGCAGGCCGGCGCCGATCGTGATGATGACCGGGAAGCGGGCCATCAGCTTCAGGATCAGCGTGCTGCCGTAGATGATCAGCGGGATGCTGATCACGAGGCCGATCACGAGCAGGGGAATGTTGCCCTTGGCCGCCGCGGCCACGCCGATCACGTTGTCCAGGCTCATCACGAGGTCGGCCACGATGATCGTCTTGATGGCCGCAGCCAGGTTGGAGTTGCTCGAGAGCTCTTCGCCGTCGTCCTCGCCCTTGAGCAGGCCGACGCCGATCCACAGCAGCAGCGCCGCGCCGATCAGCTTGAGGTAAGGCAGGGTGAGCAGGTACACGGCGAAGAACGTGAGGACGACGCGCAGAACGATCGCGCCCACGCTGCCGAAGACGATCGCCTTCTTCTGCTGCTGCCGCGGCAGCTCGCGGCAGGCCAGCGCGATGACGACGGCGTTGTCGCCGCTCAGGACGATGTTGATCAGGATGATCTGGAGCAGCGCGACCCAGAATTCCGGGCTCGAAAGGAAGGACATCTTCTCTCCTCGAAAGTGGCCGGCACGCGGATGCGGCCGATGACATTCGAGGGTAGGGGGGCGCGCTTACGCCCTCCTGCCGCCTTGCTGTCGCGAAGATGTCGCCAGGCTTTCGCCGCGCTTACGGCGCGGGATGCGGAGGCGGCGGAAAGTGGACGCTGAAGGTATTGCCGACGCCGTCCACGTCCTCTTCCAGCGTGATCCGCGCGCCGTGCAGCGTCGCGATCTCGCTGACGATCGCCAGGCCCAGCCCGCTGCCGTCAGCGTGGGTCCCCAGCAGCCGGTGGAAGCGCTCGAAGATGCGCTTGCGTTCGGCCACCGGGATGCTCGGGCCGTCGTCGCTGATCGACAGTTGCGCGCCGCCGTCGGCGGAACGCCGCGTCGCGACCGTGACGCGCCCGCCGCGCCGGCTGTAGCGCACGGCGTTGTCGATCAGGTTGTTGATCAACTCGCGCAGCCGGTCCGCATCGGCGGTGAGCATCAGCGGTCCGCCGCTGCCCTCGAACCCGAGGTCGATCCCCTGCTTGAGGGCCTGCGGCACCCACTCCATGCTCGTCTCCAGGGCCAGCACGTTCAGGTCGAGCGACTGCATCTGCACGGCGTCGATCGCTCCCGGTTCATTGCGGGCCAGCGCCAGCAGTTGCTGCACCAGCCGCGAGAGGCGGTCGACGCCGACGTACAACTGCGCGAGCGAATGGTGCAGCCGCTGCGGTTCCGCTTCGCGCAAGGCGAGTTCGATCTGCGCCTTCAGGCCGCTGACCGGCGTCTTCAACTGGTGGGCCGCATCGGCGATGAAGCGGCTCTGGAAGTCCAGCGTCTTGCCCAGGCGCAGCATCAGTTCATTGACCTCGTCGACCAGCGGGCGCACCTCGCCCGGCACGCGGCTGGCATCGATCGGGCTCAGGTCGACGTGCGAGCGGCGCGCGACGTCGCGCCCCAGCCGGCTGAGGGGCGCCAGGCCGTGGCGCACGCCCAGGTAGACGGCCGCCGTCGCCAGCAGCACGAGCAGCAACTGGGGGACCATCGCCGTGGCCATGATGTCCCATGCCAGCCGCTGGCGCTTG
>CAVPTY010000027.1:0-4981 GCA_963708655.1 uncultured beta proteobacterium
TTGCCCGCGGGGGCGAGTAAAAGCGGAACGAGTGGAAACAAAAACGGCGCTCCTGTGCAGGGAGCGCCGCTTCCGTGAGACCCGGCGGATCAAGACGCCCGGGTCCGGTGCTGTCGAGGCCACGGACGACAACTGACCGGCGCGAACTCCGAATTGGCCCCCCGACCCTCGGTGGCCCGCGCCGGCCCCGCCTGCCGAAGAAATGGCGGCGACGAAGCTGTCATTGCCTAGGAGTGCAATCGGCATGCCTCACATGACGCTTCCAAATTGCACCGAAACGGTACGTTTGCGAGGTTTTTTTCCAAAATTTCCCCGTTTATTGGCCCATTTTGCCACTCTTATGCCGCCATGGCCAAGCTAGACTCTCAAACGAGTTGCCGCCCAGCCCGCCCCCAGGAGGATCGTTCCATGTTCAATCCGACATCGCCGCAAGCCCGCCGGCTTCGGCGCCATATCTCCTGCGCTCTCGGCGGTCTCTCGATGGCCGTGGCGCTTGCTTCCACTCCGGCGCTGGCTGCCGAAGCCAATCAACAAGCGCCTGCCGTAAAAACGCAGGCGAAGAACACCTATAGCGAGCAGGAAATCGTCATGGAGGCCGGGACGGTCTTCGGAGGCGCCGCCAAGGGCCTAGCGGACGCCGTCCATACCGTCTTCCAGAAATACGGCGAGCCCAACGCCTACATAAAGGGCGAAGAGGCGAGCGGCGCCATCGTCCTCGGCCTGCGCTACGGCTCGGGCACGCTTCACATGAAAACGACGCCGACGCGCAGGCCATCGTCATCACCGGCAACGACAAGGCGTTCTCCGGCGGCGCCGACGTGAAGGAATTCGGCACGCCCAACGCGGCGCGCGAACCGCGCCTGCCGGTCGTGATCGCGGCCCTCGAGACTTCGACCAAGCCGGTCGTGGCGGCCATCTCCGGCGTCTGCATGGGCGGCGGATTGGAACTGGCGATGGGCGCGCACTACCGCGTCGCCCGCGCCGATGCCCAGATCGCGCTGCCCGAAGTCAAGCTCGGCCTGCTGCCGGGCGCCGGCGGTACGCAGCGGCTGCCGCGCGCGGTGGGTCTCGAGACGGCCTTGAACATGATCACGTCGGGCGCCACGGTGCCGGCGGCCAAGCTGAAGGGAACGGCGCTGCTCGACGAAGTCGTCGACGGCGACCCGGTGCCGGCGGCGATCGCGCTGGCGGAGCGCGTCGTCGCCGGCAAGCTGCCGCTGCAGCGGCTGCGCGACATCACGCTGAAGGACCCGCAAGGCGAGCCCCTGCTCCAGTTCGCGCGCAACACCGTCGGCGCCGTCGCCGGGCCGTACCCCGCGCCGCTCAGGTGCGTGGAGGCGGTCGGCTGGTCGCTGACCAAGCCCTTCGACGAAGGCGTCAAGCTGGAGCGCGAAGCCTTCGTGTCGCTGATGGCCACGCCCGAGGCGCGCGCCCTGCGCCACGTGTTCACCGCCGAGCGCGCCGCGCGCAAGATCCCGGGGCTGCCGGAAGGCACCCCGCTGCGCGCGATCCGCAAGGTCGGCGTCATCGGCGCCGGCACCATGGGCGGCGGCATCACGATGAACTTCCTGAACGCCGGCATTCCGGTGGTGCTGCTGGAGATGAAGCAGGAAGCGCTGGACAAGGGCCTGGCCACGATCCGCAAGAACTACGAGAACTCGGCGAAGAAGGGCAAGCTCACGCACGGAGCAGGTCGAGCAGCGCATGGCGCTGATCACGCCGACCCTCGACTACAAGCCGTTCTCCGACGTCGACCTGGTGATCGAGGCCGTGTTCGAGAACATGGACGTCAAGGAGCAGGTGTTCCGGCAACTGGACGAGGTGTGCAAGGCCGGCGCGATCCTGGCGTCCAACACCTCGTACCTGAACATCGACAGGATCGCGACCTTCACCAGGCGCCCGGCCGACGTGCTGGGCCTGCATTTCTTCAGCCCGGCCAACGTGATGCGGCTGCTGGAGATCGTGCGCGGCGCCAAGACCGCGCCGGACGTGCTCGCCACCTGCGTCGAGCTGGCCAAGAAGATCAGGAAGGTCGCGGTGGTGGCCGGCGTGTGCGACGGCTTCATCGGCAACCGCATGCTCGCCCGCTACGGCGCCGCGGCGCAGGGGCTGATCCACGCAGGCGCGCTGCCGCAGCAGGTCGACGGCGCGCTGCAGAAGTTCGGCCTGGCGATGGGTCCGTTCCGCATGGGCGATCTGGCCGGCCTGGACATCGGCTGGGCCACGCGCAAGCGCCGGGCCGCCGAGGCCGGCGTGGCGATGAAACCCATCGTCGTCGACAAGCTGTGCGAGGCCGGCCGCTTCGGCCAGAAGACCGGCGCCGGCTGGTACCGCTACGAAGCGGGCAAGCGCGACCCGATCCCGGACCCGGTCACCGAGCAGATGATCGCCGAGTACCGCGCCGCCAACGGCATCACGCCGCGCGCGGATCGGCGACGAGGAGATCGTCGAGCGCTGCATCTATGCGCTGGTGAACGAAGGCGCCCGCATCCTGGAAGATGGGATCGCCGCGCGGGCCGGCGACATCGACCTCGTGTACCTCAACGGCTACGGCTTCCCGGCGCATCGCGGCGGCCCGATGCTGTACGCCGACATCGTCGGCCTGCCCAACGTGGTGCGCTCGCTCAGGCGCTTCGCCGCCGAGCCCGGCGCCGATCCGTCGTGGCAGCCGGCGCCATTGCTGCTGAAGCTCGCCGAAGAAGGCAGGACGTTCAACTGAATCCGGGGAAACATTCGATCATGACCGACGTCGCCATCGTCTCCACCGCGCGCACCGGCCTGGCCAAGAGCTGGAAGGGCGCCTTCAACATGACCTACGGCGCGACCCTGGCCGCGCACTCGATCGAGCACGCCGTCCGGCGCGCCGGCATCGCGCCGGACGAAGTCGAGGACGTGATCCTCGGCACCGCCAACCCGGAAGGCACGACCGGCGGCAACGTCGCGCGCGTGGCCGCCCTGCGCGCCGGCCTGCCGGTCACGACCACCGGCGTGACCCTCAACCGCTTCTGCTCGTCCGGCCTGCAGGCCATCGCCATGGCCGCGCAGCGCATCATCGTCGACCAGGTGCCGGTGATGGTGGCCGGCGGCGTCGAGAGCATCTCCTGCGTGCAGAACGAAGCCAACCGCCACATGCGTGCCGATCCGGCGATGCTGGAGCGCAAGCCGGAAATCTACTGGACGATGCTGCAGACGGCCGAGACCGTGGCCAAGCGCTACAACATTTCCAAGCAGGCGCAGGACGAGTACGGCGTGCGCAGCCAGCAGCGCGCCGCGGCCGCCCAGGCTGCCGGCAAGTTCAGCGACGAGATCGCGCCGATGACGACGGTGATGGCGGTGGCCGACAAGGCCACCGGCCGCATCAGCCGCAAGCAAGTGACCATCGCCGCGGACGAAGGCATCCGCGCCGACACCACGCTGGAAGGCGTGTCCAAGATCCGGTCGGCGCTGCCGGGCGGCGTGATCACGGCCGGCAATGCGAGCCAGTTCTCCGACGGCGCGTCGGCCTGCGTGCTGATGAACGCCAAGCTCGCCGAAAAGCGCGGCCTCCAGCCGCTGGGCATCTTCCGCGGCTTCGCCGTGGCCGGCTGCGAGCCGGACGAGATGGGCATCGGCCCGGTGTTCGCGATTCCGAAACTGCTGAAACGCACCGGCCTCAAGCTCAAGGACATCGGCCTGTGGGAACTGAACGAGGCCTTCGCGGTGCAGGTGCTCTACTGCCGCGACAAGCTGGGCATTCCCGACGAACTGCTCAACGTCAACGGCGGCGCGATCGCGGTCGGCCACCCGTACGGCGTGACCGGCTCGCGCCTGACCGGCCATGCGCTGATCGAAGGCAAGCGCCGCGGCGCGAAGTACGTGGTCGTGACGATGTGCATCGGCGGCGGACAGGGGGCGGCCGGCCTGTTCGAAGTGGTTTGAGCGAAGTCGCCCGATGGCGTTCGAGCAGTTCATGGGCACGCGGCCGGTGGCGCCGCAACATGCCTTCGACCTGGCCGCGCTCGGGCGCTGGATGGCGCAGCACGTGGAAGGCTGCTCCGGCGAACTGAAGGTCGAGCAGTTCAAGGGCGGGCAGTCGAACCCGACCTTCCTGGTCGAGGCCGGCGGGCAGCGCTACGTGCTGCGGCGCAAGCCACCGGGCGAGCTGCTGCCTTCGGCCCACGCCGTCGACCGCGAGTTCCGCGTGATCAGCGCGCTGGCGAACACCGAGGTCCCGGTCGCCAAGGCGCACGCGCTTGTGCGAGGACAGCAGCGTGATCGGCGCGATGTTCTACATCATGGACTACGTCGAAGGCCGGGTGCTGTGGGATCCGAGCCTGCCCGGCATCGACGCGTCGCAGCGGCGCGCCTACTTCGACGAGCTCAATCGGGTGATCGCGGTCATGCACTGCGTCGATCCTGCCGCGGTGGGGCTGGGCGACTACGGCAAGCCGGGCAGCTACATCGAGCGCCAGGTCGGTCGCTGGACCAAGCAGTATCGGGCGGCCGAGACGGACCACATCGAGGCCGTGGAGCGCCTGATCGAATGGCTGCCGGCGCGCATCCCGCCGGGCGATGAAGCGCGCGTCGTGCACGGCGACTATCGCTTCGACAACGTGATCTTCCATCCCACCGAAGCCGCGCATCCTGGCGGTGCTGGACTGGGAGTTGTCGACGCTGGGCCATCCGATGGTGGACTTCGCCTACCACTGCATGGCCTGGCACATGCAGGCCGGCGAGGGCTCGCGCGGGCTGGCCGGCCTGGACCTGCCGGCGCTGGGCATCCCCGGCGAGTCCGAGTACCTGCAGTGGTACCTGCGGCGCACGGGCCGCCCCGCGCCGAGCCGGGAAGACTGGGTCTACTTCCTGGTGTTCGGGATGTTCCGGCTGGTCGGCATCGTGCAAGGGATCAAGCAGCGGGCGCTGCAGGGCAACGCCGCCAGCGCGCAGGCGGCGCAGGCCGGCAGCCAGCAAGACGGGAACTGAGCGAAGCGTACGCCAGACA
>CAVPTY010000028.1:0-11365 GCA_963708655.1 uncultured beta proteobacterium
CCATTACCAGATATTGCTGCCTTTGCGTCCTCTGCGTTCCTGACCCCGAATCCAAGTGCCCAAGAAATCAGCCACTCCCAACCGCGCCTTCAAGGTCGCCGATCAGATCCAGCGCGATCTGACGGAGCTGATCGCGCGCGAGCTGAAGGACCCGCGGGTCGGCATGGTCACCATCCAGGCCGTCGAGGTCACGCCCGACTACGCCCACGCCAAGGTGTTCTTCAGCGTGCTGGTGGGCGACCCGCAGGAGTGCCAGGACGCGCTCAACCAGGCGGCCGGTTTCCTGCGCAACGGCCTGTTCAAGCGCCTGCACATCCACACCGTGCCGACGCTGCACTTCCAGTTCGACCGCACCACCGAGCGTGCGGCCGACATGAACGCCTTGATCGCCAAGGCCGTTTCCTCGCGCGCGAAAGAAGACTAGCCGAACGATTGGGGTCAGATTCCAGTTTGCTTGGAAGTGGCCCCAGCGGCCATACTCGCAAATGCAATCCCGCCCCAAGATTTCACGGCACCCTGTGCACGGGGTGCTCCTCCTCGACAAGCCGCTGGGCCTGTCCAGCAACCAGGCCTTGCAGCGCTGCAAGTGGCTGCTGCGCGCCGAAAAGGCCGGCCACACCGGCACGCTCGATCCGCTCGCCACCGGCGTGCTGCCGCTGTGCTTCGGCGCGGCGACCAAGTTCAGCCAGTTGCAGCTCGATGCCGACAAGACCTACGAGGCGGACGTGCGCCTGGGTGTCAGGACCAGCACGGGCGACGCCGAGGGCGAGGTCATCGCGGAGCGCGCCGTGCCTTGCATCGCGCCGGACCGGCTCGCCGAGGTGGTGCGTCAGTTCACCGGCCCGCTGCGCCAGGTGCCGCCGATGCACAGCGCCCTGAAGAAGGACGGCAAGGCGCTGTACGAGTACGCCCGCGCCGGCGAGGCAGTCGAGCGCGAAGCGCGCGACGTCGTGATCCACGCCCTGGCACTGGAGGCCATCGACGCGCGCACGCTGCGGCTGGTCGCGAAGGTGAGCAAGGGCACCTACATCCGCACCCTCGGCGAGGACATCGGCGAGGCGCTGGGCTGCGGCGGGCACCTCACCGCCTTGCGCCGCACGGCCAGCGGGCAGTTCGACGTGGCGCAGTGCGTCACGCTGGACGCACTCGAGGCGATGCCGGAGCATGAGCGCCTGGCGCGCCTGCGAGCGACCGAAGCGCTGCTGCCGGCCCACGACCTGGTTACCTTGTGCGGCGACGAAGCCGCGCGCTTCCTGAGCGGACTGCGGCGGCGCGGCGCCTGGCCCGATGCCGGGCAGGTCGCGGTGTTCGGCGCGGCACCGCGCTCGCTCCTGGGCACCGCCCACGTCAAGGCCGGGGAACTGATTCCCTCGCGCTTGCTCAGCCCCATCGAAATCCAGCAAATCCTCGGCCAGACCGAGCTGCCAACCCCATGACCCAGATCCGAAACATCGCCATCATCGCCCACGTCGACCACGGCAAGACCACGATGGTCGACCAGCTGCTGCGCCAGTCCGGCACCTTCGCCGAGCACGAGAAAGTGGTCGACACCGTGATGGACAACAACGCCATCGAGCGCGAGCGCGGCATCACCATCCTGGCCAAGAACTGCGCCGTGAGCTGGAAAGGCACCCATATCAACATCGTCGACACGCCCGGCCACGCCGACTTCGGCGGCGAAGTGGAGCGCGCGCTGTCCATGGTGGACGGCGTGCTGCTGCTGATCGACGCCCAGGAGGGCCCGATGCCGCAGACCCGCTTCGTCACCAAGAAGGCGCTGGCCCTCGGGCTGCGGCCGATCGTCGTGGTGAACAAGGTCGACAAGCCGGGCGCCAATCCCGACAAGGTCGTCAACGCCGCGTTCGACCTGTTCGACAAGCTCGGCGCCAGCGACGAGCAGCTCGACTTCCCGGTCGTGTACGCCTCGGGCATCAACGGCTGGTCGTCGCTGGAAGAGGGCGAGGCCGGCCAGCAGTGGGGTCCGGACATGTCGGCCCTGTTCGACACCATCCTCAAGCACGTCCCGCAGCACGAGGGCGATCCCGCCGCGCCGCTGCAGCTGCAGATCTCGGCGCTGGACTACTCCAGCTTCGTCGGCCGCATCGGCGTCGGCCGCATCAACCAGGGCACGCTGCGTCCGGCGATGGACGTGCTGGTGATGGAAGGCCCGGACGGCAAGGTCGTGAAGGGCCGCGTCAACCAGGTGCTCACCTTCGAAGGACTCACCCGGGTGCAGGTCAAGGAAGCCGGCCCCGGCGACATCGTGCTGATCAACGGCATCGAGGAGATCGGCATCGGCGTCACCGTCACCGACCCGTTCAACCCGGCGCCGTTGCCGATGCTGAAGGTGGACGAGCCGACGCTCACGATGAACTTCTGCGTCAACACCAGCCCGCTGGCCGGACGCGAAGGCAAGTACGTCACCAGCCGCCAAATCTGGGACCGCCTGCAAAAGGAGCTGCAGTCCAACGTGGCGCTGCGCGTGAAGGAGACCGGCGAGGAAGGCGTGTTCGAGGTGATGGGCCGCGGCGAGCTGCACCTCACGATCCTGGTGGAGAACATGCGCCGCGAGGGCTACGAACTCGCGGTGTCCAAGCCGCGCGTCGTGTTCCGCGACATCGACGGCGTGCGCAGCGAGCCGATCGAGCTGGTCACGGCCGACATCGAGGAGCAGCACCAGGGCGGCGTGATGCAGGCGCTGGGCGAGCGCAAGGGCGAACTGGTCAACATGGAGCCGGACGGCCGCGGCCGCGTGCGCCTGGAGTACCGCATTCCGGCGCGCGGGCTGATCGGCTTTTCCAACGAGTTCCTGAACCTGACGCGCGGCTCGGGGCTGATCTCGAACATCTTCGACGGCTACGAGCCGTACAAGGGCGAGATCGCCAGCCGCAAGAACGGCGTGCTGATCTCGATGGACGACGGCGAGATCTTCACCTACGCACTGGGCAAGCTGGACGACCGCGGCCGCATGTTCGTCAAGCCCAACGACCCGGTGTACGAAGGGATGATCGTCGGCATGCACAACCGCGACAACGACCTGGTGGTCAACGCCACCCGCACCAAGCAGCTGACCAACTTCCGCGTCTCGGGCAAGGAGGACGCGATCAAGGTCACGCCGCCGATCGAGGTGACGCTGGAGTACGGCGTCGAGTTCATCGAGGACGACGAACTGGTGGAGATCACGCCCAAGTCGATCCGCCTGCGCAAGCGCTTCCTGCAAGGAGCACGAGCGCAAGCGCGCGCTGCGCGAAGCCGCGTAAGATCGCTGGATTCAACCCAACAGCCGAACGCAGAGGGCGCAAAAGTTTCGCAGAGGGCGCAGAAAAGACCAAGACATCTTCCATTGTGGTCTCTTCTGCGTCCTCTGCGCATCTCCGCGTCCTCTGCGTTCGGCTGTCGGGTTTGAAGCACCGACAAGAACAATGAAACTCACCCACGCCCGGGCCGTGTTCGTCATGGTCGCCGTCACCATGATGTGGTCCATCGCCGGCGTGGTCACGCGGCACCTGGAACAGGCGCGCAGCTTCGAGGTGACCTTCTGGCGCAGCTTCTTCACCGTGCTGTCGCTGCTGGTCATCCTGCCGTTCTTCCAGGGCCGCGAAGTGTTCGCGCAAGATCAGGCACGGCGGCTGGGCGCTGTGGCTGTCCGGCCTGTGCTGGAGCGTCATGTTCACGGCCTTCATGGTCGCACTGACGCTCACCAGCGTGGCCAACACCCTGGTCACCATGGCGCTCGGCCCGTTCCTCACGGCCCTCATCGCACGGGTCGCCATCGGCCACCGCATCGCGCCGCGCACCTGGGCGGCCATCGCCGTCGCCGGCGTCGGCATCGCGTACATGTACGGTGTGCAGGTCGAGGCGGGGCGGTTTGCCGGCACGCTCGTCGCGCTGTGCGTTCCGATCGCCGGCGGCATCAACTGGACGATCACGCAGCGCTCGCACGCGCAAGGGCAGGGCGTCGACCTGGTGCCGGCGGTGCTGGTGGGCGCCGTGATCTCCAGCCTGCTGACACTGCCGCTGTCGCTGCCGTTCCAGGCGTCGGATCACGACATCGGCCTGCTGGCGTTGCTGGGCCTGGTGCAGCTGGCGATCCCCTGCGTGCTGGCGGTGGTCTGCGCCCGGGTGCTGAAGGCGCCCGAGATGTCGCTGCTGGCCCTGCTGGAAGTGATCTTCGGCATCCTGCTGGCGTGGATCGGTGCCGGCGAGGTGCCGCGCACCACCGTGCTCACCGGCGGGGCGCTGGTGATCGGCGCGCTGGTCATGAACGAACTGCTCGGATGGAGGGAGAGAACATGAGCGATGTGGTGGCCCAGGTTCGCGGCAGCGCCGGCCTGATCACGCTGAACCGGCCGAAGGCGCTGAACGCCTTGTCGCTGGACATGATCCGCGACCTGACGGCGGCGCTGCTGGCCTGGCGCGACGATACGCGCGTCGAGCGGGTGGCGATCCGCGGCATGGGCAAGGAAGGCCCGTTCGGCGCCTTCTGCGCCGGCGGCGACATCCGCTTCTTCCACCAGGCGGCGCTGGCGGGCGACCCGCGGCTGGAAGACTTCTTCACCGAGGAATACACGCTCAACCACCTGATCCACGGCTACCCGAAGCCGTATGTCGTCTTCATGGACGGCATCGTCATGGGCGGCGGCATGGGAATCTCGGCCCACGGCGGCGACACCAGCCTGCGGATCGCCACCGAGCGTACGAAGATGGCGATGCCGGAAACCAACATCGGCCTTTTCCCCGACGTGGGCGGCGGGTGGTTCCTGGCGCGCTGCCCGGGGCACATCGGCGAGTACCTGGCACTGACGGGGCGGTTGATCGGCGGTGCCGATGCCTTGGCCGCAGGGCTGGGGGACGGTGTGCTGCCCTGCGCCGAACTGCCTGCGGCCTGGGACAGCCTGGCCGACCGCGACGGCTTCGAGCAACTGCGCGAGCGCCTGCGCCGGTCGCCGGCTCCGCCCGCCGAACTCGCCGCTCACCGCGCGCAGATCGACCGCTTCTTCGCGCTGGCGACCGTCGGCGAGATCGTCGCGGCGCTGGAAGCGGACGGCTCCGCCTGGCCCGCGCAGACCGCCGCGCTGCTGCGCCAGCGCTCGCCGCTGATGCTGCACGTGACGCTGGAGCACGTGCGCCGCGCGCGCCACATGACGCTGGCCGACGACCTGCGCATGGAGCGCGGCCTGGTGCGCAACTGCTTCCGGCTGCGTCCGGGCGCCGCCAGCGAGACCGTCGAAGGCATCCGGGCCCTGGCCGTCGACAAGGACCACGCACCCCGCTGGAGCCCGGCGCGCGTCGAGGAGGTGGACCCAGCCGCCGTTGCGGCGTTCTTCGACAGTCCGTGGCCGCGCCATGCGCATCCGCTGCGCGACTTGGTCTGAAGTCCGGCTACAACTGTTTGTAGACCGACTCCGACAGCACCAGCAACGTGGATCGCGGCAGCTTGCCGGCCAGGGCATAGCCGAAACCATCGTCGACCCAGTAGAAGGTGGCGAGGTCGCCCTGGCTGGTGAAGCGGAACGCGGTCTCGCCGGAGGGTGCGGCGCCGTTGCCGTCGAGCGCGCCGACGTAGAGCGTGATGCGCTCGCCACGTGGGTTCTGGTACATGAACTGGGCGCGGGCGCCCTTTTCGCCAGGCAACAGCCGTCCGCCCACCAGTTCGTATCCCTGCCGGCCCAGGTTCGGCACCTTCAGCGGCCGGTTGAGGCGCTTCGACAGCCATTGCACCAGGTGCTCCTGCTGCTGCGCCTCGACCTCGACCGGGTGCCGCACTTCAGGCGCAAAGACGGCGTGCGCGACCATCGCTTCACGGCCGAAGGTGCTGGCCCGCGCCGCCGGCGAGCCGACCATTTCCTGCTGGGCACGCCACTGGCCGTGGCTGCCCCAGCCGAGGCCGAACGCCAGCAGCAGGGAAGCGGCGATTCCGCCCCAGCGTTGCCACTGCCCCAGGCGCCTGCTACGCTGATCGAACTGCTGCGCGGCCGCCAGCAGTGCGGGCGGCACCGGTTCGTCCAACACGCCGGCCTGCAGGCCGCGCAAGGCTTCGCGCTGCTCCTGCCACTCGCGCACCTGCGCGGCCGCGGCGGGGTCGGCATCCAGGCGCGCCTGCACCGCGGCGCGTTCGCCGGGCGCGAGCCGCCCGTCGACGAACGCGTGCAGGTCGGCATCGCCGGCCAGGGGTGTGGGAGCGTCCTTCATCGATCCATGCCTCACTTGAGCCGCCGCAGGGCGACGGGCGCCGCCGTGGCTTGCCGGCCATTCATCAGTTCACGCAAGCGGCTGCGGCCGCGCGACAGGCGCGACATCACGGTGCCGACCGGCACCCCGGTGATCCTGGCAACTTCCTCGTAGCCGAGGTCCTGCACGCTCACCAGGAGCAGCACTTCACGCTGTTCCTGCGGCAGCCGCATCAGGCAGCGCTGCAGGTCCAGTGCGTGTTCCGGCATCCGCGCCGGCGCCACCAGTTCGTCGGGCACGTCGTCCACGTCCACCCGGTGGTGCTGCTGGCGCAGCGCACGGCGCGCGCCGTCGACGAACAGGTTGTGCATGACCGTGAAGAGCCACGCGCGCAGGTCGCTGCCGGTGGTCCAGAGCTGCCAGCGCTCGCAGGCGCGCTCCAGCGTGTCCTGCACCAGGTCGTCGGCGGCCCACGCGTCACCGGTCAGCGTCCGCGCGTAGCGGCGCAGGTCCGGGATGTGCGCGACGAGGTCGTTCGCGGCGGCGGTCATTGGCTTTCAGTCTAGCCGTGCCGTCACGGGGGCGCCCGGCCACACGCGCAGGAAGACCGCATCCAGTTCCGCAATGCGGCGCCGGGCCGCTGCCTCGCCGTGCGCCCCGGCGAGCGCCTGCATCGCGTCCCGCACGGGCTGCGGGTCGGCGCCGGCTGCCGGACGCACCGGCGCCCGGCGCTGCGACAGCAAGCCGAGCGACGGTGGCCAGCAGCGGCAGGCGCGCAGCAGGCTCGAAACCGCTTCGTGGCGCAGCATGGGCGTCAGGGACGGGCGAGACGCCACACATTGTTGACGCCGTCGCCGGAGCGGTCGCCGGGCTTGCCGTCCTTGATCCAGTAGTAGACCGGCTTGCCCTTGTGCGCCCACTGGCGGCTGCCGTCGTCGCGCGTCACGACGCTCCACTCGCCCGAGGCGCTGGCGCCCGCCGACGCCGTCAACGGAGGCCAGTTGGTCGCGCAAGCGCCGTTGCACATCGACTTGCCGCCGGCGTCGCGATCGAACGTATACAAGGTCATGCCGTTGGGCCCGACCAGGACGCCGTTCGAGGCGGTGGCGGGCGGCGGCGAGGACGTGGCAGCGCACGCGGCGAGAAGCGCGGCGGCGGCGAAGGCGGGGATCCGGAACAGGTGGCGAGGGTTCATGCTTTGTCTCCAGGGTCAGGAAGCAGCTCCTGCCTGCATGAACGCCGGCGCGCTCCGGTTTATTCCCGGTGCGGCAAGAAATTTTTCAGCGGTGGCGCGACTTCATGGCGCGCTCGACCTCGCGCTTGCCCTCGCGGTCCTTGATGGTGTCGCGCTTGTCGTGCTCGGCCTTGCCCTTGGCGAGGGCGATCTCGCACTTCACCTTGCCGGCCTTCCAGTGCAGGTTCAGCGGCACCAGGGTGTAGCCTTTCTGTTCGATCTTGCCGATCAGGCGGCGGATCTCGTCCTTGTGCATCAGCAGCTTCTTCGTGCGCACGGCATCGGGGCTGACGTGGCTCGAAGCGGTCTTCAGCGGGTTGATCTGGCAGCCGATGACGTACAGTTCACCGTCCTTGATCACCACGTAGCCGTCGGTCAGCTGCACCTTGCCTTCGCGCAGCGCCTTCACTTCCCAGCCTTGCAGCACCATGCCGGCCTCGAACTTTTCCTCGAAGAAGTAGTTGTACGCGGCCTTCTTGTTGTCGGCGATGCGGCTGGAGAGTTCGGGTTTCTTGGCCATGAACTGACGTGGGGGCGCCCCGTGCTATCTACAATGGCCTGCGGGTCCCGCATTCTCTATGAAAACAGTCCACAAATCCGTCCTCATCTGGTACAGCCCGGAGGAAATGTTCCAGCTGGTCACCGACGTGGAACGCTACCCCGAATTCCTGCCCTGGTGCAACAAAGGCATCGCGGTGGAGGAATGGGACACGGGCATGCTGGCCGAGATCGGGATCTCGTTCATGGGCATCCACCAGACCTGGCGCACCCGCAACGAGCACATTCCCGGCCGCGAGGTCAGGCTGCACCTGGAGGAGGGGCCGTTCTCGCGCCTGGAAGGCAAATGGACCTTCACTCCGCTGGGCACGGGCGAGCAGCGCGCCTGCAAGGTCGAACTCGAATTGCACTACGGGTTCGAGCATTCCACGCTGGGCCGCCTCGTGAGCCCGGTGTTCGACAAGATCGCCGGCACCATGGTCGACGCGTTCGTGAAGCGCGCCGAGCAGGTCTATGGCTGAGGGCCACCCATGCGGGTGACGGTGCTGTACTCGCCCGCGCCGCGCGAGGTGCTGGAATGGGAAGTCGGCGTGGAGCCGGGCGCCACCGTGGCGCAGGCGGTCGAACGCAGCGGCTTGCCGCAGGCGCGGCCCGGCTTCGACTGGCGCCGCGCCAGCCTCGGCGTCTGGGGACGCAAGTCGGGGCCGGATGCGGTCCTGCGCGAGGGCGATCGGGTCGAGGTCTACCGGCCCCTGCAGGTCGA
The DNA here is from genome assembly GCA_963708655.1 of uncultured beta proteobacterium. Classification (GTDB taxonomy): domain Bacteria; phylum Pseudomonadota; class Gammaproteobacteria; order Burkholderiales; family Burkholderiaceae_C; genus Ramlibacter. The sequence goes on from CAVPTY010000028.1 coordinate 8,667, forward strand.
TCCCAAGCTGGCGCGGCGCGAGCGCTTCGCGCGCCAGGGGGCGCGAGCGGCCGGACTGTTCGCGCAAACGAAGGCGCCAGGGCCGCGCCGGTAGCGCGAGGGAATCGCTGGTCAGGTTCCGCCGGCGGGCGTGCAGTCGCGGGCGATCAGGGACTCGAGGCGCTTGACTTCGGCGGCACGCTGGGCGTCGTCGAGCACTTCGCGTTCGCCCTTGTCGTTCATGCGCGCGATCCGCATGCCCGAATCGAAGGCGGCCTTGGAGCGCTTGGCGCGCGTGCAGTTGTCCGCACGCAGCCTCGCCATCTCTTCTTCCTGGGCCTTCTTCTTCTCTTCTTCGGCGGCTTCGGCCTGCTTCTTCTTCTCCAGCAGATCCTTGTCCTTGCCGCTCGGCTTCGCGGCGCTGGCGCCGGCCCGCAATGGCACGGCCGGGCGCGATGCCGGCAGCGCCGGGGCCGCCGCCGCATCGGCCGGCGGCCTGGCCTTGGCGCCGGGTTGCGCCAGGATCCTGGCGGCCGGGGTATCCGGCGGCGGAGCCTGGTCGCTGAAAACCGTTTGCCCGTTCCTGTCGATCCAGCGCCACTGGGCCTGGCACACGGCCGGGACCGCGAGGGCAAGGGCGAGCACGAGCGCGCGGGAAACATTCATGGCATGAGTGTAGCTCTGCCTTGGGCGGCTGCGCCATGCGTGATTGCCGCAGCGGCGTCCATTCGCAACGCCGGCTGCGGATCGGGGTCGCGCCAGTCGTCGCGCGGGGCGCGGGTACAATCCCTCTTTTGGAGCTTTCACAAGATGCTAAGCCCCCGCGCCGCCGTCCGGCGACGTCCAGTGCCCGGTCCCGGGACACCCTCATCCCCCCAGCGTTTCCAAGGAAACTGAGCATGCGACTGCTCGGAAAAGCACTCACTTTCGACGATGTGTTGCTGGTGCCGGCCTTTTCGCCGGTGCTGCCCAAGGACACGTCGCTGGCGACGCGGCTGTCGCGCAACATCAGCCTCAACCTGCCGCTGGTGTCGGCGGCGATGGACACCGTGACCGAGGCCCGGCTGGCGATCGCGATTGCCCAGGAGGGCGGCATCGGCATCGTCCACAAGAACCTGACGGCAAAGCAGCAGGCGGCGGAAGTGGCCCGCGTCAAGCGCTACGAGTCGGGCGTGCTGCGCGATCCGGTGATCATCACGCCGAAGCACACGGTGCGCGAAGTCCTGGCGATGCAGGAGCAGCTGGGGATCTCGGGCTTTCCGGTGCTCGACGGCGGCAAGGTCGTCGGCATCGTCACCGGCCGCGACCTGCGCTTCGAGACCCGCTTCGACGTGCCCGTGAGCCAGATCATGACGCCGCGGGACAAGCTGATCACGGTGCGCGAAGGCACGACGCCCGGCCGAGGCCAAGGCCTTGCTGAACAAGTACAAGCTCGAGCGGCTGCTGGTGATCAACGATGCGTTCGAGCTCAAGGGCCTGATCACGGTCAAGGACATCACCAAGCAGACCAGCTTCCCCAACGCCGCCCGCGATCCGTCCGGGCGCCTGCGCGTCGGCGCGGCCGTCGGGGTGGGCGAGGGCACCGAGGAGCGGGTCGAGGCGCTGGTGAAGGCCGGCGTCGACGTCATCGTCGTGGACACCGCCCACGGCCACAGCAAGGGCGTGATCGAGCGGGTGCGCTGGGTCAAGCAGAACTACCCCGATGTGGACGTGGTCGGCGGCAACATCGCCACCGGCGCCGCGGCGCGCGCGCTGGCGGAGGTCGGTGCCGACGCGGTGAAGGTGGGCATCGGGCCCGGCTCGATCTGCACCACCCGGATCGTGGCCGGCGTCGGGGTGCCGCAGATCACCGCCATCGACAACGTCGCCACTGCCCTGCGCGGCAGCGGCGTGCCCCTGATCGCCGACGGCGGCATCCGGTATTCGGGTGACATCGCCAAGGCGCTCGCGGCCGGCGCCAGCACCGTCATGATGGGCAGCATGTTCGCCGGGACCGAGGAAGCGCCCGGCGAGATCGTGCTGTACCAGGGCCGCAGCTACAAGAGCTATCGCGGCATGGGCTCGATCGGCGCCATGCAGCAAGGCAGCGCGGACCGCTACTTCCAGGAGGCGACCACCGGCAATCCCAACGCCGACAAGCTCGTGCCGGAAGGCATCGAGGGCCGGGTGCCTTACAAGGGATCGATGGTCTCGATCGTCTTCCAGATGGGCGGCGGCGTGCGCGCGGCGATGGGCTACTGCGGCTGCGCCACGGTCGACGAGCTGCACGAACGCGCCGAGTTCGTGCAGATCACGGCGGCCGGCATGCGCGAGAGCCACGTGCACGACGTGCAGATCACCAAGGAAGCCCCCAATTACCGTGCGGAGTGAAGCCAGCTTGGCCCACGACAAGATCCTCATCCTCGATTTCGGCTCCCAGGTCACCCAGCTGATCGCCCGGCGCGTGCGCGAGGCGCACGTGTTCTGCGAGGTCCATCCCTGCGACGTCGGCGACGAGTGGGTGCGCCGGTACGCCGCCGACGGCACGCTGAAGGGCGTCATCCTCTCGGGCAGCCACGCCAGCGTCTACGAGGAAACCACGCGACAAGGCGCCGCAGGCGGTGTTCGAGCTCGGCGTGCCGGTGCTGGGCATCTGCTACGGCATGCAGACCATGGCCCACCAGCTCGGCGGCAAGGTGGAAGGCGGCCACCTGCGCGAATTCGGCTTTGCCAGCGTGCGC
>CAVPTY010000029.1:0-16988 GCA_963708655.1 uncultured beta proteobacterium
ACACGGTGCCGCTTGGCGTCGACGACTGGCTGCTGATGCTGCCCTTCTTCCTGGCGGCGCCCGCGGCGATGGAGTTGCTCAAGGCCTGGTTCCGCTGGTCCGCCGCGCACGCCGCGCCGGCCCCGGCGGCTGCGGCAGGCGCCGCCCGGCCGGGCGCAGGGCCGGAAACGGACCGGCCGGGCCGCTTCCCGGCCGCGGGCGTGATGAAGGTCCTCGTGCCGGTGGCGGCCAGCCACAGTTCCCGGTACGCGGTGCAACAAGTCGTGCGCCGGTTCATGAACGACAGCTCGATGGAGGTGCACCTGCTGAACGTCCAGCCGCCGCTGAGCTGGTACGCCAGCCGCTTCCTGAGCGCCCAGACGCTGCGCCAGTGGCACAAGGCCGAGTCGGATCGCATCCTGGAGCCGTGCCAACGCATCCTCGACAAGTTCGGCGTGCCGTATTCGGTGCACGTGGAACTCGGCGAGCAGGCGCAGTGCATCACGGAGCTGGCCAGGCGCCTGCGTTGCGACGAGATCGTGATGGCCACCGCGCGCAAGAACTCGCTGACGCGGCTGCTGGAGAACTCGGTGACCAACCAGGTGCTCGAACGCACGCCGATCCCGGTCGAAGTGGTGGCTGGCGACGACGTCGCGGCCTGGGAGCGCTACGGCATTCCGGCGGCGATCGCCACCTTGCTGGCGCTTTGGTTCGCGGCCGCCCAATAGCGCGCGGGGCGGCGCCCGACTCCTCGACGGCGCTGCGCCAGTGCTCGATCTCGCGCCGGATCGCGGCGCCGAACTCCGCCGGTGACGAGGCCAGCACGTCCATCGACTGCTTCTCCGGTTGCTGGCGCACCGAGGGGTCCGACAGCACCGTCATGAAGTCGGCGTGCAGCGCCTTGAGCGTCTGCGGCTCCAGGCTGTCGACCCCCAGCGACGAAGCGGGCCACGCCCCGGCGGCGGCAGAGCCTGTTGGCGGACAGGCACTGCAGGATGTTCATCGATGGTTCCAGGACTGTGTCCTACAGCAGGGCCAGGGGGCGATTGCCTAGGAGAACGCGACAAAAGCGGCTCATGACGCCCCGCGGCCCGGGCGGCGTTCCGGGCAAGGCTCGGACAGCATCCTGCCGTATCTGCTGGAGTCGCTGCGGGCCAAGGTGAACACCAGCGCCGATCCACCGGACCCGGGGGATTCGCAGCTCCCGCCGGATTCTTCGCCCCCACCCGGCGAGTGACTGCCCGCGCCGCCATGGCTCAATCCCCTGCCGCCAACAGACTGGGATGCGGCCAGGCGGCGGCCGGCGGATCGGCCGCATGCTCGCGCCGCCCCGCCTCCAGCGCGGCCTGGAACTGCGGCACCGTGTCCTGCGGCCGCTCGCCCAGGCCGCGCACGATGCACACGCCGTCGGCGCCGCAGCGCGCCGCGTCCCGCACCTGCGCCGGCGCGAGGATGCCGCCGATCGCCACCACCGGCGCCGGCGCCATGCGGCACCACCACGCGAGGTTGTCCAGGCCCTGCGGCTGCCACGGCATGTCCTTGGTCAGCGTGGGCCACACCGGGCCGCAGGCGATGTAGCGCGGCGCCAGGGCCGCGGCGCGTGCCAGCTCCCACAGGCTGTGCGAGCTGACGCCCAGCGCCAGTCCGCTGGCCAGCAGCGCCGCGCGGCGCTGCTCGCTCATCGCGGCCAGGTCTTCCTGGCCGAGGTGCACGCCGAAGGCACCGAGCTCCGCCGCGACCTGCCAATGGTCGTTGACGTACAGCTCGGCCTGGCCGGCGCGGCTCGCCGCGATGCTGCGTTCGACCTCGCGGCGCAGCGCGGCGCGCCAGAAGTCGTCGGGCGCCGGCGGCGCCTTGATGCGAAGCTGCACCGTCCTGACGCCCGCGGCCAGCACCTGCTGCACGCGCTCGGCGCCGTCGACGATGGCATAGACCCCGAGCCGGTGCGGCGCGCGCGCCGGAACCGGCGTGGCGAAGCGCGGCGCCTCGCCCCATGAAAGGCGTGGCAGCAGGTGCGGCTGGTTGATGAAGCCGGGCCGGCCGTCGGCCGCCAGCGCCATGGTCGCGATCAGCGCCGCGTCGGCGGCGACGAAGCCCCGCGCGAGCGCGGCCCGCCACTCGCCGGCGAAGCGCAGAGCATCCACCGCGGCGCCGGTAGCGGCTGGAGCGATCCAGCCGCGGGCCTGCGGCGTCTCCAGCCAGTGCAACGGCCGGCCGTCATCGGCAGCGGCGCCGACGATGCAGACGGCGGTTGCACCGCGGTCACGCAAGCGGCGGGCCACGGCCGGCGCGGCGTCGGGGGCGCCGGTCACCGGCTCGCCCAGCCACTGTTGTGCCTCTCGCAGCGCCGCAGCGACGGGGCCGGCGACCGCGCCGCCGCGCCCTGCCCTGCCTTCGCCCAGCACCAGCACGGTCGCCGTCGAGCTCACGCCGTCGCTCCCGAGCACCGGCTTGTCACCGACCGGCGTGCTGGGCACGGCGAAGTCGCGCGCGGCGATCACGCCCGAATGCCGCGCCAGGCGGCCGGCCTCGATGGCGAGCCGGAAGGCGCGCGCCATGGCGACCGGATCGCCCGACTGCGCCACCGCGGTGTTCAGCAGCACGGCGTCGAAGCCCAGTTCCATCGCGCGCGCCGCGTGCGACGGCGCACCGAGCCCGGCGTCGACGATCAGCGTCGCGTCGGGCAGGCTCTCGCGCAGCGTGCGCAGGGCGAAGGGATTGACCAGCCCCTGCCCCGAGCCGATCGGCGCGCCCCACGGCATCAGCACGGGGCAGCCGGCGTCCAGCAGGCGGCGGCAGCCGATCAGGTCGTCGGTGCAATACGGAAAGACGGTGAAGCCTTCGCGCACCAGTTCCTGGGCAGCGGCCACCGTCTCGAACAGGTCCGGCTGCAGGGTCTTGCGGTCGCCGAGCACCTCCAGCTTGATCCAGTTGGTGCCATACAGCTCGCGCGCCATGTGCGACACCTGCACCGCCTCGCGGGCGGTGTAGCAGCCCGCCGTGTTCGGCAGCAGCCGGACGCCGGTGTCGGCGAGCGTCTGCCGCACGACGCCCATGAAGCCCTGGTTGTCGGCCTCGAGCGACCGTTTCAGCCCCACGGTGAGCACCTCGGCGCCGGAGGCGGCGATCGCGTGCGCGCAGCACCTGCGGGTCTGGATAGCGCGCGGTCCCCAGCAGAAAGCGGCTGCTGCAGCGTGACGCCGCCGACGCTCCAGGCGTCGGCGCGGGCTTGTGAATTTCCGGTCTCCATGACTACTCCTCGTTTCATCCGCCCACGATGGGCTGGAACAACAACACCGCGTCGCCGGCCTGCAATACGCAAGCCGCGCGCTCCTCGCGCCGCACGAACGTGCCGTTGACGGCCGTGGTCACCTGCCGGGGCTGGTGGCCCAGTTCGCTCACCAGCGCCGCCAGCGTCGTGCCGCGCGGCACCCGGTGCGGGCGATCGTCCAGCGCCACGTCGATTTCCTGCTCGTCGTTCAATGCCGCCACTCCTTCGGTCGATCTCATCGCATCACCAGCCCGCCGTCGACGAACAGCACCTGGCCGGTCATGAAGCCGCTCCACTCGGAGGCGAGAAACAGCACCGGACCCGCCACGTCCTCGGGCCGCGCCAGCCGCCGCAGCGGCGTCGTGGCGATGATGGCTTCGCGGAACTGCGCCCGCGTGTCGGCGCTGGCCTGGGTCGGATAGACCAGGCCGGGCGCGACGCAGTTGACGCGCACGCCCAGGGGACCCAGCTCGCTCGCCAGGTTGCGGCTGAAGCCGACCAGCGCCGCCTTCGCGGTGGTGTACTCGTGGTAGGGGACCAGCGGCCGCTCCACGAGATCGCTGACGATGTTGACGATGCTGCCTTGCGCGCGGCGGCGCAGTTGCGGCAGCACCGCCTGGCACACGTTGTAGGCGGCGCCGACCGAGCCGTCGAACTGCGCCTGGTACTCGGCCCACGACAGCTCGCCGAACAGCTTGCGCCGCTCGGGGTCGAAGGAATACGCGCGGAAGGCGTTGTTCACCAGGATGTCGATCGCGCCGACCTCCTCCTGCGCCTGCGCCACCATGCGCTCCACCGCCTCGCGCGAGGTCACGTCGGCCCGCGCCGGCCAGGCATCGCCGCCGGCCGCCTGGCACTGGGCGACCACCTCGGCGGCGGCCTGTTCGTTGCCCAGGTAATTGACGACCACGGTGGCGCCCTCGGCCGCGAAGGCGCGGGCGATCGCCGCGCCGATGCCGCGGCTGGCGCCGGTGACCAGCACCACCTTGCCCTGGAAGTTCATGGCTGCGTCCGTCCCGGCAACAGCTCCTGGCTGACGAACTCGGCCACCTTGATCGGGTTGCGGATCAGGCCCAGCTGCCGGTAGGCATCGGCCGCCTGCTGCAGCGACGCCAGGTCGATGGCACCGAGCCCCTGGCGCCGGGTCAGCTCGCTCACGCTGGCCGCGTTGCGGGCCCGCACGATCTCCAGGTTCACGCCCGGATCGGTGCCGTCGATGGCGCGCCTGGCGGCCAGCTGGGCGGCTTCCTCCGGGTTGGCGATCATCCAGGCGGCGGCGTCGCGATAGGCATGCAGGAAGCGCCTGAGCAGCGCCTTCTTCTGCTGGAACACTTCCTCGCGCACCACGAAGAGGTCGCTCGACACGTTGAGCGACTTGCCAACTTCCATGACGTTGACGTCGCCCAGCCCGCGGCGCCGTCCCACCAGCAAGCCGGTGTCGGTGGCGGCCGTGGCGTCCACCTGGCCTTGCAGCAGTGGCGCGAAGTTCAGCAGCCCGGTGACGACGATGGTCACGTCCGATTCCTTCAGCCCGGCCTGGTGCAGCAGCACCAGCAGGTTCTGCCGGGTGCCGCTGGACAGGCTGTAGACGCCGATCTTCTTGCCCTTGAGGTCCGCCGGCTGGGTGATGTTGCTGCTCTTGAGCGACACGACGTTGAAGACGTTCTGCGGGTAGATGTCGTAGATGGCGCGCAGCTTCTCGCCCTTGTCGAGTGCGGCGAACAGCGAACCCGGGTCGGTGAACGCGACGTCGGCCTGGCCGCTCAGGATGTTGCGGATGGCGTCGCCGCCGCCGGCGCCGGGCACGTAGGCGAGGTCTATGCCTTGTGCCTTGTAGAAGCCCTTGTCTTCGTCCACCAGCAAGGGGGTGACCTCGACGATGGGCTTGCTCCAGCCGGCGACGGTGATCCTGTCCAGGCGGGCGGGTGGTTGGACCCAGCCGGTGGCGGGGAATGCGGCCAGGGGCGCCAGGGCGGCGAGCAGGTGGCGGCGCGAGAGTGTCATGGTGTCGGCTCTTTCAGATAACACGGGTGTAGGGAAGCAGGAGCCAGCGCTCCAGGGCCACGGTGGCGTGATAGACGGACATGCCCAGCACGGCGATCAGGACCAGCACGGCGAACATCAGCGGCGTGTCCATCGTCCCTTGCGAGGCGATCACGAGTGCCCCGAGGCCCTTGCCGGCGGCGATGAATTCGCCGACCACGGCGCCGACCAGCGCCAGCACCACCGCGACCCGCAGGCCGGCGAGGATGCCGGGCAGGCCGGACGGCAGCTTGAGCCGCCACAGCGTCTGGGTGCGGGTCGCGCCGAGCATGCGGAACAGCTCCAGCCGCTCGGGGGGCACCTGCTGCAGCGCCGTCAGCGTGTTCTCCATCAGCGGGAAGAAGCAGATCAGGGCCGTGATGACGACGGTGGAGGTCATGCCGAAGCCGAACCAGACGATGAACAGCGGCATCAGCGCCAGTTTCGGGACGACCTGGCTCACCACCACGTACGGCATCAGCAGCCCGCGCAGGAGGCGCGACTCCGCCATCGCGACACCGGCCGCAAAGCCGATGGCGCAGCCGGTCGCCAGGCCCAGTAGCAGTTCCGTGGCGGTGGCGCGGATGTGCGGCCAGAAATAGCCGCTGGCCAGGCCGTTCCACAGCGCCTTGGCCACCAGCGAGGGTGCGGGCAGCACCAGTGCCGACAGGCCGAGGAAGCGCGAAGCGGCTTCCCACGCCGCCAGCAGCGCCGCCAGCAGCAGCAGCGAACCGAGGCGCAGACGCAGGGCGGTGCCGTTCATGCCGCCACCAGGTCCATGTGCATCGCCCGGCGCACCTGAGCGCAGCGGTGCACGAAGGCCTCGCTGGTGCGGGTGGCGGCGCTGCGCGGCCGCGGCAGGTCGACGCGGATGTGCTCGACGATGCGCCCCGCATCCATGACCGCGACCCGGTCGGCCAGGTACACCGCCTCGGCGATGTCGTGCGTGACGAACAGCACCGTGGTGCGGCGTTCGCGGCACATGTGCAGCAGGTCGTCCTGCAACTCCTCGCGCGTGATCGCGTCCAGCGCGGCGAACGGCTCGTCCAGCAGCAGCAGCGCCGGCTCCAGGATCAACGCCCGCGCCAGCGCGACCCGGCTTTGCTGGCCGCCCGACAACTGCCGCGGAAAGTGGCCGGCATGCGCGGCCAGCCCGAGTTGCGCGAGCAAGCGCTGCGCGCGTTCCACTTCCTCGCGCGTCGGACGGTGCTGCAGCGACACCGGCAGCAGCACGTTGTCCAGGACGCGGTGCCATTCCAGCAGCGTCGGCGACTGGAAGACGAAGCCGAGCCTTGGCCCCGGCGCCGTCAACGCCGCGTCCTGCAAGGTGATCTGGCCCTGGTCCGGATGCAACAGCCCCGCCGCCAGTTTCAGCAGCGTGGTCTTGCCGCAGCCGCTGCGGCCGACCAGGCAATGGAACCCGCCTTCGGCGACGTCCCAGTCGACGCCGTGCACCACCGGCGGCCAGCCGGGAAAGGTGTAGCCCACCTGCCGCATCGCCAGGAACGTCAAGGCGAGTCCTCCTGCGCATACGGTGCGAAGCGGTCGGCGGCGCGTTCGGCGGACTGCTCGATCTCCACCAGGCGCACCAGGTCCAGCAGGTTGAAACGGCCGTCGTGATGCCAGCCGGCCTCGGGCGCCGTCATGGACCCGATGGCCGCGATGCGCGTGACCCCCGCGCGCCCCAGCAACGCCGAAATCCGGAACAACTCGCCAGGCTCCGCTGCGATACCGGCCGTCTGCAGGAAAGCCGCGTGCGGCTCGACCAGCGCCACCACGTCGTCGAGCCGATCGATCGCCACCACCTGGATGCAGCGGTGGCCGGCCGTGGGCACGAGCGGCTGCGGCGCCTCCGCATAGGCGACGGCCCAGGCGGCGTGCTGGTCGCCCAGCAGCTGCGCCCCGGCGGCGGACAGCGCGTGCAGCTCCGCCGACTGGCGCCAGCCGGCAATGGCCTGCGCGTCCTCCAGCGCCAGGGCGCGGCGCGGATGGCGTCGCTGCAGGTTGGCCAGTTCGCCGGCCAGGTACTGCGCGAACTCGCGCGGCGCGACGCGGCCGCCGCGCTCGACGTAGAACAGGTGCGGCGAATAACAGCCTTGCTGCTCCCAGCGCACGACGTCGTGGGCCGCCAGACGCGCCGTCGCCGGCGCGCGCAGCGTGTCCAGCGCCGCGCGGGAGATCAGCCCGAAACCGAGCTTGTGGCCGTAGGGCAGGAAGCGCGTCGTGAGCGGCAACTGGCGGCGGATCTCGTCGACGGCCTGGTTGCTGCCGTAGGCCAGCACCGTGTCGGCCTCGCCGAACAGCGCCGACGCGGCGCGGGCGTCGCCGCCTTTCCACCAGACGATCGCGAGGCAATCGGCCAGCGGCGGATGCACCTGCGCCAGCAGGCGCGCAAAGAGGCCGGCGAACAGCGGCTCGGCGCTGGGCAGCTTGCCGACGTTGCCGGCCTTGACCAGGAGCCCGCACACCAGGCTCCACAGCGGCAATGCCGGCACGTTGCCGGCCCAGTTGTGCACCAGCAGCGCCGGACCGAACGCGCGCACGGCGCCGCCTTTCGCGGCCGGCTGGAATTCGTCGAGCACCTTGGGATTGGCGAAGTCCTCGGCGACGAAGCGATGCAGTTGCGGCGCGCGGAAGGTCTTGAGGTAGGACGCCAGGCCCAGCCGCACCATCTCGGCGTCGTAGCCGGTGATCGCGGGCAGCAGCCGCTCGGCCTCCTGCCGGTACGGATCGGCGGGGTCGAGCAGGCGGGCGACGGCGCGGTCGACGATCGCGATGATTTCCGACACCGGCAACGGCTGCAGGTGCTCGCGCGCGGCCGCCTTCACCCGCCGCGCCAGCGAGCGCATCTGCTCGCCGCTGAGCACCGGCACCTCGACCCGCGTCCGGCCCGCGCCGCTGCCGAATTCGAGCGCGTGCCACTGCACGTCGTGCGCGGCGAGGCCGGGCAGCCAGCCGGCGGTGGCGTGCCGGTCGTTCATGCGGCGGCCTTCAGGAATTCCTCGACCGCGAGCGAACATCCCTTGGCCTGGGCGCCTTCGGCCCGCCCGAGCAGCAGGAAGCCGTTCGCCGTCGCCACGCCGACGTCCTCGGTGAGGATGGTGGTGACCGAGTTGTAATTGGCCAGGTCGCAGTGCGCCAGGATGCCGCGCTCGCCGGGCGCCACCTCGCGGCCGGTCAGCGGATCGACCACCCGCGAGCGGATCCAGTGCGGCCCCGACTTCACCGACGGCACCACGGCGTTGCCGTCGTCGTAGAACTGGCTGCTCAGCTCGGTCATGCCGTACATGTTGATGCAGCGCTGGCGCGGGACGCCGAAGGTGTGCGCCAGCGACTCGTAGAACTCCTCGAAGTCGAGCTGGCGCGACTGCTTCTTGTAGCCGCCGGTGTCCAGGATGCGGCTGCCGGCGGGCAAGCGGAACTCGCGGCCCGCCGCCTTCAGTTCGTCCATCAGGTGCACGAAGCTGTAGCTCGCGCCCAGCAGCGCGTACGGCTCGCCGCTGCGCTGCGGCCTGCGCCAGCGCTTCGGTGACGCCGGCGGTGTCCAGCCCTTGCGCGCCGACGAAATGCGCGCTGCCCGGCGCGCCGAACTCCTGCACCGCGTACTGCAGGTAGTGCGCCAGCGACGAATTGGGCATCGCCGCCTCGTCGGGAAACAGGATGCCCATGCGGATGCGGTCGGTCCCTCGCATGAAGCGGCGCGCGAAATTGCCGCGGAAGGAAGCGTTCCACACCGAAAGATCCGGATGCCAGTTGCGGCCTTTCAGCTCGCCGCGGGTCGTGCCGCTGGTCATGAACACGCGCTCGCAGGCGGCCGGCGGCTCGCAGCTGAGCGTCAGGTCCTTGAAGCCGTCGATCGGCACCGCCGGAATGTCGCGCCAGCCCTTGACCTTGCGCGGGGTGACGCCGCGCGCCTGGCAGAAGCGCCGGAACGGCTCGTTGCGGGCGTGCTGGTGCGCGAACACGCGCAGCGCCAGCGCGTCGAACTCGGCGTCGCTGCAGCCGTCCTGCGCGATGAAGGCGAGCAGGCTGGCAACGATTTCGGCGGTGGCGTTCGACGCATTCATGGCAGGCCTCACGCGAGCGGCCGCAAGTGCATGGCCTGCGGCGCCCACGAGTGATTGAGCGGCCCGCTGCCGGCGCCGGTGCGCACGTTCGAACCGGCCTGCAGCGCGCCGCGCACGTACTCGCGCGCCCGCTGCACCGCCTCCGGCAGCGCGGCGCCGAGCGCCAGGTGCGACGCGATCGCGCTCGACAGCGTGCAGCCGGTGCCATGCGTGTTCGGCGTGTGGATGCGTGGCGCCGCGCATCCAGCACGGCATCGCCAGCGCGCTCCAGCAGCAGGTCGCTGACGATGTCGCCCGTGAGGTGCCCGCCCTTGACCAGAACGGCGGGCGCGCCCATCTCCAGCAACTGGCGCGCCGCGGCTTCCATGTCGGCTTCGTTGCCCAGCGGCCGGCCCACCAGCAGCGCCGCCTCGTCGAGGTTGGGCGTGATCACCAGCGCCTTGGGGAACAGCTCGCGCACCAGGACCGAGATCGCCGACTCGCCGATCAGCACCGCGCCGCTGGTGGCGATCATCACGGGGTCCAGCACCACGCGCTGCAGGCGATGGCGCTCGATCGCTGCGGCCACCGTCCGCACGGTCTCCGCCGAGTGCAACATGCCGATCTTCACGGCGTCGACGCCGATGTCCTCCACCACCGCGTCGATCTGGTCGGCCAGCATCTCCAGCGGCACGCCGTGGATGCCGCGCACGCCGGTGGTGTTCTGCGCCGTGAGCGCCGTGACCGCGGTCATGCCGTAGCAGCCGAGCGCGGCGATGGTCTTCAGGTCGGCCTGGATGCCGGCGCCGCCGCCGCTGTCGGAGCCGGCGATCGACAGCACGCGCGGGTACTGGAACTGGGGGGCTGGTGTCATCGGGCTTCCTTCGCGACCACGGGTCAGTGCTCCGAAGGCAGCCCCGGCGCGGTGGATGCCCGGCCAGGCAAGAGGCTCTTCTTCCGCCGGTATGAACCGGTTCAAGTTCGCGGGTTTCTCTCAGCACGCTGCGCGTACACCCCGGAGCGCCGCCATTCTCGCACGGCCGTGGCCGGCCGGGAACGCCAGTGGCACGGCCGTGGTCTTTCGGCTCGCCAGCGCGGCGGCGCTGGTTTGCGCCAGATCAAATTCGCTCGCGAAGGCGGGCGAGCTTCAGCCGGCGCGAGCGCACCCGCGACGCGAAAGCGGCCTCAGAACCCCGCCACCAGCCCGTCGCGCCGCGGGTCGCTGGCGCACAGGTAGCCTTCGACCTTCGGGTCGCCCGCGCGCCAGATGAACTGGCCGGCGCCGAAGTCCTGGTAGCTGTCCTTGAGCACCTCGATGCGGTGGCCGCGCTCCATCAGCGTGCGCACCGTCTGCGCGTCCAGCTGCCGTTCGGCGTTGATCTCCAACCCTTTGTTGAAGCGCCAGCGCGGCGCGTCGCACGCGGCCTGCGGGTTCTGGCCGTAATCGAGCATGCGCACCACGGTCTGCATGTGGCCCTGCGGCTGCATGTTGCCGCCCATGACGCCGAAGCTCATCACGGGTTGGCCGTCCTTCGTCAGGAAGGCCGGGATGATCGTGTGGAACGGCCGCTTGCCGGGCGCGACCTGGTTCGGTCCCTGCTGCAGGCTGAAGCCGTGGCCGCGGTTCTGCAGGCTGATGCCGAATGCTCGGCTCCACGCAGCCGGAGCCGAAGCCCATGTAGTTGCTCTGGATGAACGACACCATCATCCCGTTCTCGTCGGCCGCCGTGAGGTAGATCGTGCCGCCCTTGACCGGGTTGCCGGCGCCGAAGTCCTGCGCCCGCTTCATGTCGATCAGCCTGGCGCGGCTGGCCAGGTAGCCGTCGTCGAGCATCTGCTGCGGCGTCACCTCCATGGTGCGCGGCTCCGACACGTAGCGGTAGACGTCGGCGAACGCGAGCTTCATCGCCTCGATCTGCAGGTGCTGGGAGTCGGCGCCGTCGACCGGCAGGCCGGCGACGTCGAAGTTCTTCAGGATGCCCAGCGCCATCAACGCGGCGATCCCTTGCCCGTTGGGCGGGATCTCGTGCAGCGTGTAGCCGCGGTATTCCTTGCCGATCGGCTTGACCCACTCCGGCTTGAAAGCGGCGAAGTCGCGCGCGGTGATGCTGCCGCCGTTGGCCGCGGCGAACTTCTCGATCGCCTGCGCGATCTCGCCGCCATAGAACGCGGCGCCCTTGGTTTCCCCGATCGCCCGCAGCGCGCGCGCCGCCGCCTTGAACCGGAACAACTCGCCGACCTTGGGCGCCCGGCCCCAGGGTAGGAACGATTCGGCGAATCCCGGCAGGCTGCCCAGTTCCGGCGTCGCGTCGGCCCACTTCTGCTGCACCACGACCGGCAGCAGGTAGCCGCGCTCGGCAATCTCGATCGCCGGCTCCAGCAGGTCGGCGAACGGCAGCTTGCCGAAGCGCTCGCTCAGTGCCACCCAGGAAGCGACCGCGCCCGGCACCGTGACCGAGTCGAATCCGCGCCTGGGCGGGCGTCTTCGCGTCGGCGCCGTACTTGCGGCGGAAGTAGTCGAGCGTCCAGGACGCCGGCGCCGGCCCCGACGAGTTGAGCCCGTGCAGTTCCTTGCCGTCCCACAGGATGCAGAAGGCGTCGCTGCCCAGGCCGTTGCTGACCGGCTCGACGATGGTCATGGCCGCGGCGCACGCGATCGCCGCATCCACGGCATTGCCGCCTTTCCACAGCATCCGCAACCCCGCCTGCGCGGCGAGCGGATGCGAGGTGGAGACGGCGTTGCGCGCGAAGACCGGCAGCCGCACGCTGGGATAAGGGTTGTGGAAGTCGAAGTTCATGGGGTTCATTCGAGGGTCGGCTTCCGGTCGTCGATGATCTTCTTGAAGTACTCGGTGCCGCCGGACGACGGTGCCCTTGCCGCTGCTCGCGTCACCGAGCTTGGCCGGGCAGCATGCCGGTGAGCAAGGTCACGCCCGGCAGGAGGGTGTGCAGGAGTCTCATGAGGTGGTTCCGGGAGAGCTTCGATTATCGCCGGGGCTCGAAAATCGAACAGCCGAACGCGAAGGACGCAGAGGTACGCAGAAGACGCGAAAAATCCAAGAGAGGAAATTGGAATTCTTTTGCGTCCTTTGCGTCCTTCGCGCTCTCTGCGTTCGGCTGTTGGGTTTTCGGTGCCGCCGAAGTGCTCTCATACACTCCCCCATGAGAGACGACCAGGTCGAGCCGTTCTTCGCCACCTTGCGGGCTGCCAATCCGCTGCCGACCACCGAGCTCGAATTCACCACGCCCTTCGAGCTGCTGGTGGCCGTGCTGCTGTCGGCGCAGGCCACCGACGCCAGCGTCAACAAGGCCACCCGCAAGCTCTTTCCGCGCGCCAGCACGCCGCAGGCGATCCTGGCACTGGGACAGGAGGGGCTGGAGGAATACATCAAGACCATCGGCCTGTACCGCAGCAAGGCGAAGCACCTGCTGGAAACCTGCCGGATCCTGGTCGAACGCCACGGCGGCCGCGTGCCGCGCACCCGCGAGGAGCTGGAGTCGCTGCCCGGGGTCGGGCGCAAGACCGCCAACGTGGTCCTGAACGTGTGCTTCGGCGCGGAGACGATGGCGGTGGACACCCACATCTTCCGCGTCGCCAACCGCACCGGGCTGGCGCCGGGAAAGACGCCGCTGGAAGTGGAAAACGCCCTGATGCGGCGCGTGCCGAAGGAGTACCTGGTCGACGCGCACCACTGGCTGATCCTGCACGGCCGCTATGTCTGCGTCGCGCGCACCCCGAAGTGCTGGGAATGCGCCGTGATCCAGTACTGCGACTACCAACCGAAGACGCCGCCGCCGGGCGCGAGCCGGGACTGAGATATCAAGCGGCCAAGGAATTTTTGAACGCAGAGGACGCAGAGGACGCAGAGGTAAGACAAGAACAACAGAAACATCTCTCCGGTATTTCTCTGCGTACTCTGCGTAACCTCTGCGTCCTCTCGCGTTCAAGAAATCTCCGAGCGCCCAACACTGCACTCTTGTCAGGCAGGCGCCGCCCGCCGGCCCAGCCCGCCGTGCAGGTCCAGGCAGCGCTCGAACCACTGCTGCACCACGTCGCCGGCCGGCAGCAGCGGCACCGGGCTGATCACCCGCGACCACTGGAACGCGCCGAACACGACGTAGTCGGCATACGCCGGCTCGTCGCCGCCGAGGAACGGCCGCTCGCCCAGCATCGCGCGCATCGGCGCCAACGCGGTACCCAGTTGCGCGAGCAACGCCGGCTGTTGCGCACGGAAGCTCTCCAGCGGCGCGCCCAGCCGCTGCTCGCGAGTTTCGCGGAAATACGGTTGGTCGGCCGGGTCCAGCCGCTCCCAGATGTCGGCGACGACTATGCGCACGATCACTGGGTGCAACTGGGTCGTGGCCCAGTGGTGCACGAAGCGCGCGAACTGCCGCCCGGCCGCGCCGCCGAAGAGCGCCGGCGCCTCGGGATGGCGCTCCTCGAGGTACAGCGCGATGTCCCAGCTGTCCAGGATCGCGACCGGCCCGTCCAGCAGCACCGGCAGCGACTTGGCGCCGTGGCCGATGCTGGGAATGTCGGTGAAGCGGGCCGGCCGCAGTTCGGGGGTCAGCCCCTTGTGGGCGAGCGCCATGCGCGCGCGCCAGCAATACGGGCTGAAGGCGCGGCCGCCGGCCGCACGCAGCTCGAACAGGACCATGCTCATGGAACTCCTCCTCGTGATGGCCGGCCAGTATCGCCGAGGCCGCGCCGCCGCCCAGCCGATCCATCGCATTGCGTTTGCAGTCGCTGCAGGACCAGCGACCATGGATTTCGAGCCGGCGTCTTGCGAGCACCCCAAGAGCGGACCGCCGGACGCGAAGACGAGCCAGCATTCACAACCCCCGCCACCCGCCGCCCAGCGCCTGGATCAACGCCACGGCGGCCACCTGCCGATCGGCCAGCGCCTGCGTCAGGGCGCGCCTGGCATTCTGTGCCGTGACCTGCGCCGTCACGACCTCGGTGAAGCTCACCTGTCCGGCCTGGTAGCGATTGAGCACCTGCTGTTCGACCAGGCTGGCCGCGTCGGCCGCCTGCTGGCGCAGCACCACTTGCTGCTGCAGCACGCGCGAGGCGACCAGCTGGTCCTCGACGTCCTGGAAGGCGGCCAGCACGGTCTGACGGTAGCGCGCCGCCGCCTCCTCGTGGCTGGCGCGGGCCCCGGCCACGCGGGCCTGCCGGCCGCCGGCGTCGAAGATCGTCTGGGCGAGCGATGCGCCCAGCGACCACGCCAGCGCCGAGGCGCTGAACAGGTCGCCAATGCTCGCGGCACCGGCCCCAAGCGATCCCGACAAGCGGAAGCTCGGATACAGCGCCGACTGCGCGATCCCGATCTGCTCGTTGGCCTGGGCGACGCGCCGCTCGGCCGCCGCGATGTCCGGCCGCCGCTGCAACAGCGTGGACGGCACGTCGATCGGCACGTCGGGCACCACGCCTTGCCACACCGGCCGCGGCGCCAGATTGAAGCCCGCCGGGGCCTGGCCGGTCAGTACCGCAATGGCGTGTTCCAGCGCCGCGCGCTGCCGCTGCAGCCCGAGCAGTTCGGCCCGCGCGTTGGCCAGCTGCGTCTGCGCCTGCAGCACGTCGGTGCGCGCCACGATGCCTGCCTCGTAGCGGTTGCTCGTGATGCCCAAGGTGCGCTCGTAGCCGGCGATGGTCTGCGCCTGCAGCGCGCTGGCGGCGTCGAGCTCGCGCAGGTTGAAGTAGTCCACGGCCAGTTCACCCTGCGCCGAGAGCCTGGCCGCCTGCAGGTCGGCCAGGCTGGCCTGCTCGCCGCTGCGCGCGCTTTCCACGCCGCGGCGCAGGCGGCCCCACACGTCCGGCTCCCAGGCGCCGCCGATGTCGAGCTGGTAACTGCCGCGCGTCGGCGTGTCGCCCCCGCCGCCGCTGCGGCTGCCGCCGCCGTCGAGCGACACGATGGGAAAGAGCGTGGCGCGCTGCTCGGCGACCAGCGCCCGCGCCTGCGCGTAGCGCGCCACCGCCGCGGCGACGTTCTGGTTCGACACCTCCACCCGCGCGGCCAGCGCGTCCAGTTCCGGGTCCTGGAACAATTCCCACCAGGGGCCGCGCTCCAGCAGGTCGGCGGGAACCGCCTTGACCCAGGCGCCCTGGCCTTCCTTGAAGGCGAGCGGCGTCTCGACCGGCGGCGGCTGGTAGGTTGGGCCCACCGCGCAGCCGGCCAGCGCCAGCGCCAGCGCGAGGATCGCCGGGCGGTGCGGAATCGTCATGAGCATGGTGTTCGTCTTCATGCGGCCGTCTCCACATGGCGGCCGAGTTGGCGCTCCAGCGGACTGCGCCGCCGCAGCCGGTCGAGCAGCAGGTAGATGACCGGGGTCGTCAGCAGCGTGATCACCTGGCTGGCGATCAGGCCGCCGACGATCGCGATGCCCAGCGGCCGGCGCAGCTCCGCGCCCTCGCCGAAGCCGATCGCCAGCGGCAACGCCCCCAGGCCCGCCGCCAGCGTCGTCATCAGGATCGGCCGGAAGCGCAGCAGGCTCGCCTCGCGCACCGCCGTCGTACGGCGACAGCCCGCGCGAGCGCTCGGCGTCGAGGGCGAAGTCGATGATCAGGATGGCGTTCTTCTTGACGATGCCGATCAGCAGGAACAGGCCGATCAGCGCCATGATCGACAGCTCCAGGTCGAACAGCAGCAGCGCCAGCACGGCACCGACGCCGGCCGACGGCAGCGTCGACAGCACGGTGATGGGATGCACCAGGCTTTCGTACAGCACGCCCAGCACGATGTAGATCACCACCAGCGCCGCCAGGATCAGGATCGGCTGCTGCTGCTGCGACTGCTGCGCCGCGCGCGCCGTTCCTTCGAAGCTGCCGCGCACGTTGATCGGCATGCCGATCTCGGCCTCGGCCTGCCGCACCGCGGCCTGGCCGTCGGCCATGTTGGCGCCGTCGGCCAGGTTGTACGAAATGGTGGTGGCCAGTTCCGCGTCCTGGTGCGACACCGAGCTGTCGGTCGGCCGCAGCGAGAAGCTCGCGATGGCCGACAGCGGGACCATCGTGGCCGGCTGCGCGCTCACGGCCTGGCCGCTGGCCTGGTCGCGCAGCCCCGGGTTGGCCGGCGTGGGGTCGGCCGTCGCCGTGCCGGTGCCGCTCGTGGACGCCGTCGCGCCGCTGCCGCCGGCGGCACGCCGCGCCGGCACGTAGACATCGCGCAGCGCTTCCGGGCTGCGGATGTACGCCGGCGCCGCGCCCAGGATCACGCGGTACTGGTTCAACTCCTCGTAGACGGTCGCCACCTGGCGCTGGCCGAAGGCGTTGTACAAGGCGTTGTCGACGTCGCGCGCCGTGATGCCGAGCCGCGCCGCCGTGTCCTTGTCGATCTGCACATGGGCTTCGACGCCGTTTTCCTGCTGGTCGGTGTCGACGTCGACCAGCGCCGGCTGGCGCTTCATCGCGTCGGCCAGCCGGGTGGCCCACTGGCGCAGGTCGGCGGTGTTGTCGCTCTTGAGCGTGTACTGGAAGGTCGAATTGCTCTGCCGTCCGCCCATGCGCACGTCCTGCACCGGGTTCAGGAACAGCCTGACACCCGTCACCCGCTCGAGCTGCGGCCGCAGGCGCGTGAGCACGGCCTGCGCGCGCTCGCCGCGGTCGCGCTTGAGGTTGATGAACATGAAGCCGCCGCCGGCGCGCCCGCCCCCGGTGAACCCCACCACCG
>CAVPTY010000030.1:0-5198 GCA_963708655.1 uncultured beta proteobacterium
ATGTCCGCCACGTAGCGGCTCTTGCGCTCGTGGAAGCCGACCAGCACCGTCTCCTTCTTGCGCACGTGGCGCACCGAAAACCTGGCACGCCAGCGGTAGCCCCAGGTCGGCCCTTCGATCGGCCGCAGCACCGGCTCCGGCTTCACCTTGCCGAGGTGCCAGAGGTTGTCCTCCAGCACGCGCTGCTTGATCGCCACCTGGGCCGACACCTGCAGATGCTGCATCCTGCAGCCGCCGCATGCGCCTTCGTGCAGCCCGAAATGCGGACAGCGCGGCCGCACCCGCTGGGCCGATTCGCGGTGGATCGCCGTGAGGCTGGCCTGCTCCCAGTTGTTCTTGCGGCGCCTGACCTCGGCCGACACCTGCTCGGACGGCAGCGCGCCGTCGATGAACACCACCTTGCCGTCCGCGCGCCGCGCGACGCCCTGCGCGTCGATGTCGAGGCCGTCGACCTGCAGCCATCCCTCGGGCAGCGCCGCCCGGCTTCCTTCTACCGCTTCATCGCTCATTGGCCTGATTGTCTCAGGCAAGGCGATTCAGTCCCAGGCGGCGAGGTATTCGTGCCAGTGCGGCTCGGCCGCCGCCAGGCTGGCGAGCGTGCCCTTGACCATCGCGATCTCCTGCTCGTACTCGGCCTCGGTGAAGCCGCAGCGCATCTTCTGGAAGCGGCAGTACAGCAGGTAGGTATTCATGACGTCGGTCTCGCAGTAGCGGCGGATCTCGTCGATCCTTCCGTCGCGGAAGGCGCCGTACACCTGCGAGCCGTCCATGCCGAGCTTGCCCGGAAAACCGCACAGCTTGGCCATGGCATCGAGCGGCGCGTTGTTCTTCGGCTGGTACATCGCCAGCAGGTCCATCAGGTCCAGGTGCCGCATGTGGTAGCGGCCGATGTAGTTGTTGTACTTGAATTCGCGCGAATCCGGGCCGCCCTCCTCGCCCATGCACCAGTAGCGGTCCGCGACCACGCCGTGGCGCAGCCCGCGGTAATGCAGCACGGGCAGGTCGAAGCCGCCGCCGTTCCAGCTCACCAGCTGCGGCAGGTTCCTGTCGACCGCCGAGAAGAAGTTCTGGATCACCCGGCCCTCGCTGGCGTTGTCGCGGTCGACGAACGAGTGCACGCGCAGGCCCTCGGCGTTGCGGAAGACGCAGCTGATCACGAGCACGCGCTGCAGGTGCAGCGGCATGAAGTCGCTCTGCCCCTTGTCGCCGCGCTCCTGGAGCCACTGCGCGTACACCTGGTCGTCGGAGAGCGCCGCGTCAGCGCCGCGCACGGCGCGCAGCCCCGCCATGTCGGGAATGGATTCGATGTCGAAGACGAGGACCGGCCAGCTCATTGCGCGCACTGTAGCAGGCGCTGCGTTGCGGGCAGCTAGAACAGCGCCTGCTTGCTGATGCCGCTGCGCACCATGTAGCGCTTCAACTTCAGCAGCGCCTCGTTCTGGATTTGCCGCACGCGCTCACGGGTGAGGCCAAGGCGGTCGCTCAGGACCTCCAGCGTCTCCGGCTCGCGGTCATGCAGGCCGAAGCGGCCTTCCAGCACTTCGCGCTCGCGGCTGGAGAGCGCATCGATCCAGTTGTTCAGGAGCCGCTCGACCTCGTGGTTCTGCGTGACGCCGGTCGGATCGAGCGTGAGTTCGTCGGCCATCGAATCGCCGAGCGTGTGCTCATCGTCCGAGCGGTCCATCACCGCGTCCAGCGACCTGGGCGTCTCCGCCATGGCCAGCAGTTCAGCGACTTCCTGCACGTCGCGCCCGAGCAGCGCCGCGACGTCCTCCACGCGCACGCCCTCGCCCTGGAAGCCGTTGCGCGCGGCCGCGAAGGCGGGATCGTTCTCCAGCGTGCGGCGCGCGCGCAGCACCTGCTGCAGCTCGCGCACCACGTGCACCGGCAGCCGGATCACGCGGCCCTGGTTCATCACCGCGCGCTCGACCGACTGCCTGATCCACCAGGTCGCGTAGGTGGAGAATCGGAAACCCCGTTCCGGCTCGAACTTGTCGATCGCGTGCATCAGGCCGAGGTTGCCCTCCTCGATCAGGTCCGACAGCGGCACGCCGCGCCCGAGGTAGCCCTTGGCGATGCTGACCACCAGGCGCAGGTTGTGCTCGATCATCGACTGGCGGGCCTCGAAGTCGCCGGCGCGCGCCCGGGTGGCGGTCTCGAATTCCTGTTGCGGGGTGAACAGGTCGGTGCGCCTCACCTCGCGCAGGTACAGCGTCAGCGTATCGCTGGACTCGCCGGCCAGCTCGGCAGGCAGGGTGTCGCGGGAAGGCTCTTCGGGGGAGTCGCCGCGCTCAGCGGCGCGCGGCGTGCGGTCTTCGGTGGGCTGCGCGACACCGTCCTGGCTCGGCCCAGGAGCGGCGGTCTGGCGTCGGCCGTCGCGCTGTTTCACGCGGCCATTCTATCTGCCTTCAGTGAAAACCCGTAGTGCCAGTGCCGCGCGTGAGGCTTACCGCGGCGGCAGGTAACGAGCGGGGTCGACCGGCTTGCCTTGGCGCCGGATCTCGAAGTGCAGCTTCACCCGATCCGAGTCGCTGCTGCCCATCTCGGCGATCTTCTGCCCCTTGCGCACCGTCTGGTCTTCCTTCACCAGCAGGGTCTGGTTATGCGCATACGCCGACAGGTACGTGTTGTTGTGCTTCAGGATGACCAGGTTGCCGTAGCCGCGCAGTCCGGCGCCCGCATAGACGACGCGCCCATCGGCCGTGGCGAGCACCGGATCACCCGGCTTGCCGGCGATGTCCAGGCCCTTGTTGCGCTGTTCGTCGAACCCGCCGATCACGGCGGCGCCGGGCAGCGTCGGCCAGGTCCAGCCGATGTCCTCTTCGCCCGGAGGCGCCGGCGTCGGCGTGATCGGCGGCACGCTGGCCACCACCGGCGGCGCGACTGTCCGCGCGGCGCTCGCGGCAGCGGCCGATCCGGACACCGGCTGGCTCGGCGCGGCGGCTGGCGGCACCGGCGTGGCGCTGACCGCGGGCGGCGCCACGGGTTTCGCGACCGCGACTTCGCTGGCCGGCGGCGTCACCCGCAGCACCTGGCCCACTTCGATGACGTTCGGGTTCTCGATGTTGTTCCAGCGCGCGATGTCGCGCCAGTTCTGGCCTGCGTCCAGCGCGATGCGGATGAGGGTGTCACCGGGACGGACCACGTAGTGGCCGGGCCTCACGCCAGCGTCGACGGTCGCGGGCGGCTTGGGCGCCTCGGTGGCGACGGCCGCCGGCGCGCGCCGCCCCGAGCTGCGGTCCTCGACCGGGGCGGGCACGCGCGTCCTGGACGCGCAGCCAGCCAGCACGGCCAGCAGCAGCAGCCCCGCCGTCAAGGTCCATCCGCGGTGGCGCCACCTCTGCATCGTGTGTTGTTCCTTCAAGCGATTCCTGATTTTAGGGGGACGAAATGCACGGCTTCGAGCACACTTTGTTGCAACCCGGCCGAGGTCTTCTCGATCACGACCAGCGCCTGCTGCCCACCAACCGTCTGGGTCGGCGCGACGATGCGCCCGCCGACGGCGAGTTGATCGCACCACGCCTGCGGCAGCGCCTCGCCGCCGGCAGCGGCAATGATGCCTGCGTAGGGCGCGCCGCCCGCATAGCCCGCCATGCCGTCGCCGAACAGCAGGTGCACGTTGGGGAGCCGGAACGGCCGCAGGTTGTCGCGCGCCTTCTCGTGCAGCTGCCGCAGGCGCTCGACGCTGTACACCTCGGCGGCCAGCAGGCTCAGCACCGCCGCCTGGTAGCCGCAACCGGTGCCGATCTCCAGCACCCGGCCGAGCTTGCCGCCGGTCGCGGGTCCCAGCAGCAATTCGACCATGCGCGCCACGACGCTGGGCTTGGAGATGGTCTGTCCCAGCCCGATCGGCAAGCTCGTGTCCTCGTAGGCCTGGTTCGCCAGGGCCGTGTCGACGAAACGGTGGCGCTGGACGGCGCCGACGGCGGCCAGCACGCGCTGGTCGCGAATACCCTGGGCGGCCAGCCGCTGCACCATGCGCGCCCGCACTGCCTGCGAGTCGAGGCCGACACCATCGGGAGTCGCGGCAGGAGCAGCGGGCGACCGCGACGCCGCGGGCGCCGGCTTCGCGTCGAGCCGGACTGGAAAGGTGGGCCGCCGGTTCATTCCGCGCCGGTCCCGGCCGCGGGCAGCGGCGCGACCAGCCGCGACCAGCCGCGCAGCGCGTCGTGGTCGGTGAGGTCCACCTTCAGCGGGGTCACGGACACATGGCCCAGCGCCGTCGCGTGGAAGTCGGTGCCCTCGGCGTCGTCCTTCGCCGGGCCCGCGGCCCCGATCCAGTACATGGTCTCGCCGTGCGGGCTGGTCTGGGAGATCACCTGTTCCGCCGCGTGGCGGCGACCGAGCCGGCACACCTTGAACGACTTGAGCGCCTCGTGCGGCAGGTTCGGGATGTTCACGTTCAGCAGCCACGGCAGCGCCTCCGGCGGCGGGCACGCGAGCACGTGCTGCACCAGTTCCCGCGCCTTGCGCGCCGCCGCGTCCAGGTGCGACCAGCCCTTCTGCGTCTGCGAGAACGCGATCGCCGGGATTCCGAACAGATAGCCTTCCATCGCGGCGCCGACGGTGCCCGAATAGATCGTGTCGTCGCCCATGTTGGCGCCGTTGTTGATGCCGCTCACGACGAGGTCCGGCGTGTAGCCGAGCAGCCCCGTGAGCGCCACGTGCACGCAGTCGGCCGGCGTCCCATTGACGTAGCGGAAGCCGTTGGCGGCGTCGTGCACGTACAGCGGCGAATGCAGCGTGAGCGCGTTCGACTTCGCGCTGTTGTTGTGCTCCGGCGCCACGACCTCGACCTCGCCGAGGTCGCGGATGGCCTCGTACAAGGCCTCGATGCCGGGCGCGCGGTAACCGTCGTCGTTGGAGAGCAGGATCTTCATGGAAGGGCCAAAAGCGCGAGCCGATTGTAGGGCGACAGTGCGGCGCGGCCCCAGCGGTCCGGGCGGCCACGCTTATCATTGCCGACTTTCAGCGAAAGGACCCACCGATGCATGCCTGGCTGTGCGAGAACCCCGTCGGCGCCGAAGCGCTGCAGTGGAAGGAACTGCCGACGCCGCAGCCCAAGGCCGGTGAAGTGCTGGTCGAGATCAAGGCGGCGAGCCTGAACTTCCCCGACCTGCTGATCGTCCAGAACAAGTACCAGGTCAAGCCGCCGCTGCCCTTCGTGCCGGGCGCCGAATACGCCGGCGTGATCGCGG
>CAVPTY010000031.1:0-16549 GCA_963708655.1 uncultured beta proteobacterium
TGCGGCAGCGGGCTGTCGACCAGGATGACCGCGATGCGCGCGACCTTGCCGGAGCGGTATCGCCACGGCGTGGTTCGGGCCGCGCTGGATCAGCACGTCACCGGCATCGGGGAGCATCGCCGCGAACGTGGCCGCGGCCTGCCGGCGTCGCTCCTCAGGATCGGCGACCTGCGGCGGGATGGGCACGGCTGCTCAGACGTGGACCGGGACGCCTTGGTCGGCCAGCTCCAAGGCAGCGGAACAGAGCGGCGTGGCGTTCGTGTGACCAACGTGCGCCGGCGGCCGCGCCGGATCCACCGGCCTTCATCAGCAAAACGCCCACTCGAAAGTGGGCGTCGGCTGCGAGCGAGAGTCGCTCTGTTGTTGGTTGCGCGGGCAAGATTTGAACTTGCGACCTTTGGGTTATGAGCCCAACGAGCTACCAGGCTGCTCCACCGCGCGTCAGAGGGGCAATTATAGCGTGAACCGCGATGACCTTATTCGGCCGCAGGCGTTTCGGTCGATGCGGCGGGCTCCGGACGGTCCACCAGTTCGACCAGCGCCATCGGCGCGTTGTCGCCGACGCGGTATCCCATCTTGAGGATGCGCGTGTAGCCGCCCGGGCGCGCCTGGTAGCGCGGACCGAGTTCGCCGAACAGCTTGGTCACGATCTCGCGGTCGCGCAGGCGGTCGAAGGCCAGGCGCTTGTTGGCGACCGTGGGTTCCTTGGCCAGCGTGATCATCGGCTCGACGACGCGGCGCAGTTCCTTGGCCTTGGGGACCGTGGTCTTGATGACCTCGTGCTCCAGCAGCGAGTTCATCATGTTGCGCAGCATCGCGAGGCGGTGCTCGCTGGTGCGATTGAGTTTCCGAAGGCCGTGGCCGTGACGCATGGTGATTTCCTTTCCTTATAAATTCCGCAGCCGGATCAGGTACTGCAGAGTCACCAAAAAACTTCTGAACGCAAAGGTCGCAGAGTTCTCGCAGAGGGCGCAGAACAATCCCTTCGATGGGATGTTCTCTGCGTCCTCTGCGTATTCTTTGCGTCCTCTGCGTTCGGCTGTTGGGTTTCTGACTTCAGCGCTTGTCCAAGCCGGCCGGCGGCCAGGACTCCAGCTTCATGCCCAAGGTCAGGCCGCGCGAGGCGAGCACTTCCTTGATCTCGTTGAGCGACTTGCGGCCCAGGTTCGGGGTCTTGAGCAGCTCGTTCTCGGTGCGCTGGATCAGGTCGCCGATGTAGTAGATGTTCTCGGCCTTCAGGCAGTTGGCCGAGCGCACCGTCAGTTCCAGTTCGTCGACCGGGCGCAGCAGGATCGGGTCGAACTGCTGGCTGGAGCGCTGGACCGGCTGGTCGAAGGCGGCCAGTTCGCTGCCTTCCAGCTGGGCGAAGACCGCGAGCTGTTCCACCAGGATCTTGGCCGACGCGCGCACGGCGTCTTCGGCCGTGATCGCGCCGTTGGTCTCGATTTCGACGACCAGCTTGTCCAGGTCGGTGCGCTGCTCGACGCGGGCGCTCTCCACCGTGTAGCTCACGCGCTTGACGGGCGAGAACGAAGCGTCCAGGACGATCCGGCCGATCGACTTGGTCGGCTCGTCGGCGTAGCGGCGCATCGTGCCCGGCACGTAGCCGCGGCCCTTCTCGACCTTGATCTGCATGTCGATCTTGCCGCCTTGGGACAGGTGGGCGATCACGTGGTCGGGATTGATGATCTCGACGTCGTGCGGCGTCTGGATGTCGGCGGCGGTGACGACGCCTTCGCCGTCCTTGCGCAGGGACAGCGTCACTTCATCGCGGTTGTGCAGCTTGAAGACCACGCCCTTGAGGTTCAGCAGGATGCTGACGACGTCTTCCTGGACGCCGTCGATCGACGAGTACTCGTGCAGGACACCGGCGATGGTGACTTCGGTTGCCGCATACCCGACCATCGACGACAGCAGGACCCGGCGCAGGGCGTTGCCCAGGGTGTGGCCGTAGCCGCGCTCGAACGGCTCGAGCGTCACCTTCGCGCGGTTGGTGCCGAGCTGTTCGACGTTGATGGCTTTGGGTTTCAGCAGGTTCGTTTGCATTCAGGACTTCCTCTCAATACCCCCGGCTCGTTACACCGGTAAGGCTGGTGAAGCGCCTGCCAGAGATGCCGCCTTGGCAGGTACGAAAAAACATCGAAGGACGACGCTGCCGCAGCAGCCTCGTTATCACCTCGTTTATCGCGAGTACAACTCGACGATCAGCGCTTCCTTGACGTCGGCTGCGAACTCGTCGCGGTCCGGCACCTTCTTGAACGTGCCTTCGGCCTTGTCGGCGTTGACCTCGACCCAGGCGGGCAGGCCGACCTGCTGGGCGAGCTGCAGCGCCTCGACGACGCGGTTCTGCTTCTTGGACTTCTCGCGCACGGCGATCACGTCGCCGGTCTTGACCAGGTACGACGGGATGTTCACCGGCTGGCCGTTCACCGTGATCGCCTTGTGCGACACCAGCTGGCGCGCTTCGGCGCGCGTCGAGCCGAAGCCCATGCGGTAGACGACGTTGTCCAGGCGCGATTCGAGCAGGAACAGCAGGTTCGAGCCGGTGTTGCCGCGGCGGCGCTCGGCTTCCTCGAAGTAGCGGCGGAACTGCTTTTCCAGCACGCCGTACATGCGCTTGACCTTCTGCTTCTCGCGCAGCTGCAGGCCGAAGTCGGACGTGCGCTGGCCGGAGGTGCGGCCGTGCTGGCCGGGCTTGGAGTCGAACTTGGCCTTGTCCGCCAGCGAGCGGCGGGCGCTCTTGAGGAACAGGTCGGTGCCTTCACGGCGGGAGAGTTTGGCCTTGGGGCCGAGATAACGTGCCACTTGTCTTTCCTTTGATTCATCTGCCGCGGCCATTTACCGCGGGAGCTGGTCATGCGTGCACAACCAGCGGTGGGCTTTCGAAGGACACGGTCCGCACAGCGGACCGTGTTTTCTCCTTAAATCCGGCGGCGCTTCTGCGGACGGCAGCCGTTGTGCGGCACCGGCGTCACGTCGGCGATGGAGTTGATGCGGATGCCGAGGGCGGCCAGCGCGCGCACCGACGACTCGCGGCCCGGGACCGGGGCCCTTGATCTCGACGTCCAGGTTCTTGATGCCTTGCTCGATCGCGGCGCGGCCGGCGACTTCGGAAGCGACCTGGGCGGCGAAGGGCGTCGACTTGCGCGAACCCTTGAAGCCCTGGCCGCCGGAGGAGGCCCACGACAGGGCGTTGCCCTGGCGGTCGGTGATCGTGATGATCGTGTTGTTGAAGGACGCGTGGACGTGCGCGACACCGTCGGCGACGTTCTTGCGGACCTTCTTGCGCACGCGCTGGGCGGCGTTGCTGGCGGGAGCTTTTGCCATGTCGTTACTCTTTCCCGGTTATTTCTTCAGGGCCTGGGCGGCGCTGCGCGGACCCTTGCGGGTGCGCGCGTTGGTGCGGGTGCGCTGGCCGCGCACCGGCAGGCCGCGGCGATGGCGGAAGCCGCGGTAGCAGCCGATGTCCATCAGGCGCTTGATGTTCATCGTGGTCTCGCGGCGCAGGTCGCCCTCGATCGTGAACTGGCCGATGGCGTCGCGCAGGCGCTCGAGGTCCTGGTCGGTCAGGTCCTTGACCTTCTTGACGTAGGGAATGCCCGTGGCCTCGCAGATCCTGCGGGCGCGGCTGCGGCCGATGCCGAAGATGGCCGTCAGGCCGATTTCGGCGTGCTGATGCGGCGGAATGTTGATGCCAGCGATACGTGCCATTGTTCGTCCTCTAAATATCAGCCTTGGCGCTGCTTGTGTCGCGGATCCGTGCAGATCACGCGAACGATGCCCTTGCGGCGGATGATCTTGCAGTTGCGGCAGATCTTCTTGACGGAAGCCGAAACTCTCATGTTCTCTCTCCTAGATACCTATGCGTCCAAGTACGCGCGAAGCGCCTACTTGGCGCGGAAAACAATGCGTGCCCGCGACAAGTCGTAGGGCGTCAGTTCCACGGTGACCTTGTCACCAGGGAGGATGCGGATGTAGTGCATCCGCATCTTTCCCGAAATATGTCCGAGCACCACGTGCCCGTTTTCCAGCTTCACGCGGAAGGTCGCGTTCGGCAGGTTCTCCACAACCTCACCCTGCATCTGGATGACATCGTCCTTGGCCATGTCAGGCCTCCGACGGGCCGCCCCTAGGCAGGCCTGCGCCCCCCCGGGGGGCAGCGAACGCAGTAAGCGTGGGGGTCGTCATTACTCAGCCGCCGAGTGAGGTCTTGAAATTCGCCTTCTTCAGCAGCGACTCGTATTGCTGCGACATGAGGTAGTTCTGCACCTGGGCCATGAAGTCCATGGTCACGACCACGATGATCAGCAGCGACGTCCCGCCGAAATAGAACGGCACGTTGTATTTCAGGATCAGGAACTCCGGCAGCAGGCAGACGAACGTGATGTACACGGCGCCGGCCAGCGTCAGGCGGACCAGGATCTTGTCGATGTAGCGGGCCGTCTGGTCGCCGGGGCGGATCCCGGGGATGAAGGCACCGCTCTTCTTCAGGTTGTCGGCGGTCTCGCGGCTGTTGAACACGAGGGCGGTGTAGAAGAAGCAGAAGAAGATGATCGCGCCGGCGTACAGCATCACGTAGATCGGCTGGCCCGGCGACAGCGTCCCGGCGATGTCCTTGAGCCAGCGCATCGAGTCGCCGGTCGAGAACCAGCTCACCACCGTCGCCGGCAGCAGGATGATCGACGACGCGAAGATCGGCGGGATCACGCCGGCCATGTTCAGCTTCAGCGGCAGGTGCGACGACTGCCCGCCGTACACCTTGTTGCCGACCTGGCGGCGCGCGTAGTTCACCAGGATCTTGCGCTGGCCGCGTTCGACGAACACCACGAAGTACGTCACCAGGCCGACCACCGCCACGATGACCAGGGCCACCAGGATGCTCATGGCGCCGGTGCGAACCAGTTCCAGCAGACCGCCGATCGCATTCGGCAGGCCGGCCGCGATACCGGCGAAGATCAGGATCGAGATGCCGTTGCCCAGGCCGCGCTCGGTGATCTGCTCACCGAGCCACATCAGGAACATGGTGCCGGCCGTCAGGCTGATCACCGCCGTCATGCGGAAGCCGAAGCCCGGGTTCATCACCAGCCCGGCCGAGCCTTCCAGCGCGAGCGCGATGCCCAGCGACTGGAAGATCGCCAGCCCCAGCGTGCCGTAGCGCGTGTACTGCGTGATCTTGCGGCGGCCCGCTTCGCCCTCTTTCTTCAGCTGCTCGAACGTCGGCACGACGTAGGTGAGCAGCTGCATGATGATCGAGGCCGAGATGTACGGCATGATGCCCAGCGCGAACACGGTGAAGCGCGACAGCGCGCCGCCCGAGAACATGTTGAACAGGCTCAGGATGCCGCCCTGCTGTCCCTTGAACAGCTGCGCGAGCTGGTCCGGGTTGATGCCAGGCACCGGGATGTGCGCGCCGACGCGGTACACCACCAGGGCCAGCAGCAGGAAGACCAGCCGGCGACGCAGGTCGCCGTACTTGCCGGTCTTTGCAATCTGGGTTGCGCTCGTTGCCACGCTGGACTTCTTCCGATTTTCGATCAGGCGCTGGCGATGCTGCCGCCGGCGGCTTCGATGACTGCCTTGGCGCCGGCGGTCGCGCCGATGCCGTTGAGCTTGACGGCCTTGGTCAGCTCGCCCGACTTGATCACCTTGACGTTCTTCACCAGCTCGCCGACCAGGCCCGCTTGCTTCAGCGTGAGCAGGTCGACTTCAGCCACGTTCGACTGGGCCACCAGGCGCTCGAGCGCGGCCAGGGTGACTTCGCCGTTGAACTTGGCCGATTGCGACTTGAAGCCGCGCTTGGGCAGGCGCCGCTGCAGCGGCATCTGGCCGCCTTCGAAGCCGACCTTGTGGTAGCCGCCGGCCCGGGACTTCTGCCCCTTGTGGCCGCGGCCGGCCGTCTTGCCCAGGCCGGAGCCGATGCCGCGGCCGACACGCCGCTTGGCGTGCTTGGCGCCCGCGGCGGGCTTGATGTTGTTCAGTTCCATCTGAGTCTTCCAGTCGGGCCGGCGCTTACAGCACGCGGACCAGGTAATCGACCTTGTTGATCATGCCGCGCACGGCGGGCGTGTCCTGCAGCTCGCGCACGCTGTTGAGCCGGCGCAGGCCGAGGCCGCGCAGGGTGGCGCGATGGTCGGCCTTGGTGCCGATCGGGCTGCGCACCAGCTGGACCTTGAGGGTAGCTTGTTGGGTTGCCATTGCTTTGACTCCGGTCAGGCGGCGAAGATCTCTTCGACCGACTTGCCGCGCTTGGCCGCCACTTCCGACGCCGTGGTGGAATTGCGCAGCGCGTCGAACGTGGCGCGGACCATGTTGTAGGGATTGCTCGAGCCATGGCTCTTGGCCACGATGTCGGTGATGCCCATCACTTCGAACACGGCGCGCATCGGGCCGCCGGCGATGATGCCGGTGCCTTTGGGGGCCGGCGCCATCATGACGCGGGCGGCGCCGTGCTGGCCGAACACGTTGTGATGGATCGTGCCGTTCTTCAGCTGCACCTTGGTCATGTTGCGGCGCGCTTCTTCCATCGCCTTCTGCACGGCCGCCGGCACTTCCTTGGACTTGCCCTTGCCCATGCCGACGCGGCCGTCGCCGTCGCCGACCACGGTGAGCGCGGCGAAGCCGAGGATGCGGCCGCCCTTCACCACCTTGGTGACGCGGTTGACCGCGATCATCTTCTCGCGCATCCCGTCTTCGGGACCGTCACCTTGCGTCTTTGCTTGCTTTGCCTGAAGTCTTGCCATGATCTGTTTCCGTGTCCGTTAGAACTGCAGGCCGGCTTCGCGCGCGGCGTCGGCCAGCGCCTTGACGCGGCCGTGGTAGGCGAAACCGGCGCGGTCGAAGGCGACCTTCTCGACACCGGCGGCCTTCGCCTTCTCGGCGATCAGCTTGCCGACGATCGCGGCGGCGGCGGCGTTGCCGCCCTTGCCGGGCGCGCCCAGCGACTTGCGCACGTCGGCCTGGGCCGTGGAGGCGGTGGCCAGCACCTTGGCGCCGTCGCCGGAGATGACGCTGGCGTAGATGTGCAGGTTCGTGCGGTTCACCGTGAGCCGCGGCACGCCTTGCGTGGCGATGCGAATGCGGGTCTGGCGGGCACGACGCAGGCGTTGCTCTTTCTTGCTCAACATGGTGCGGCCCCTTATTTCTTCTTGGTCTCTTTGATCGTGATCTTCTCGTCCGCGTAGCGGATGCCCTTGCCCTTGTAGGGCTCGGGCGGACGGATCGCGCGGATTTCGGCGGCCACCTGGCCGACGCGCTGGCGATCGGCGCCCTTGATCACGATTTCGGTGGGAGCGGGCGTGGCGACCGTGATGCCGGCCGGCATTTCCTTGTTCACCGGGTGCGAATAGCCGACCGACAGGTTCAGCTTCGTGCCCTGGGCGGCGGCCTTGTAGCCCACGCCGACCAGGCTCAGCTTCTTCTCGAAGCCCTTGGTGACGCCGACCACCATGTTGTTCACCAGCTGGCGCATGGTGCCGCTCATGGCATTGGCTTCACGCGATTCGTTCGCGGGCAGGAAGACGAGCTTGCCGCCTTCGTTCGTCACTTTCACCAGCGAGCTGCCGGCAAGCGACAGGGAGCCGCCGGCCCCCTTCACGCTGATCTGGTCTTCCGCGATCGAGACGTCCACGCCTTGCGGGACGGCGACCGGCATTTTTCCAACTCGGGACATTTCTGCTGTTCCTTCCTCAGGCGACGTAGCACAGGACTTCGCCGCCGACGCCGCTGGCGCGGGCCTTGCGGTCGGTCATGACGCCTTGCGGGGTCGTGACGATCGCCACGCCCAGGCCGTTCTGCACCTGCGGGATGGCGTCGCGGCCCTTGTACACGCGCAGGCCGGGACGGCTGACGCGCTCGATCGTCTCGATCACGGGACGGCCGGCGTAGTACTTCAGCGCGATCTCGATCTCGCTCTTGCCGCCGTCGGTCTTGACCTGGAAGCCCTCGATGTAGCCCTCGTCCTTCAGGACCTGGGCGATCGCGACCTTCACCTTCGAAGACGGCACCGTCACAGTGGTTTTTGCCACCATCTGCGCATTGCGGATGCGTGTCAACAGGTCGGCGATGGGATCACTCATGCTCATATCGTAGTCTCCTGCCGCTTACCAGCTGGCCTTGATCACGCCGGGAATGTCGCCGGTGAAGGCCAGCTCGCGAATCTTGCTGCGGGCCAGACCGAACTGCTTGAACGTACCGCGCGGGCGCCCCGTGATCGCGCAGCGGTTGCGCTGGCGGGTCGGGTTGGCGTTGCGCGGGAGCTTCTGCAGCGCCAGGCGTGCCGCGGCGCGCTCCTCGTCGCTCTTCTTGAAGTCGTTGGCGATCGCCTTCAGTTCGGCCATTTTCGGCGCGTACTTCGCGACCAGTTTGTCACGCTTGAGTTCGCGCTGGATCAAAGCTGTTTTAGCCACGCTGCACCTTCAGTTCTTGAACGGGAAACGGAAGCCGGCGAGCAGTGCCTTGCACTCTTCGTCGGTCTTGGCCGTGGTGGTGATGCTGATGTTGAGACCGCGCAGTGCGTCGACCTTGTCGTACTCGATCTCGGGGAAAATGATCTGCTCTTTCACGCCGATGTTGTAGTTGCCGCGGCCGTCGAACGCGCGGCCCGAGATGCCGCGGAAGTCGCGCACGCGCGGCAGGGCCACGGTGACGAAGCGGTCCAGGAACTCGTACATGCGCACGCCGCGCAGCGTCACCATGGTGCCGATGGCCTGGCCTTCGCGGATCTTGAAGCCGGCGATCGCCTTCTTGGCCTTGGTCACGACCGGCTTCTGGCCGGCGATCTTGGTGAGGTCGCCCACGGCGTTGTCCATCACCTTCTTGTCGGCGACGGCTTCCGAGACACCCATGTTCAGGGTGATCTTGGTCAGACGCGGCACCTCCATCGGCGACTTGTAGCCGAACTTCTCGGTCAGCTCGGGAACGATCTTTTCCCGGTAGATTTGTTGCAGACGTGCCATGCTCATGCCACCTTGATTTCTTCGCCGCTGGACTTGAAGACGCGGACGCGCCGGTCGCCGTCCACCTTGATGCCCACGCGGTCGGCCTTGCCCGTGGCGGCGTTGTAGATCGCCACGTTGGACTGGTGAATCGGCATGGCCTTCTCGACGATGCCGCCGGTCGTCCCCTTCATGGGGTTCGGCTTGGTGTGCTTCTTCACCAGGTTGATGCCCTCGACGACCAGGTGGTCGTCGTCCTTGCGCAGCGCAACCTTGCCGCGCTTGCCCTTGTCCCGGCCTGCCAGGACGACGACCTCGTCGCCTTTGCGAATCTTGTTCATGGACGCGTCCTTGTCAGAGAACTTCGGGGGCCAGCGACACGATCTTCATGAACTTCTCGGTGCGCAGTTCGCGCGTGACCGGGCCGAAGATGCGGGTGCCGATCGGCTCCAGCTTGTTGTTGAGAAGCACGGCGGCATTGCCGTCGAACTTGACCAGGGAGCCGTCGCTGCGGCGCAGGCCCTTGGCGGTGCGGACCACCACGGCGCTGTAGACCTCGCCCTTCTTGACGCGACCGCGCGGGGCGCATTCCTTGATGCTCACCTTGATGATGTCGCCGACGCTCGCGTAGCGACGCTTGGAACCGCCCAGCACCTTGATGCAAAGAACGGACTTCGCACCGGTGTTGTCGGCGACTTCGAGCCGGGATTCTGTCTGGATCATTTCAATAATTCCCAACTTGTACCCGCAGCCTGCACCGGAAGTCGGTCCGGCACGGACATCGGATCAGTCTTGGGCCCGCCGTCGCCGCCCGGCAAACCACTTGCAGGACGGCTTCGAATGGGCAAGAACCGGAAAGCCCCACGGACTCCCCAGGCGCGTTTTTCAGCGCAGCCGGCGATTATTGCAGGCTGTGCGGTCGCTGTCAACCTCCGACGGTCGCCGGCCCCTCGCGCTCAGCCCGGCAGCTCGAGGTACGACCGGGCGAGCTGCTGGAATTCCAGCACCTGCGGGTCGACGCCGGTTTCCTCGCGCAGGATGGTGCCGACCGCCGGCGCCAACTCCTGGGCCCGCCGCGCGTCGAGAAACAGCAGGCGGCAGCGGCGGGCCAGCACGTCCTCGGTTGTGCGGGCGTACTCGGCCCGGGCGGCGAACCGGACCATCGCCTCGCTCAGCCCCGCGCCCAACTCGTTTGCGGCGCCCGGCAGGGCCAGCACCGCGTCAGCCTCCGAGCCATAGGAATGCAGGCCCTGCGCCTGGCTGAGCGGCACCGGATCGCGCGGCGCCGGCTCCCCGCCCAGCAGCCGCAAGTTGGCGGTCACTCCCGGACGAGCCGTCTCCAGCAGGCGCTTTTCCATGCACTTGATCAGAACGTCCTCGGCCATGGCGCGGTAGGTCGTCCACTTGCCGCCGGTCACGGTGACGAGGCCGCTGCGGCTGACCAGCACCGTGTGTTCGCGGCTCAGGCCTTTGGTGTCGTCGCCGTCGTCGCCCTGCGGCTTGACCAGCGGCCGCAGGCCGACCCACATGCTGCGGATGTCCCCCGGGCGCGGGGCCCGCACCAGGTAGCGCCCCGCCTCCTTCAGGATGAACTCCAGCTCTTCGCGGAACGGCCGCGGTTCCAGCGCCAGATCGTTGCGGGGCGTGTCGGTGGTTCCCAGGATCAGCTTGCCCAGCCAGGGCACGACGAACAACACGCGGCCGTCCCCGGTCTTGGGCACCATCAGCGCGTGATCGCCGGGCAGGAACTCGCGATCGACCACGATGTGCACGCCCTGGCTCGGCGCGACGATGGCCTGCACCGGACGGCCGATGGCCGCGCCATCCTGCTGGCGCAACTGGTCGACCCAGACGCCGGCGGCGTTGATGACGCAGCGGGCGCTCACCTCGAAGCGCCGTCCGGTCTCGCGATCCTGGCAGCTGACGCCTGCCACCCGTCCCTGCTCGTGGCGCAACGCCGTGACCGCGCAGTAATTCACCACCAGCGCCCCCCTGGCGGCCGCGGTGCGGGCCAGCGCCAGCGCCAGCCGGGCGTCGTCGAACTGGCCGTCCCAGTACTGGATGCCGCCCTTCAGCCCTGCGCTGCGGGCCGTCGGCAGGCGCGCCAGGGTCTCGCGGCGGCCCAGGAACTCGGTCCTGCCCAGACCGGCGCGGCCCGCCAGCGCGTCGTACATCTTGAGCCCGGCGCCGTAGAACGGCAGCTCCCAGTAGTGGTAGGCGGGCAGCACGAACGGCAGCGGCTGGGCCAGGTGCGGCGCGTTGTGCAGCAGCACCGTGCGCTCGTGCAGCGCCTCGCGCACCAGCCCGATGTTGCCTTGCGCCAGGTAGCGCACGCCGCCGTGGACCAGCTTGGTCGCGCGCGAAGAGGTGCCTTTGGCGAAGTCGTGGGATTCCAGCAGGACCACGGACCAGCCGCGCGCCGCCGCGTCGAGGGCGACCCCGAGCCCGGTGGCGCCGCCCCCAATGATGGCCAGGTCGTAGGTGACGGGGCGGGCCAGCCGGGCGATCAGGTGCTCTCGATTCATTGCCCGCGATTTTCGCCCGGCTAGACTCGCGCCATGGCAAGCAGCCCAGACACTTCTTCGACGGGGACGATCGCCTTCATCGGCGGCGGCAACATGGCCAGCGCGATCATCGGCGGCCTGCTGCGCCAGGGCATGGGCCCGGCGCAGCTGGAGGTCGTCGAGCCGTTCGCGCCGGCCCGGGCCAAGCTGCGCGAGCAGTTCGGCGTCGACGCGCGGGAGGCGGCCGGTCCGGCGCTGCAGCGGGCGCAGCTCGTGGTGTGGGCCGTCAAGCCGCAGACCTTCCGCGACGCCGCGGCCCAGGCGCGCGCGCACACCGGCGGCGCCCTGCACCTGAGCGTGGCGGCGGGGATCCGCTCGGACAGCATCGCGGCATGGACCGGCACCGAGCGCATCGTGCGCTGCATGCCCAACACGCCGGCCCTCATCGGCAAGGGCATCACGGCGCTGTACGCGCGTGCCGGCGTGACGCCGGCCGACCGGCTGCAGGCCGAGCAGGTGATCGCCACCACGGGCGAATGGCTGTGGGTACAGGACGAAGCGCAGCTGGACGCGGTGACGGCGCTGTCCGGGTCCGGCCCGGCGTATGTGTTCTTCTTCCTCGAGGCCATGACCCAGGCCGGCGTCGAGATGGGCCTGCCGCGCGAGCAGGCGTATCGACTCGCGGTCGCCACGTTCGGCGGCGCGGCGGCGCTGGCGCGCGCTTCGCAGGAGCCGCCGGAAGCGCTGCGCCAGCGGGTGACGTCCAAGGGCGGCACCACTCATGCCGCGATCAGCTCGATGGAACACGACCGCATGCAGGCGCTGTTCGTGAAGGCCTTGCACGCGGCCGGCCGGCGCGCCAAGGAACTCGGCGACGAGTTCGGTACGTAGCCTCAGCGCAGCGCGTAGCCTGCGATGACTCCGGCGAAGACCGTGAACGCCAGCCAGTGGTTGACGCGGAAGGCGCGGAAGCAGCCATCGCGTTCGCGCCGGCGGATCAAGGTGTAGTGCCACGCCGCCTGGCCGCCCGCGACCGCCAGCGTGATGGCCAGCACGAGCGCCGGAATCCTGCCCGCCAGCACCACGCCCCAGATCACGAGGTAGGCGGCGTAGCACGCCATGATCACCGGGACGTCGGCGCGACCGAGCGTGATGGCCGAAGTCTTCATGCCGATCCGGATGTCGTCGTCGCGGTCGACCATCGCGTATTCCGTGTCGTAGGCGATCACCCAGAACAGGTTGCCCAGCAGCAGCACCCAGGCGACCAGCGGAACGCGCGACTGGACGGCCGCGAATGCCATCGGGATGCCGAAGCTGAAGGCGACGCCCAGCACCGCCTGCGGCATCGAGACGAAGCGCTTGGCGTACGGATACACCAGCGAGATTGCCAGCGCCGTGAACGACCAGGCGATCGCCACCACGTTGGTCGTCAGCACCAGGGCGAACGCCAGCAGCGCCAGCACGGCGCCCAGCACCAGCGCCTCCCGCACTGAAACGGCGCCGGTCGTGACCGGGCGCTGCGCCGTGCGCTTGACGTGCCGGTCGAAGTCGCGGTCGGCGACGTCGTTGACGCAGCAGCCGGCGCTGCGCATCAGGATCGTGCCGAGCGTGAATACGGCGACGAGGTGCCAGCCGGGAAAGCCGTGGGCCGCGATCCACAAGGCGGCCAGGCTGGGCCACAGCAGCAGCAACCAGCCGGCCGGCCGGTTCCAGCGGATCAGGTCGAGGTACAGCGAGAACTTGCTCCTGGTCATCACGGTCCGGGCCGGCGCACGTCCGGTGCTTGCGCGGAAAAAGCCATGTCGCCAATGGTAAATGCGGCGCGGCGCAGCGCTTGCCGGCGGCGCGGCAATGCGCTCAGGACAGGCGCTTGACGCCGGGCAGCTCGCACGCATAGATCGCGTTGCGCAGCGCCGCGATCGCCTCGTAGCGGGTGAAACTGCGGCGCCACGCCAGCACCACGCGGCGGGTCGGCGGGTCGCCCTCGAACGGGATGTACTTGACGAACGCCTGGTCTTCCTTGCGCCGCTTCGGCCGCGTCTGGAGCGCCTCCTTCGGCACCGACAGGCGCGGCACCAGCGTCACGCCCATCCCGGCCGCCACCATGTGCTTGATGGTCTCGAGCGACGAGCCTTCGAAGCTCTTGCGGATGCCTTCGGCGTCGCTCGAGAAACGCGCGAACTCCGGGCAGACTTCCAGCACATGGTCGCGGAAGCAGTGGCCGGTGCCGAGCAGCAGCATCGTTTCGCTCTTGAGCTCCTGCGCGGTGATGAACTGCTTGGCCGAGAGCGGGTGCGTGCTCGGCACGGCCGCCAGGAACGGTTCGTCGTACAGCGCGGCGACTGCCAGCCCGGTGTCCGGGAACGGCTCGGCCATGATCGCGCAGTCGATCTCCCCGGTGCGCAGCATCTCCAGCAGC
Source organism: uncultured beta proteobacterium (assembly GCA_963708655.1). Taxonomy (GTDB): domain Bacteria; phylum Pseudomonadota; class Gammaproteobacteria; order Burkholderiales; family Burkholderiaceae_C; genus Ramlibacter. The sequence continues at coordinate 13,857 of CAVPTY010000031.1, forward strand.
TTCACCGTGAAGTTCTCCTGCAGCATCAGCGGCATCTGCGGCGTGCGGGCGATCGCCTGGCGCACCAGGTCCGGCAGCAGGTAGGGGCCGATCGTGTAGATCACGCCCAGTTTCAGCGGACCGGCCAGCGGGTCCTTGCCGCGCTTGGCGATCTCCTTGATCGCCGCGGCCTGCTCCAGCACGCTCTGCGCCTGCCGCACGATGTCCTCGCCCAGGGGCGTGATCGTCACTTCGTTGGCGCTGCGCTCGAACAGCTTGACCTCGAGTTCGTCCTCCAGCTTCTTGATGGCCACCGACAGCGTCGGCTGCGAGACGAAGCAGGCTTCGGCGGCCTTGCCGAAGTGCTTCTCCCTCGCAACCGCTACGATGTACTTGAGTTCGGTGAGCGTCATCCGGGTCAGGCCTTGAGGTACTCCGATTTTCCACCCAACCAGCGCGCCGTGTGGCGTTCGGCGAGTTCCGGATGGCGATCGAGCATCAGCGGCGCGAGCTGGCGGGCCCATTGCAGCAGCTCGCTGTCGGTCGCGAGGTCGGCGAACCGCAGCAGCGGCGCGCCGGACTGGCGGGCTCCCAGGAACTCCCCCGGCCCGCGGATCTCGAGGTCGCGGCGCGCGATCTCGAAGCCGTCGCTGGTCTCCACCATCGCCTTGAGCCGCGCCCGCGCCGTCTCGCCGAGCCGGCCGGCCTCGCCGGCCGAATAGAGCAGCACGCACGCCGACGCCGCCGCGCCGCGACCGACCCGCCCGCGCAACTGGTGCAACTGCGACAGCCCGAAGCGCTCGGCGTGTTCGATCACCATCAGCGAGGCGTTGGGCACGTCGACGCCGACCTCGATGACGGTGGTGGCCACCAGCACGCCCATGTGGCCGTCGGTGAAGAGCGACATCACCGCCTTCTTCTCCGGCGTCGGCATGCGCGAGTGCAGGAGGCCGACGGCTACGCCGGGCAGGGCCGCCGTGAGGGCCTCGTGCGTCGCGCGGGCGTTGGCCAGGTCCAGGACTTCGCTTTCCTCGATGAGCGGGCAGACCCAGTACACTTGCCGGCCGGCGGCGACCTGGGCCCGGATCCGCTCGGTGACCTCGTCGCGGCGGCTGTCCGCCACCAGCTTGGTGACGACGGGGGTGCGCCCCGGCGGCAGTTCGTCGATGGTGGACACGTCCAGGTCCGCGTAATAGCTCATCGCCAGCGTTCGCGGAATCGGCGTCGCCGACATCATCAACAAATGAGGTTCGCGCGGCATTTCTCCCTCCCCCGCGCGGGGGAGGGCCGGGGTGGGGGCGGGCACATTCGGGGAAGCCCCGGCTTCGCCGGGGAGGGCCGGGGTGCGGGCAGGCACATTGATCCCGAACGGGGCAGCGTTGGCTTTGCTTCGCAAAGCCAACCTCTGCTCGACGCCGAAGCGATGCTGTTCGTCGATGATCGCCAGCCCGAGGTTGCGGAACTGCACCTGCTCCTGGATCACGGCATGGGTGCCGACCACCAGGGCCGCCTCGCCGCTGGCCACCATCTGCAGCATCGCGTCGCGCTCCTTCCTGCGCTGGCCGCCGGCCAGCCAGGCGACGCGCAGGCCGCGCGGCGCCAGGAGCGGCTCCAGCCAACCGATCAGCTTGCGGAAATGCTGCTCCGCGAGGATTTCGGTCGGCGCCATCAGCGCACATTGCCAGCCGGCATCGATCGCCACGGCCGCCGCCAGAGCCGCCACCACCGTCTTGCCGGAACCGACGTCGCCTTGCAGCAGGCGGTGCATCGGCACGTCCCTCGCGAGGTCGGCCGCGATCTCCGCCGTCACCCGCCGCTGGGCCGCCGTCGGCGCGAAGGGCAATGCCGCCAGCAACTGCTGCGGCAGGCCCTTGGGGCTGGCGAGCAGAGCCGGCGAGCGCAGCCTCGCCCGCTCCCGCCTGCTTTGCAACTGCGACAGCTGCTGCGCCAGCAGCTCCTCGGCCTTCAGCCGTTGCCATGCCGGATGGCTGCGGTCTTCCAGCGTCGCCAGCGAGACGTCGGGCGTCGGATGGTGCAGGAACGTGAGCGACTCCTGCAGGCTCCACACCAGCGGCCGCAGCGTGTCGGTCACGCCGGGCGGGAAGGTGTCGGACAGGTCGGCCCGAGCCAGCCCGCTCGCCACCGCCTTGCGCAGGTAGGCCTGCGGCAGCCCGGCGACCGTCGGATACACCGGCGTGAGCGCCGCGGGCAGCTCGCCCCCGGCCGCCTGCCAGCCGGGGTGCACCATCTGCCAGCCCAGGAAGCCGCCCTTGAGCTCGCCGCGGATGCGCAGCCGCTTGCCGACTGCCAACGACTTCTGCTGCGACGGATAGAACGTGAAGAACCGCAGCAGGCAGGTGTCGGTGCCGTCGTCGACCGTGACCAGCAACTGGCGCCGGGGACGATAGGCGATCTCGCAGGCCGTGACCGTCGCCTCGATCTGCGCCACGTCACCTTCGCGCGCGTCGCGCAGCTTCACGATCCGGGTCTCGTCCTCGTAGCGCAGCGGCAGGTGCAGCGCCAGGTCGATGTCCCGTGCCAGTCCCAGCTTGCGCAGGGCTTTCTGGGGCTGGGTCAGTGCCTTGGTCTCGGCCATGGGACAATTCTGCCCTGCACCCCACGATCACTTGGAACGGGCCTGTCCGCTTCGCGGGAGCCCAGGGGCAGGATTGAAGCGCATCGCGAGCACAGACGAACCAACGAAGAACAGGCAT
>CAVPTY010000032.1:0-11739 GCA_963708655.1 uncultured beta proteobacterium
GTACGCCGTTGCCGCAGAAGGTTGTTCGAGCTCGCGTGCACGGCAGGCAAGTGTATCTGGTGCCGCGCGGCGACGGGGTGGCGGCGGGTGCGACCCAGTACGAGCACGGTCGGGACACCGCGCCGGTGGTCAGCGGTGTGCGCGATCTGCTCGACGATGCCTGCGCGGTGATGCCGGCGCTGGGGGAGTACGAGCTGGCCGAGTGCGCGGCCGGATTGCGCCCGATGACACCGGACGGTCTGCCGCTGGTCGGTAGGCTCGATGAGCGCACACTGGCCGCCACCGGTCATGGACGCAACGGCTTTCTGCTGGCGCCGTGGACGGCCGAACAGATCGCCAGAGAACTCGCAGAACTCAGAGGGGCGCAATGATACTGCTGGTCAACGGCGAGGAAGCCCATGTGCCCGACGGCACCACGGTCGAGGAACTGGTGAGTCAGTTGGGTTTTCCGGAAGAAGGGCATCGCGGTGGCCGTGGACTGGGAGGTGCTGCCCAGATCGTCGTGGCACACCGAGCTGAACGGGGGCGCCCGGGTGGAGGTGGTGACGGCGGTGCAGGGTGGTTGATCTCAAGAAATTCACCATCCGCGAAGATGGTGACCGCGGTGGCCACCGCGCAGGTGCCGAAGTTCACCTTGATCATCGGCGGCAGTTACGGCGCCGGCAACTACGGCATGTGCGGCCGCGCCTATTCGCCGCGCTTCCTGTGGATGTGGCCCAACGCGCGCATCAGCGTGATGGGCGGCGAGCAGGCGGCCAGCGTGCTGGCGACCGTCAAGCGCGACGGCATCGAGTCGCGCGGCGGCACCTGGAGCACGGAGGAGGAAGAGGCCTTCCGCAAGCCGATCCGCGACCAGTACGAGGTGCAAGGGCCATCCGTATTACGCGACGGCGCGGCTGTGGGACGACGGCGTGATCGATCCGGCCGACACCGCGGCGGGTGCTGGCGCTGGGCCTGTCGGCCACGCTCAATGCGCCGATCGGCGAGCCGAAGTTCGGCGTCTTCCGGATGTAGGCGGTCCCATGCGCGAGTCGATCTACGTCACCCCCGAGCACGAGGCGCTGCGCGAGCAGGTCGCGCGCTTCCTGGCCCGCGAAGTGGAGCCGCACGCCGGCGCGTGGGAAGAGCAGGGCTTCGTGCCGCGTGAAGTGCTGCGCCGCATGGGCGCGGCCGGCCTGTTCGGGCTGCTGTACGAGAGCGAGTACGGCGGCGCCGAGGCCGACGCGCTCACCAACCTCGTGTTTGCCGAAGCGCTGGCGCAATCGACCTTCGCCGGCTTCGTCATCACGGTGCTGGTGCATACCGACATGGCCAGCCCGCACCTGCACCACGCCGGCAGCCCGGCGCAGAAGGAGCGCTACCTGCGCCGCGTCATCGCCGGCGAGCTGATCACCGCCGTGGCGATCACCGAGCCGGGCGCCGGCTCGGACGTGGCCGGCATCCGGACCACGGCGCGGCGCGAGGGCGGCGAGTGGGTGCTGAACGGCACCAAGATGTTCATCACCAACGGCGTGCACGCCGACCTGTACTTCGTCGCCGCGAAGACCGGCCCCGGCAAGCGCGACATGTCGATGTTCATCGTGGAGAAGGGCACGCCGGGTTTTTCCGTCGGGCGCGCGCTGAAGAAGACCGGTTGGCTGTCGTCCGACACCGCCGAACTGGTGTTCGACGACGTGCGCATTCCCGTGGCCAACCTCCTGGGCGAGGAAGGCAAGGGCTTCTACGCCGTGATGAAGAACTTCCAGACCGAGCGCATCGCGCTGGGGGCGATGGCGGTCGGTCACTGCCAGCAGGCGCTCAAGCTCACGCTGGACTACGTGCGGCAGCGCCAGGCGTTCGGCGGCCCGCTGTGGCAGCAGCAGACCATCCGCCAGCGGCTGTCGATGCTGGATGCGAAGACGCGCGCGGCGCGCCAGTTCCTCTATCACTGCGCCTGGCGCGTCGCCCAGGGGCATGACATCGTCCAGGACGTGTCGATGCTCAAGGCGCTGACCGGCGAGCTGGTCAACGAAGTCGTGCAGACCTGTCAGCAGTTCCACGGCGGCATGGGCTACATCCGGGAGACGGCGATCGAGCGGCTGTGGCGCGACGCACGCGTCCTGGCCATTGGCGGCGGCGCGACGGAAGTCATGCTGGAAGAAGTCGCCAAGCGCTACTGAAAGGAGTCACCCATGGCAAACATCGACATCCGCTGCGCCGACTGGCAGGCGACGGTCACCCTGAACCGGCCGGAGGTGCGCAACGCCTTCAACGACGAAGTCATCTACGAACTGACGAAGGCGTTCCACGACCTCGGCGGCCGCGACGACGTGCGTTGCATCGTTCTGGCCGGCAACGGCCCGGCGTTCTGCGCCGGCGCCGACCTCAACTGGATGCGGCGCATGGCGAGTTACTCGCATCGCGAGAACTTCTCCGACGCGGCGGCGCTGGCCGAGATGCTGCGCGTCATCTACCGTTGCCCCAAGCCGACCATCGCCCGCGTGCAAGGCGACGTCTACGCGGGCGGGATGGGCCTGGTCGCGGCCTGCGACGTCGCCGTTTCGGTGGACAGCGCGCAGTACTGCCTCAGCGAGGTCAAACTGGGACTGATCCCCGCCACCATCAGCCCGTACGTCATCCGCGCGATGGGGGCGCGCGCGGCGCATCGCTACTTCCTGACGGCGGAGCGCTTCGGCGCCGCCGAGGCCCTGCGCATCGGCTTCGTGCACCAGGTGGTGCGGGCGCCGGAGCTGGACGAGGCCGTGGCCGCGCTGGCGCGCCACCTGGTGCAGGCCGGTCCGCAGGCGATGAGCCTGTGCAAGCAACTGGTACACGAGGTGGCCGAACGCGACATCACGCCCGACCTGATCGCGTCGACCGTGCGCTCGATCGCGGACATCCGCGTGAGCCCCGAGGGCCGCGAAGGCATCCAGTCCTTCCTGGACAAGCGCCGGCCCGGCTGGCTGCCGGGCGACTGAGGTGACGGAGTCGCTCGGCCACCTGCTGGATACGCCGCAACTGCTGGCGCTCGCCGCCGCGCTGGGCTGGGCCAGTGGCATCCGGCTGTACGCGGCGGTGTTCCTGGCGGGGCTGGCCGGCTTCATGGGCTTCGTCGAGCTGCCGCCAGGGCTGCAGGTGCTGCGGCATCCGGCGGTGCTGGGCGTGAGCGGCTCGATGTTCTTCGTCGAGTTCTTCGCCGACAAGATTCCCTTTCTCGACACGCTCTGGGATACGGTGCACACCGTGATCCGCATTCCGGCCGGCGCCGCGCTGGCGGCTGGCGCGCTCGGCGCCGACAGCGCTGCCATGGGCTGGATCGCGGCGCTGCTCGGTGGCGGGCTCGCCGCCACCAGCCACACGGCCAAGCTCACCACCCGCGCCGCCGTCAACACCTCGCCGGAGCCGTTCAGCAACGTCGCCGTGTCGCTGTTCGAGGACGGCTTCGTCGTCTTCATGTTGTGGCTTTCCGCCACGCACCCGGTGATCTTCTGGATCGCGCTCGCCGTCACGCTCGTGATGGCCGTGGTGCTGATGATCGTGCTGGTGAAATTCCTGCGCGCCGTCGCGAGCCGCCTGCGCGAATTCTTCGACGGCCGCCGGCCGCCCCAAGGAAGCTGAATGTTCAAGAAGATCCTGATTGCGAACAGAGGGGAAATAGCTTGTCGCGTGGCCGCCACCGCGCGGCGCATGGCCATCCGCACCGTCGCCGTGTATTCCGACGCGGACGCCGGCGCCAAGCACGTGGCGGCCTGCGACGAGGCGGTGCACATCGGCGGCAGTGCGCCCAGGGACAGCTACCTGCGCTGGGACCGCATCATCGAAGCCGCGCGCGCCAGCGGCGCGCAGGCAATCCACCCGGGCTACGGCTTCCTCAGCGAGAACGACGAGTTCGCGCGTGCCTGCGCCGAGGCCGGGCTGGTGTTCATCGGACCGCCCGCCTCGGCCATCCAGGCGATGGGGCTGAAGGCCGAATCCAAGCAGTTGATGGAAAAGGCCGGCGTGCCGCTGGTGCCCGGCTACCACGGGGCGGACCAGGACCCGGCGCTGCTGGAGCGCGAGGCGGCGCGCATCGGCTATCCGGTGCTGATCAAGGCCAGCGCCGGCGGCGGCGGCAAGGGCATGCGCGCGGTCGACAAGCCGGAGGACTTCCAGGCGGCGCTGGCATCGTGCCGGCGCGAGGCCGGCAGCAGCTTCGGCGACGACGCGGTGCTGGTGGAGAAATACGTGCAGCGGCCGCGCCACATCGAGATCCAGGTGTTCGGCGACACGCAGGGCAATTGCGTCTGGCTGTTCGAGCGCGACTGCTCGGTGCAGCGGCGGCACCAGAAAGTGCTGGAGGAAGCGCCGGCGCCGGGCATGACGCCGGCGATGCGCCAGCGCATGGGCGAGGCGGCGGTGGCTGCCGCCAAGGCGGTGGGCTATGTCGGCGCCGGCACGGTGGAGTTCATCGTCGAACAGCGCCCCGGCGCAGAGATGAACTTCTTTTTCATGGAGATGAACACGCGGCTGCAGGTGGAGCATCCGGTGACGGAGGCGATCACCGGGCTGGACCTGGTCGAATGGCAGCTGCGCGTGGCCGCCGGCGAGCCGCTGCCGCTGAAGCAGGAGCAACTGCGCATCCACGGCCATGCGATCGAGGCGCGGATCAGCGCCGAGACCCCGGACAACAACTTCCTGCCGGCCACCGGCACCTTGCTGGTCTATCGCACGCCGGCGGCCGCCAGCTTCGAGCGGGCGGCCGTGCGCATCGACGACGGCGTGCGTGAGGGCGACGTCATCTCGCCGTTCTACGACCCGATGATCGCCAAGCTGATCGTGCACGGCGACACGCGCGAGCAGGCACTGGCGCGGCTGGAGCAGGCGCTGGCGCAGGTGCACATCGTCGGCGTCGGCAACAACGTGCAGTTCCTGCGCCAGGTGGTGTGCAGCCGCTCGTTCGCGCAGGCCGACCTGGACACCGCCCTGATCGTGCGCGAGCAGGACAACCTGTTCAGGCAGGAGCCGCTGGGGCTGGCGCTGGCCGGCGCCGCGGCGATCGCCCAGGCGCTGCTGCAGGAGCGCGCCGCCGCCGGCGCCGACCCGTTCAGCCGCCGCGACGGCTGGAACTCGCACGGCGTGCGGGTGCGGCGCTTCGAGTTCGACTTCCGCGGCGAGCGGGCCAAGGCCGAACTCACATACCTGCACGACGGCACGCTCACGTTGACGATCGGCAACGTCACGGGCGCGCTGTCGTTCGCGGCGCGCCGGCAAGGCATCGAGGTCCACTTCGCCGGCCAGCGGCTGCTGGCCGCCGTGTACGCCGACGGCGAAACCGACCATGTGTTCAGCGAACGCGGCGCCACCCAGATCGTCAACGTCGACCTGCTGGCGCATGCCGGCGAGGCGCACTCGGAAGGCGGGCGCCTCACCGCGCCGATGCCCGGGAAGGTGCTTTCGTTCAACGTGAAGCCGGGCGACGAAGTGCGCGAAGGCCAGGTGCTGGCGATCATGGAGGCGATGAAGATGGAGCACACCATCGCCGCGCCGGGCGACGGCGTGGTGGCGGAACTGCTGTATGCGCCGGGCGACCAGGTCGACGAGGGCGCCGAACTGCTGACGATCACGGCGAAGGAGTAGGGCTTGCTCCGGCTGCATCCCTGGCGCGCTATTACTTCTTGAACGCAGAGGACGCAAAGATTACGCAGAGGACGCAGAGGAACAGCCAATAATATTGATTCCATCTGCCACTGCCGCCGGATCGCTCGAGCGACAACTTCATTTGTCCTCTCTGCGTCCTCTGCGGATCCTCTGCGACCTCTGCGTTCAAGAAAACCTTGGCGCACCCGCCATCAGCGAGGGCGCCAATAATCGAGGGATCGGGCGCAGCCAGCGCCGCAGTCCACCGACCAGACAATGCGCATCACCTTCTGTTCTCCCGGCCCCAAGCCCGAACCCTGGCTGGCCGGCCTGCGCGCGGCCCTGCCGGGCGCCGTCGTCGAGAAATGGCAGCCCGGTGCGCCCCAGGCCGACCACGCCGTGGTGTGGGCGCCGCCGCAGCAGTTCTTCGACGAGCAGCCCGGCCTCAAGGGCGTCTTCAACATGGGCGCCGGGGTGGACGCCCTGGTCAAGTGCCAGCTGCCGCCGCACGCCGCGGTGGTCCGCCTCGACGACGCCGGCATGGCCGTGCAGATGGCGGAATTCGTCTGCCACGCCGTGATCCGGCACTTCCGCGAACTCGAGGCCTACCAAGCCGACATCGCCCGGGGCGAATGGACCTATCGCAAGCCGCTGGCCCGCGCCGACTTCCCGGTCGGCGTCATGGGCCTGGGCGTACTCGGCGGGCGCGTCGCCAGGGCGGTGGCGCAGTTCGACTTTCCGACGCTGGGCTGGAGCCGCACGCCCAGGCACATCGAGGGGGTCCGCGGCTTCGCCGGACCCGCCCAGTTCGACGAGTTCCTGGCCGCGACTCGCATCCTGGTGTGCGTGCTGCCGCTCACGCCGGAAACGCAGGACATCATGAACGCCCGCACGCTCGGCCTGCTGCGTCCGGGCGGCTACGTCATCAACGTGGCGCGCGGGGCGCACCTGGTGGACGAGGACCTGCTGGCGCTGCTGGACAGCGGCCACCTCGCCGGCGCCGCGCTCGACGTGTTCCGCACCGAGCCGCTGCCGGCCGGCCACCCGTTCTGGCAGCATCCGAAGATCACCGTGACGCCGCACGTCTCGGCGCGCACGCTGCGCGACGAGAGCATCGCGCAGATCGCCGGCAAGATACTGGCGCTGGAGCGGGGGGAACCCGTCGCCGGCGTGGTCGATCCCCAACGAGGATACTGAAATGGACTACCCCAGCCGAGTCAAGATCGTCGACGTCGCCCCGCGCGACGGCCTGCAGAACGAAAAGCAGCCGGTGCCGGCGCAGGTGAAGATCGAGCTGGTCCACCGCCTGCAGGCGGCGGGCCTGAAGGAGATCGAGGTCACCAGCTTCGTCTCGCCGAAGTGGGTGCCGCAGATGGCGGATGCGACCGAGGTGATGGCCGGCATCGAGCGCCGTGCGGACGTTCGCTACTCGGTGCTGACCCCCAACATGAAGGGCTTCGAGGCGGCGCTGGCCTCGCGGCCGCACGAAGTGGTGGTCTTCGGCGCCGCCAGCGAGGCGTTCAGCCGCCGCAACATCAATTGCTCGATCGCCGAGAGCATCGAACGCTTCGCGCCGGTGGTGAGCGCCGCGCGCGAGCACGGCATCCACGTGCGCGGCGCGATCTCGGTGGCGCTCGGCTGCCCGTACCAAGGCGAGGTGTCGCCCGCCAACGTGGAACTGGTCGCGCGCCTGATGAAGGACATCGGCGTGCAGCACGTCGGCGTGGCCGACACGATCGGCGTGGGCACGCCGCTGAAGGTCCAGCGCGCGCTGGAGGCGGCGCTGAAGCACTACGACCTCGACGACGTGTCCGGCCATTTCCACGACACCTACGGCCAGGCGCTGGGCAACACGCTGGCGGCATTGCAGCTGGGGGTCTGGCAGTACGACACCTCGTGCGCCGGCCTGGGCGGCTGTCCCTACGCGAAAGGCGCCACCGGCAACGTCGCCACCGAGGACGTGGTCTACATGTTGCACGGCATGGGCATAGCGACCGGCATCGACCTGGACCAGCTGGTCGATGCGGGCAAGTACATCAGCGACTACCTGCGCCGCCCACCCAACTCGCGCGCCGCGACCGCGCTCCTCAACAAGCGCCAGGGATGACGGCGATGAGCGGTGCCGAGGTCGGTGCCATGCCCGAAGCCGTGCAACGGGTGGCGCGGGCCCTCCAGGAGCAGGGACATGCCCACGCACCGGTCATGCTGAGCGACGCCGCCCGCACCGCGCAGCAGGCGGCGGACGCACTCGGCGTGGCGGTGGGCCAGATCGCCAAGAGCATCATCTTCCGGCGCAAGGCCGACGATGCCGCGGTGCTGGTCATCGCCTCGGGCGACCGCCGGGTGGACGAAAAGAAGGTCGATGCGCTGGTCGGCAAGACCGGCCGCGCCGACGCGGAGTTCGTCAAGGCCCGCACCGGCTTCTCGATCGGTGGCGTTTCGCCGCTGGCGCACGCGCAGCCGCCGGTGACGCTGATCGACCGCGAGCTGTTCCGCTTCGACGAGATCTGGGCCGCGGCGGGTCATCCGCACGGCGTGTTCAAGCTGAGGCCGCAGGACCTGGAGCGGCTCACCGGCGCGCCGGTGGCCGACGTGACGCAGGCCCCCGCCTGATGGCGCCCGGCGAACTCGCGCGGCTGGCCCGGGTGGTCGTGGCGAATGCCGCGGGCGACGTGCCGTCGCCCTGCGTCTCGGTGTGCCGCATGGATGCCGGGCGTGGCCTGTGCGTCGGCTGCTGCCGCACGCTGCAGGAAATTGCCGGCTGGTCGCGGATGGACGATGCGGCTCGGCGTGAGGTGTGGCGAAAGATCGGGCAGCGCGCCCAGGAGCCCCAGCCATGAAGCGGATCACCTTCTTCCTCGATTTCATCTCGCCTTACTCGTACCTGGCGTTCGAGCACCTGCCGCAGGCGCTGCAGGGCCTGAGCTATGGCGTGGCGTACCGGCCGGTGCTGTTCGCCGGGCTGCTGAAACACCATGGGCAGCTCGGGCCGGCCGAGATCGCGCCCAAGCGCGACTGGACCTACCGGCAGGTGCTCTGGAATGCGGACCGGCATGGCATCCCGCTGGACCTGCCGGCGGCGCACCCGTTCAATCCGCTGGCGCTGCTGCGGCTGGCCGTGGCCTGCGGCACCGGCGGGGCCGCCAATCGCTACGTCTGCGAAACGGTGTTCCGCCACGTCTGGCGCGGCGGCGCCGATGCCGCCGATGCGCGGCGGCTCGAGGCGCTGGCGCAGGTGCTGAAGCCGGCGCGCGACCCGGCCGGCGAGGCGGTGAAGTCGGAGCTGAAGGCCACTACCGACGATGCGCTGTCGCGCGGCGTGTTCGGCGTGCCGACCTATGCCGTCGACGACAAGCTGTTCTGGGGCTTCGATGCGCTGCCCATGCTGCGGGCGTACCTGGAGGGCGACCCCTGGTTCGCCGGCGGTGACTGGGAGCGCGCGCGGCAGGTGGGCGCGGGCATCGCACGGGGCCGCTGATCACGGGCCGCGGCCTCTCCCTGGCGCGGCAACGTGTCGCCTGATGTAACGGGGTGGATATCCCCATGGCCGAGGATCTTCCGGCTCATCCCTAGAATGTTCGGCCAACTCCGGAAACCGACCGCCGTATGACCCAGGGACTGATCCGCATCCGCGGCGCCAGGCAGCACAACCTCAAGAACCTCGACCTCGACCTGCGCACCGGCGAACTGACGGTGGTCACCGGCCCCAGCGGCTCGGGCAAGTCCAGCCTGGTGTTCGACACCTTGTACGCCGAAGGGCAGCGGCGCTACGTGGAGACCTTCTCCGCCTACGCCCGCCAGTTCCTGGATCGCATGGACAAGCCGGCGGTGGACCGCGTCGAAGGCGTGCCGCCGGCGATCGCGATCGACCAGACCAACCCGGTGCGCTCGTCGCGCTCCACGGTCGGCACGATGACGGAGCTGAACGACCACCTGAAGCTGCTGTTCGCGCGGGCGGGCGAGCTGTTCGACCGGCAGACGGCGCTGCGGGTGCGCCACGACACGCCGGAGACGATCTACGCCGAGCTGATGGCACGCACGGCGGCCGCCGATCCGCGGCTTGTGGTCACGTTTCCGGTGGAACTGCCGGGCGGAACGTCGGCCGAGGAACTGGAACAGTGGCTGGCCGCGAGCGGCTTCACGCGGGTGCAGGCGGAGCGCGAGGTGGCCACGCCGACCGGCCCGCGCAAGATGCTGGACGTCGTCGCCGACCGCTTCCGGCTGCAGAACGTGGAAAAAGCGCGCGCCATCGAGGCGATCGAGGTCGCGTTGAAGCGCGGCACCGGGCGCATGTCGGTGTACGTGATGGCAGAGGCCGCGGAATCGGGGTCAGACCCCAGTTCGACAGAGCGCGCGAAACCGGACGCGGACCCCGCAGTCTGGAAGTTCTCCACCGGCCTGCACTGCCCCGAGAGCGACCTGCGCTACGCCGACCCGATCCCGTCGATGTTCTCGTTCAACTCCGCGCTCGGCGCGTGCCAGACCTGCCGCGGCTTCGGCCGCGTGATCGGCGTCGACTACGGCCTCGTCATCCCCAACGACAAGCTGACGCTGCGGGCCGGCGCGATCAAGACCCTGCAGACGCCGGCCTGGGCCGAAGCGCAGGACGACCTGATGCGGCACGCGGAAGCCGCCGGCGTCCCGCGCGACACGCCCTGGTACAAGCTCACGCCGGACCAGAAGGCGTGGGTGATCGACGGCGCGCCCAACTTCCGCGAAGGCAACTGGAACAAGCAGTGGTACGGCATCCGCCGCTTCTTCGAGTACCTGGAGAGCAAGGCCTACAAGATGCACATCCGGGTGCTGCTGTCGAAGTACCGCAGCTACACGCCGTGCCATGCCTGCGGCGGCGCGCGCCTGAAGACCGACAGCCTGCTGTGGCGCCTGGGCACGAAGGAAGATGCGGACGCGGTGCTGGAGCCGGGCAAGCGCTTCCTGCCGGTCGGCACCGGCTGGTCGCGGGCGCAGCTCGAGGCGCTGCCGGGCCTGTGCCTGCACGATCTGATGCTGTTGCCGATCGACCGGCTGCGAAGGTTGTTCGACCGGATCTCACCGGCATCTTCTTCCTCTCATTTCGCGGGAGGGCAGCCGCTTTCTCCCTCCCCCTCCGGGGGAGGGCAGGGGTGGGGGCATCCGCACGCAAGCGCCAGCCCCCATCCCAACCTTCCCCCGGAGGGGGAAGGAGCAGGTCCGCGACAGGCCAGCACCGTTCCCCACCTTCCCCCCGCGGGAGAGGGAGCAAGGCATGGCGAGCAGCAGGCCCTGAAGCTCCTGTACGAGGAGATCAGCACCCGCCTGAAGTACCTGGTGGACGTCGGCATCGGCTACCTGACGCTGGACCGGCAGAGCCGCACGCTGTCCGGCGGCGAGGTGCAGCGGATCAACCTCACGACCGCACTCGGCACTTCGCTGGTGAACACGCTGTTCGTGCTGGACGAGCCCAGCATCGGACTGCATCCGCGCGACATGAACCGCATCACCGAGGCCATGCACCGGCTGCGCGACGCCGGCAACACGCTGGTCGTCGTGGAGCACGACCCGGCGGTGATGGTGGCGGCCGACCGCATCATCGACATGGGGCCCGGTCCGGGCGAGCGCGGCGGCCAGATCGTGTTCGACGGCACCGTGCAGGAGCTGCGCCAGGCGGACACGCTGACCGGCGCCTACCTCGGCGCGCGCAAGCACGTGGGCATGGGATTCAAGCGCGCCGTGACAGCGTCCACGCCACGGCTGGTGCTGGAAGGCGCGCGCGAACACAACCTGAAGAACGTGACCGTGGAGTTCCCGCTGCAGCGGCTGGTGTGCGTCACCGGCGTGTCCGGCTCGGGCAAGTCCACGTTGATGCAGGACATCGTGGCACCCGCGCTGATGCGGCACTTCGGCAAGGCCAGCGAAGCGGCCGGCGAGCACGACCGGCTGCTCGGCGCCGACCACCTGCGCGACGTCGTGTTCGTCGACCAGTCGCCGATCGGCAAGACCGCGCGCTCCAACCCGGTGAGCTACGTCGGCGCGTGGGACTGCATCCGCGAGATCTTCGCCAGCGCGCCGCTGGCCCGGCAGCGCGGCTACACCGGCTCGAAGTTCAGCTTCAACTCGGGCGACGGCCGCTGCCCGACCTGCGGCGGCTCCGGCTTCGAGCACGTC
>CAVPTY010000033.1:0-8328 GCA_963708655.1 uncultured beta proteobacterium
AGAAGGTGGTGTCGGCGGTGGAGAGCATCAAGGTCGAACTGGAGCAGCGCCTGAAGGAGCTGGTGGCGGACGGCAAGCTGGTCGAAGCCCAGCGGCTGGAGCAGCGCACGCGCTTCGACCTGGAGATGCTCAGCGAGATCGGCCACTGCAAGGGCATCGAGAACTACACCCGGCACCTCTCCGGCGCGCCGCCCGGGGCGCCGCCGTCCACGCTCACCGATTACCTGCCGAAGGATTCCCTGATGTTCCTGGACGAGAGCCACCAGATGATCGGGCAGCTGGGCGCCATGTACAACGGCGACCGCGCCCGCAAGCTGACGCTGGTGGAGTACGGCTTCCGCCTGCCGTCCGCGCTGGACAACCGGCCGCTCAGGTTCGAGGAGTTCGAGGCGCGCATGCGGCAGGTGGTCTTCGTGTCGGCGACGCCGGCCGCCTACGAGCAGGAGCACGCCGGCCAGGTCGTGGAACAGCTGGTGCGCCCGACCGGCCTGGTGGACCCGCTGGTGGAAGTCCGGCCCGCGACCCATCAGGTCGACGACGTGCTGCAGGAGATCCGGCTGCGCACGAACCAGAACGAGCGGGTGCTGATCACCACGCTGACCAAGCGCATGGCCGAACAGCTGACCGACTACCTCAGCGACAACGGCGTCAAGGTGCGCTACCTGCACAGCGACATCGACACCGTGGAGCGGGTCGAGATCTTGCGCGACCTGCGGCTGGGCACGTTCGACGTGCTGGTCGGCATCAACCTGCTGCGCGAGGGACTGGACATCCCCGAGGTGTCGCTGGTGGCGATCCTCGACGCCGACAAGGAAGGCTTCCTGCGCGCCGAGCGCTCGCTGATCCAGACCATCGGCCGCGCCGCGCGCAACCTGAACGGCAGGGCCATCCTGTACGCCGACCGGATGACCGAGTCGATGAAGAAGGCCATCGGCGAGACCGAGCGCCGCCGGGCCAAACAGATCGCCTACAACCTGGAGCACGGCATCACGCCGCGCAGCATCGTCAAGCAGGTGCGCGACCTGATCGACGGCGTCTACAGCGAGAAGGCCGGCAAGGAGCAGGCCAAGCAGGAACTGCAGCGGGCGATGGTCGAGGACATGTCGGAGAAGGACATCGCCCGCGAGATCAAGCGGCTGGAAAAGCAGATGCTGGAGCACGCCCGCAACCTGGAGTTCGAGAAGGCGGCGGCCACCCGCGACCGGCTGGCGCTGCTGAAGGAGCAGGCGTTCGGCGCCGTCGTGCACGACAACGTGGTCGTCTTGCCGCCGGCAAAGCGGACGTAGGAGCTTGCGTTTGCGGCCGCCGCGCCTCGGTGGCACGCGACGATCTATTTCCCGATTACCTGAGCGCCTCGGCGGGTTTTCTGGTATACTTGATCGAAACACTCAAGAACAGTCCAAGGACTCGCTGGCACGAGCGGCGGGAATCCGGTGGGGAAGCCGGACGAAAGGGCGGAGACGGGCTCCGGGCGCCAGCAGCGTCGTGGGGCGAATGAAGGAACAGCCCAAGCAGAAGGAGCTTGCGATGCGTCTCACAACCAAAGGCCGCTTTGCGGTCACTGCGATGATCGACCTGGCCCTGCGCCAGAACAACGGTCCCGTCACGCTGGCGGCGATCAGCCAGCGCCAGCAGATTTCGCTGTCCTACCTCGAGCAGCTGTTCGGCAAGCTGCGCCGGCACGAGCTGGTGGAGTCCACGCGCGGCCCCGGCGGCGGCTACAGCCTCGGGCGCAAGGCGGCCGACATCACGGTCGCCGACATCATCGTGTCGGTGGACGAGCCCCTGGACGCCACGCAGTGCGGCGGCAAGGAAAACTGCCAGGGCGATGGCGGCCGCTGCATGACCCACGAACTGTGGGCCGCGCTGAACCAGCGGATGGTGGAGTTCCTGGACTCGGTGACCCTGCAGAAGCTGGTCGACGAGCAGCTCGCCAAGGGCGTGCAGGTGGAGGACAAGCCGGCCGTCAAGCGGGCGATCTCCAGCCAGCCGGTGGTCAAGCCGATCCGCGTCAACGCGCCGAACTCGGTGTTCGCCCTGGGCAACACCTTCGCCAAGTCGTAGGGCGCGGGGTCCGCTTGCGAATCCGCAAGGACGGGCCAGCCCGCTGAAGACATCATCCCTCGTCAAGTCACCATGGATACCACCCCGCACTTCCCGATCTACATGGATTACGGCGCGACGACGCCGGTGGACCAGCGCGTCGTGGACGCGATGATTCCCTGGTTGCGCGAGCACTTCGGCAACCCGGCGTCGCGCAGCCATGCCTGGGGCTGGGAGGCGGAGGAGGCCGTCGAGCGGGCCCGGGCCCAGGTGGCCGACCTGATCGGCGCCGATCCGCGCGAGATCGTGTGGACCTCCGGCGCGACCGAGTCGAACAACCTCGCCATCAAGGGCGCGGCGCACTTCTACAAGGGCCGCGGCAAGCACCTGGTCACGGTGAAGACCGAGCACAAGGCGGTGCTCGACCCGATGCGCGAACTGGAGCGCCAGGGCTTCGAGGTGACCTACCTCGACGTCAGGGAGGACGGCCTGGTCGACTTCGAGGCGTTCAAGGCGGCACTGCGTCCCGACACCATCCTGGCCAGCGTGATGTTCGTGAACAACGAGATCGGCGTGATCCAGGACATCCCGGCGCTCGGCGCGTTGTGCCGCGAGAAGGGGATCGTCTTCCACGTGGACGCGGCGCAGGCCAGCGGCAAGGTCGACATCGACGTGAAGAAGCTGCCGGTCGACCTGATGAGTCTGGCTTCGCACAAGACTTACGGCCCGAAAGGCATCGGCGCGCTGTACGTGTGCCGCAAGCCGCGGGTGCGGCTGGAAGCGCAGATGCACGGCGGCGGCCACGAGCGCGGCATGCGCTCGGGCACCCTGCCCACGCACCAGATCGTCGGCATGGGCGAGGCCTTCCGCATCGCCCGGGCCGAGATGGCGCAGGACAACGAGAAGGCCCGCGTGCTGCAGCAGCGGCTGCTGGACGGGCTGAAGGACGTGGAGCAGGTGTTCATCAACGGCAGCCTCGAGCGGCGCGTGGCCCAGAACCTGAACATCAGCTTCAACTACGTCGAAGGCGAGTCGCTGATCATGGGCATCAAGGGCCTGGCGGTGTCGTCGGGCTCGGCCTGCACCTCGGCGTCGCTGGAGCCGAGCTACGTGCTGCGCGCGCTCGGCCGCAGCGACGAGCTGGCCCACAGCAGCCTGCGAATGACCATCGGCCGCTTCACGACCGAGCAGGAAATCGACTACGCCGTCGCCACCATCAAGCAGAACGTTTCGCGCCTGCGCGAGCTGAGTCCGCTGTGGGAGATGTACCAGGACGGCGTCGACCTCTCCACCATCCAGTGGAGCGCGCACTGAAGAACACGGGCCCTGCGATTCCGGTGTCACCCGGCATCCAGGCATGCGGACCGGCGTCCGCCTGACAGAGACAGGAGAGAGAAATGGCCTATTCCGAGAAAGTCGTCGACCACTACGAGAACCCGCGCAACGTCGGCTCCTTCGACAAGGGCGACGACAGCGTCGGCACCGGCATGGTGGGCGCGCCCGCCTGCGGCGACGTGATGAAGCTGCAGATCAAGGTGAACCCGGCCACCGGCGTCATCGAGGACGCCCGCTTCAAGACCTACGGCTGCGGCTCGGCCATCGCGTCCAGCTCGCTCGTCACCGAATGGGTCAAGGGCAAGACGCTGGAGCAGGCGGCGGCGCTGAAGAACAGCCAGATCGCCGAGGAGCTGGCGCTGCCGCCGGTGAAGATCCACTGCTCGATCCTGGCCGAGGACGCCATCAAGGCGGCCGTCCAGGACTACAAGAAGAAACACACGCACTAGGCGGGGGAAGCAAGCGCCATGGCGATCACCCTGACCGAGGCCGCCGCTCGCCACGTCACCCGCTATCTCGCGAAGCGGGGCAAGGGCGTGGGCGTGCGGCTGGGCGTGAAGACCACCGGCTGTTCCGGACTGTCCTACAAGCTCGAATACGTCGACGAGTTCGCGCCGGAGGACATCGTGTTCGAGCAGCATGGCGTGAAGGTGCTGATCGACCCGAAGAGCCTCGCGTACATCGACGGCACGCAGCTCGACTTCGTGCGCGAGGGGCTCAACGAGGGCTTCAAGTTCAGCAACCCCAACGAGCGCGACCGCTGCGGCTGCGGGGAAAGCTTCCGCGTCTGACCGGACCTCGATTCCCGAGAGACCGCCCCCGCATTCCCGGTGCCGGCGGTCTGTTTCGTCCTACACCATGAACCTGCATCTGCAATCCAGCGACTTCGAGCTGTTCGGGCTGCCGGAGCGGTTCGCGCAGGACGGCGCCGCCATCGATGCGAGATGGAAGGAGCTGCAGCGGGAGGCCCATCCGGACCGGTTCGCGGCGCAAGGCGACGCGGCGCAGCGCGTGGCGATGCAATGGTCGGTGCGCATCAACGAGGCCTACGAGCGGCTGAAGGATCCGCTGCAGCGCGCGGCCTACCTGTGCGAGCTGCGCGGCGCGCCGATCAACGCGCAGGACAACACGGCCATGCCGCCGAATTTCCTCATCGAGCAGATGGAATGGCGCGAGGCGCTCGAGGAAGCCGAGGGCGAGGAAGCACTGGAGCGGCTGGAGGCGCAGCTGCGCCAGTCGCGCCAGGAGGTGCTGCGCGACATCGAGCAGCTGCTCGATCGCGACAACGACGCCGCCGCCGCCGCCGGGCAGGTCAGAGCCCTCATGTTCATCGAGCGCTTCGGCCGCGACGTGCAGGACCGCGTTCGAGCAGCTGGGACAATAAGCCCATGGCCTTGCTCCAAATCTCCGAACCGGGACAGAGCCCCGACCCCCACCAGCGGCGCATCGCCGTCGGCATCGACCTGGGCACGACCCATTCGCTGGTGGCGGCCGTGCGCAACGGCGTTGCCGAATGCCTGCCGGATGGGCAGGGCCGGGTGCTCCTGCCGTCCGTGGTGCGCTACCTGCAGGGCGGCGGCCGGCAGATCGGCTACGACGCGCACGCGGCCCAGGCCGACGATCCGGAAAACACGGTCGCTTCGGTCAAGCGCTTCATGGGCCGCGGACTGGCCGACATCGCCAACCGCGACAAGCTGCCGCACCGCTTCACGGAAGGCGGCGCGCAAGGCGGCATGGTGTCGCTGGAGACGCGCGCCGGCACCAAGTCGCCGGTCGAGATCAGCGCCGAGATCCTGGCGACGCTGCGCTACCGGGCCGAGGACACCTTCAACGACGACCTGTACGGCGCCGTGATCACGGTGCCGGCCTATTTCGACGATGCCCAGCGGCAGGCCACCAAGGACGCGGCGAAGCTCGCCGGCATCAACGTGCTGCGGCTGATCAACGAGCCGACGGCAGCGGCGATCGCCTACGGTCTCGACAATGCAAGTGAAGGCATCTATGCGGTCTACGACCTCGGCGGCGGCACCTTCGACATCTCGATCCTGCGCCTGACCCGCGGCGTGTTCGAGGTGATCGCGACCGGCGGCGACTCGGCCCTCGGCGGCGACGACTACGACCGGGCGCTGGCCGACTGGATCCTCGGCAAGGCGGCGGTCCTGGCGGCGAGCCCGGCGGCCAAGGCGGCCGTGAAGATGACGGCACGCGCGGCGAAAGAGGAGCTGTCGGCAGCCGATCGCACCGTGGCGCGGGTGGAACTCGAGGGCCGCGTGATCGAGGTGCCCGTCACACGGCAGGATTTCGAGGCGGTGACGGCCGACCTGACGGCCCGGACCATGACGGCAGTGCGCAAGGCGCTGCGCGACGCGAAGCTGGCTCGCGACGAAGTCAAGGGCGTGGTGATGGTCGGCGGCTCGACCCGGATGCCGCAGATTCGGCGGGCCGTCGCCGAGTTCTTCGGCCCCGAGCCGCTCACGAACCTCGATCCGGACGAGGTGGTGGCGCTGGGCGCCGCGATCCAGGCCAACCAGCTGGCGGGCAACAGCACGGCCGGCGACCTGCTGCTGCTGGACGTGATCCCGCTGTCGCTGGGCATCGAGACCATGGGCGGGCTGGTCGAGCGCATCGTGCCGCGCAACGAGACGATCCCGACCGCCAAGGCGCAGGACTTCACGACCTACAAGGACGGCCAGACGGCGATGGCGCTGCACGTGGTGCAGGGCGAGCGCGACCTGGTGCAGGACTGCCGCAGCCTGGCACGCTTCGAGCTGCGCGGCATTCCGCCGATGGCGGCCGGCGCGGCGCGCATCCGCGTCACCTTCACCGTCGACGCCGACGGCTTGCTGAACGTGAGCGCCCGCGAGCTGGGCAGCGGCGTCGAGGCCCGCATCGACGTCAAGCCGTCCTATGGCCTGTCGGACGAACAGATCGCGAAGATGCTGCAGGAGAGCTTCACGACGGCCGAACAGGACATGAAGGCGCGCGCCCTGGCCGAGGCGCGGGTCGAGGCCGACCGCATGCTGCTGGCGACGCGCAGTGCGCTGGACGCCGACGGCGCCCTGCTGGACCGGCGGGAGCGGGCGCACATCGACCAACTGGTGGAGCAGTTGCGGCAGGTCGCGCAGTCCAGCCATGACGCGGGCGCGATCGAGGCGGCGACCGAGGCGTTGGCCAAAGGCACCGAAGCCTTTGCCGCCGCGCGCATGAATCACAGCATCCAGCAGGCGCTGGCGGGCAGGAACGTGGAAACGCTATGACGAAGATCAAGGTCCTGCCGCACCCGGAAATCTGCCCCGAGGGCGCCGAATTGCAGGTGACGCCAGGGACCTCGATCTGCGAGGCACTGCTGGACAACGACATCGAGATCGAGCACGCCTGCGACATGAGCTGCGCGTGCACGACCTGTCACGTGGTGGTGCGCGAGGGCTTCAATTCCCTGAACGAGATGGACGAGAACGAGGAAGACCTGCTCGATCGCGCCTGGGGCCTCGAGCCCGACTCCCGGCTGTCGTGCCAGGCCATCGTGGCCCAGCAGGACCTGGTCGTCGAGATTCCCCGCTACACCATCAACCTGGCGAAGGAAAAGCGCGGCTGATGCCGCCGGGGCCGCGCCGGTGCTGGCCCCTCAGGTGATCGAGTAGCCGCCGTCGACCGGGATCGCGGTGCCGGTGATGAAGTCCGACGCGCCGCTCGCCAGGAACACGGCGATGCCCGCGAGGTCGGACGCCGCGCCCCAGCGCCCGGCCGGCGTGCGCGCCAGCACGCGCTCGTTCAGGCCCGGCACCTGGGCCCGGGCGCCGCGGGTGAGCTCGGTGTCGATCCAGCCGGGCAGCACGGCGTTGGCCTGGATGTTGTCGGCCGCCCACGCGGTCGCGAGCGATTTCGTGAACTGCACGATGCCGCCCTTGCTCGCGCCATACACGGCGGCGAACGGCGCGCCGAAGATCGACATCATCGAGCCGATGTTGATGATCTTGCCGCCGCCGCCTTCCTTCATCAGCGGGTGCGCCGCGCGGCAGCACAGGAAGGCGCTGGTGAGGTTGGTGTCCATCACGCGATTCCATTCGTCCAGCGTCAGGTCATGCGGCGGCTTGCGCACCGTCGTGCCGGCGTTGTTGACGAGGATGTCCAGCCGCAGGTGGCGCAGCATGATCTCCTGGAACAGGGCCGCGACTTCGCTCTCCCGCGTGACGTCGCACTCGATCGAGTCGGCCAGCCTGTCGCGCGCGCGCAAGGCGGTGACGGCGGCGCCCGATTTCGCGGCGTTGCGCCCGGCCAGCACCACCGTGGCACCCGCTTCGGCCAGCCCCGTCGCCATGCCCAGGCCGATGCCGCCATTGCCCCCGGTGACCACGGCCACCTTGCCCGTCAGATCGAACATGTCTTGCTCCCGGATCGCTGCAGCCCTCAAGCATAATCGCCAGCCATGCGCCAGATCGTCCTCGACACCGAAACCACGGGCCTGTCGGCCGAAGCCGGCGACCGCATCATCGAGATCGGCTGCGTCGAACTGGTGTCGCGCAAGCTGACCGGCAACAACCGGCATTTCTACCTGAACCCCGAGCGCGACAGCCACGAGGACGCGCTCAAGGTGCACGGCATCAGCAACGAGTTCCTGCGCGACAAGCCCAAGTTCGCCGCAGTAGCCGAGGAACTGATGGAGTACCTCGCCGGCGCCGAGATCATCATCCACAACGCGGCCTTCGACGTCGCGTTCCTCGACAAGGAGCTGGAGCTGCTCGGCAAGCCGGCGTTCGCCAGCTTCGTCGGTCGCATCACCGACACGCTGGCGCTGGCCAAGGCGATGTACCCCGGCAAGCGCAACAGCCTGGACGCGCTGTGCGACCGCCTCGGCGTCGACAACTCCAGCCGCACGCTGCACGGCGCGCTGCTCGACGCCGAGCTGCTGGCCGACGTCTACATCAATCTCACGCGCGGCCAGGAGGCGCT
>CAVPTY010000034.1:0-32349 GCA_963708655.1 uncultured beta proteobacterium
GTGATGGTGAAGGGCGAGCGCATGCCGGTAGTCGGCCGCGACGCCAGCCTGACCGACGCCCTGCTCGAGATCACCCGCAAGGGCCTGGGCATGACCGCCGTGGTGGACGCCGACGGTCGCGCGGTGGGGGTATTCACCGACGGCGATCTGCGGCGGGTGCTGGAAAAGGTCGACAACGTGCGGACCGTGGGCATCGCCGAGGTGATGACCTGCGGCGGCGTGCGCATCGGTCCGGACCTGCTGGCGGCCGAAGCCGCGCAGCTGATGGAACGACGGCGCATCAATGCGCTGCTAGTAGAAGACAAAGACGGGCGCCTGATCGGCGCCCTGAACATGCATACGTTGCTGGATGCTGGCGTGATCTGAAGCGGGGCCAAAGCGCATCGAGGTGGCGGCGTGCTGCCTGACGGGAGCCGCCCCTGACAGGCACTGGGCGGCAATGAGCAATCTGGTGGTGCTCTACATCTACTCGTTCAGCGTATTGCTGCCGACATCGAGGGCTCCCTCGCGCATGCCCGGATGCTGGCGGCGCAAGGCATCCTCGGCGCCGCCGACCTGCAGGCGATCGAGGCCGGCATGGCGCAGATCGCCCGCGAAATCGAATCGGGCCAGTTCGACTGGAAGCTGGACCTGGAGGACGTCCACCTGAACATCGAGGCCCGCCTGACCCAGCTCGCCGGGGACGCCGGCAAGCGGCTGCACACCGGCCGCAGCCGCAACGACCAGGTGGCCACCGACGTGCGCCTGTGGCTGCGCGGCGAGATCGACGCTGATCCTGGGCTGCTCGCCCAGCTGCAGGGCGCCCTGGTGGACCTGGCCGAACGCAACACCGAGGTGATCCTGCCGGGATTCACCCACCTGCAGGTGGCCCAGCCCGTGAGCTTCGGCCACCACATCCTCGCCTACGTGGAGATGTTCAGCCGCGATGCCGAGCGCTTCACCGAAGTGCGCGCGCGCGTCAACCGCCTGCCGCTGGGCGCGGCGGCGCTGGCCGGCACCAGCTACCCGCTCGATCGGGAAAGCGTCGCCCGCGCGCTCGGCATGGAGGGGGTCTGCCAGAACTCCATCGACGCCGTGAGCGACCGCGATTTCGCGATCGAATTCACCGCGGCGGCTTCGCTCGCCATGGTGCACGTCAGCCGCTTCTCCGAGGAACTGGTGCTGTGGATGAGCCAGAACTTCGGCTTCATCCGCATCCCGGACGGCTTCACGACCGGCTCGTCGATCATGCCGCAGAAGAAGAACCCCGACGTGCCGGAACTCGCGCGCGGCAAGACCGGCCGCGTGGTCGGGCATCTGATGGGGCTGATCACGCTGATGAAGGGCCAGCCGCTGGCCTACAACAAGGACAACCAGGAAGACAAGGAGCCGCTGTTCGACACGGTGGACACGCTGAAGGACACGCTGCGCATCTTCGCCGAGATGGTGGCCGGCATCAGCACCGTGCCCGAGGCGATGGAGCGCGCCGCGCTGCGCGGCTATGCCACCGCGACCGACCTGGCCGACTACCTGGTGAAGAAGGGCGTGCCGTTCCGCGACGCGCACGAGACCGTGGCGCACGCGGTCAAGACGGCGATGGCGCAACAGGTGGACCTGTCCCAACTGCCGCTGGCCGACCTGCAGCGGTTCAACCCCGCCATCGGCGAGGACGTGTACGAGGTGCTGTCGCTGCGCGGCTCGCTCAACGCCCGCGACGTCCTGGGCGGCACCGCGCCGGCGCAGGTTCGGGCGCAGATCGCGCGGCACCGGGCGCGGCTGGCCTGAATTCCACCAACCTGCGCTGTGGCGGGCGAAGGTTTTTCTGAACGCAAAGGACGCAGAGAAGGCGCAGAGGACGCAGAGAACAGCCAGGAATCGTTTTTCCTCTGCGTTCTCTGCGTAACCTTTGCGTCCTCTGCGTTCAAATGATGGTTGCGTGCCCAGCCGTCGCTCGAAGCAACGTTGCACAATGCAGCCCGCCGAAGAAGAGTGAGGAGAGACAGACCTTGACAGTCATCACCAATATCGAGGACCTGCGCGTCCTGGCCAAGCGCCGCGTGCCGCGCATGTTCTACGACTACGCCGACACCGGCTCGTGGACCGAGAGCACCTATCGCGCGAACGAGGCCGATTTCGAGCAGGATCCTGCTGCGCCAGCGGGTCGCGGTGAACCTGGAGAACCGCACCACCCGCACGACGATGGTCGGCCAGCCGGTGGCGATGCCGGTCGCGATCGCGCCGATGGGCCTGACCGGCATGCAGCACGCCGACGGCGAGATCCTGGCGGCGCGCGCGGCCAAGAAGTTCGGCATCCCGTTCACGCTGTCGACCATGAGCATCTGCTCGATCGAGGACGTGGCGCAGGCGACCGAGCAACCACCCGTTCTGGTTCCAGCTGTACGTGATGCGCGACCGCGATTTCATCGAGCGCCTGATCGACCGCGCCAAGGCCGCCAACTGTTCGGCGCTGGTCCTGACGCTGGACCTGCAGATCATCGGGCAGCGCCACAAGGACCTGAAGAACGGCCTGTCGGCGCCGCCCAAGCTGACGATGCCCAACATGCTGAACATGATGACCAAGCCGCGCTGGGGCCTGGGCATGCTGGGAACGCCGCGCCGCCAGTTCGGCAACATCGTCGGCCACGTGAAGGGCGTGGACAACATGGGGTCGCTGTCGGAATGGACTGCCAGGCAGTTCGACCCGGCGCTGCTCCTGGGCCGACGTGGAATGGATCAAGAAGCGCTGGGGCGGCACGCTGATCCTCAAGGGCATCCAGGACGTCGAGGATGCGCGGCTGGCCGTGGACAGCGGCGCCGACGCGCTGATCGTCTCCAACCACGGCGGGCGTCAGCTCGATGGCGCGCCCTTCGTCGATCTCCGCGCTGCCGGCGATCGTCGAGGCGGTCGGCCACCGGATCGAGGTCCACATGGACGGCGGGATCCGGTCCGGCCAGCACGTGCTCAAGGCGGTGGCGCTGGGTGCCAAGGGCACGTACATCGGGCGGGCGATGGTGTATGGCCTCGGCGCGCTGGGCGAAGCCGGCGTCGAGGCGGCGCTGAAGATCATCCACAAGGAGCTGGACCTGACGATGGCCTTCTGCGGCCGCACCGACATCAACACGGTCGACCGCGGCATCCTGCTGCCCGGCACCTTCTGAATCGCTACGAACCCGGCGAACGAGCAGGTCGCGGCCAAGGGTTTCTGGAACGCAAGAGGACGCAGAGAAAACCACGGGATGAATTCCTGTGGCCAGCGTCCGTTCAGGGGCGTGTGAACTGATCCTTCTTTCTCTTCTCTGCGTCCTCTGCGGACCCTCTGCGGCCTCTGCGTTCAAAAAATCTCCCGCTCGCCGCCGCGTGGCCCCCGTGGCCCCCGTCGCCGGATTGAGGAAAATCGCGATTGTGACCAAGCGCCGCCGCATCGCCCACCTCGACATGGACGCCTTCTTCGCGTCGGTGGAGCTGCTGCGATACCCGCAGCTGCGCGGCCTGCCGGTGGTGATCGGCGGCGGCCGGCGCTCGCGTCGACGACGCGGTGCTGCGCGCCCACGCGGAACTGCCCCTGAGCGAGATTCCGGCCGCGGCATTCCCGCTGCTGCGCGACTACGTCGGCCGCGGCGTCATCACCACGGCCACCTACCCGGCCCGCCAGTTCGGCGTCGGCTCGGCGATGGGCATGATGAAGGCGGCGAAACTGTGCCCGCAGGCGATCGTGCTGCCGGTCGACTTCGACGAGGTGCGGCGCTTCTCGCGCCTGTTCAAGGGCACCATCGCCGAGATCGCGCCGGTGATCGAGGACCGCGGTGTCGACGAGGTGTACATCGACTTCACCGACGTGCCCGGCGGCCAGCGCGAGGGCGGGCGCGTGCTGGCGCGCCTGATCCAGCGCGCCATCTTCGAGCGGACCGGCCTCACCTGCTCGATCGGCGTCGCGCCCAACAAGCTCGTCGCCAAGATGGCCAGCGAGTTCGACAAGCCCAACGGCATCTCCGTGCGTGCACGAGGCCGACATCCAAGCCAGGATCTGGCCGCTGCCGGCGCGCAAGATCAACGGCATCGGACCGAAGACCGACGCCCGGCTGGCCGGACTGCACCTTCACACCATCGGCGACATCGCCGCGCAGCCCCTGCGATTGGCTGATCGACAATTTCGGCCCAGGCACCGGCCACTGGCTGCACGAGGCGGCGTGGGGCCGCGACGAGCGGCCGGTGGTCACCGAAAGCGAGCCGGTCTCGATGAGCCGCGAGACGACCTTCGAGCGCGACCTGCATGCGGTGCGCGACCGCGCCGAGCTCGGCGAGGTGTTCACGCGACTGTGCCTGCAGGTCGCGGCCGACCTCCAGCGCAAGGGGTACGCCGGCAAGACCATCGGCGTCAAGTTGCGCTACGACGATTTCCGCACCGCCACCCGCGACTCCACCATCGAGCACGCGACCGCGGACGCGGCCACCATCCGCCGCGTCGCCGGCCAGTGCCTCAAGCGCGTCGATCTCGGGCGTCGCCTGCGGCTGCTGGGTGTCCGCGTGGGCAAGCTCGTGAAGACCGACGCCGGGAACCCGGCGGCGCCGCTCCCGCGCGCGCACCAGCCGCAGCCGGCGTGGACGCCGGACCTCTTCGGCCGATGACGGCCGGTCGCTCGCGCTCACTTGACGGCGACCACGGCGGCAGCGGCGTCGACCCGGAACGCGTGCGCATCATGCCGCCGGTGGCCGTGTCGGGCACCACCGTCTGGCGACTCGGGCTGAGAGCCTGTGAACAAATTCCTCGCACCCGCGCGAGCCTCTTTCGAGACCGTTGGCGCATTACGGATCAGGCCCGGCTCGCCCTGCGGGCCGGAGCGTCCCGAGGCGCAGGCGGGTGTTGCGCCCCTGGCCCAGGCGGCCAGCCTGGGCTGCGGGCCGCGCCTGCGCCTGCGCCTCGGGACGCCCCGTCGCGGGCGCGATCAATTCATTCATAGGCTCTGAGGATCACTGCCGCGCGGTGCGGACGTTGGCCGGGACGGCGCCCGGATGGCTGGTGCGGAAGGGATTGATGTCCAGGCCGCCGCGGCGCGTGTAGCGCGCATACACCGACAGCTTGACCGGGCGGCAGCGCTGGCGGATGTCCATGAAGATGCGCTCCACGCACTGCTCATGGAACTCGTTGTGGTTGCGATAGCTCACCAGGTAGCGCAACAGCCCACCCTGGTCGATCTGCGGTCCGCTGTAACGGATCTGCACGCTGCCCCAATCCGGCTGGCCCGTCACCAGGCAGTTGCTCTTGAGGAGGTCGCTGACCAGCACTTCCTGCACCGGCTGCTGGTCGACGGCCGCGGTGAGTAGTTCGGGGGCGGGCGTGTAGTGCGTGCACTCGATGTCGAGGCGGTCGAGTGCGCAGCGCCGTCGAGTTCGTGCACCTGCTCCCGGTCGAACTGGTCCGGCAACAGCAGGCGCACGCCGACCGACGACTGGCGACCGGCGCCGCGCCACACCGCCTCGCTGACGTCGGTGCGGATGCGGTCGCGCACCTCGTCGGCCGAGCCGAAGGGCGTGTTGCTGAAGCTGTTGAGGTACAGCTTGAACGACTTGCTTTCCACGATGTTGGGCGTCTCGCACGGCACCGTGACGTGGGCGATCGCCACCTGCGGCTTGCCGCGCGGCGTGAGCCAGCTCAGCTCGTAGGCGGTCCACAGGTCGGCGCCGAAGAACGGCGGCTCGCCCGCGATGCCCAGTTCCGCGCGCTTGGGCCCGCGCGAGAGCGGAAAGAGCAGCGCGGGATCGTAGCGGTCGACGCATGGCGCCGGCTTGCCCAGTTGCGACTGTTGCGGCGTGTTGGTCATGGCGGCGAGGCTTTCTTCAGATGCGGCAGCAGCGAATCGAGCAGGCGTTGGAGAAGCGGCGGCGGCAGGTCGTGACCCATGCCGGGGATGGCGACGAACCGCGCCCCGGCGATGCGCCGCGCGGTGTCGTGGCCGCAGGCCAGCGGCACCAGCGGGTCGTCGCACCCGTGCACCACCAGCGTCGGGGCCTTGATGCGCGGCAGTTCGTCGGCGCGCCGCCGGTCGGCGACCACCGCGGCCACCTGACGCATGGTACCGGCGGGATGGAAGCTGCGGCGCACGGCGGCACGGACCCCTTCGCGCAACGCGACCTCGTCGGGCGGAAACGCCGGGCTGCCGATCAGCTTCCAGAGCTTCACCCCATGGTCCACCAGCGCCTCTTCATCGTGCCCCTGCGGCCGGCTCAGGAAGGCGGCCAGAACCTGCGGCCTGGGACCGGGCAGGTAGCGCGCTCCGCTCGAACTCATGATGCTGGTCAGGCTCAGGACCCGCCGTGGCGCCGCCAGCGCCACCCGCTGGGCGATCATCCCGCCCATGCTGACGCCGACCACGTGCGCCCGCGCGACGCCCAGCGCGTCCAGCACGCCCAGGCTGTCGAGCGCCATGTCGTGCAGCGCATAGGGCGGGCGCACCGGCAAGCCGGCGCGCTGCTTCACGCTTTCCCACAGCAGATTCGGCACGCCCAGGTGGTCGAAGTGCTGGGAATGACCGATGTCGCGGTTGTCGAAGCGGATCACGCGCAAGCCGGCGTCGATCAGCGCCCGCACGAACTCCGCCGGCCACGCGATGAGTTGCATGCCCAGGCCCATCACCAGCAGCACGGCGGGCCGCCCGTCCTCGCGAGGTCCGGTGTCCTCGACTTCAATGGCGATCCCGTTGGCTTCGACGCGCACGCAGTCCCTTCAGACGAACGGCCGCTCGCGCAGCCATTTGGTCGCGATCCACTTCTCGCCGGCCAGCACCGGCGTGCCGCCATGCAAGGTCTTGGTCGACGGATGCGGGCGCGCGTAACTGAAGAAGACCGCATTGCCGCGCTTGGGCGCCACTTCGAGGTGGACGTCCGGGAACACGGTCCCGCCGCCCTTGTCGGGCTCGCCGAGGTACATGATCAGGGTGCCGACACGCTGGCCGCCGCGCTTCAGGATGGTCGGGGTGCCCGGCTGGTCCGGATCGAAATAGTCGTAGTGCGGCTTGTACTCGGCGCCGGGGCCGTACTGCAGGATCTGCAGCCCCTCGCCATGTTCGGCGGGCCAGTTCACCAGGCGGGCGACCCGAGCTTCGATGCGCCGCACCAGCTCGTTCTCGCCGCGCTGGAAGAACATGCCGTTGCTCGTGCGGTCCTGGTTGACCTCCTCGCCGCCGGTCTGGGTGGCCACGGTGAGCGAGCGCGCGAGCCGGGGCCTGGCCAGCGCGATCAGCTCCTCGCATTCCACGTCCGACAGCAGCCTGCCGAAGACGACGATGCGCGGCATCGCCATCGCCTGCACCACGTGCACGCGGCGGTCGCCGGCATCGAGGTAGAGCGGCGACTCGTCGAGGTCGGGTTCGGGCACGGGCAGCGCCGGCGGCAACCCCTGTTGAACGGCCTGCTCTTCCAGGTGGCCGCGCAAGGTGGCCTCCATGGCCTCCACGGCCACGTCCTCCTGCCAGCCGGCCGCCAGCATCGCCTTGAGGACGGCTTCGGCGCCGTGGCCGGCCTGGGCCTGTTCCATCATCCATTGCCGCAGCTGCGGTGTCACTTTCTGGGTCGATGTCGTGCTCATTGTTCTCCCTGGGGAAGCCCTGGACGAATCCGCACGCGACGGTTCATCCGGAACTTGCCTGGCGCCTGAACACCAGCCGGTCGACGGCGGACGCGCCGGCGTCGAACGACCAGCCTTCGAGGTCGAAATCCCGCAACTGCCCGGGCGTCTGCAGCCGGTGCGTGATGGCGTACCTGGCCATCAGGCCGCGGGCGCGCTTGGCCGTGAAACTCACGATTTTCCAGCCGCCGCCCCTGCCTTCCTCGAAGACGCAGTCGACCATCCTCGCCTTCAGGACGTCGCGGTCCACCGCTTTCGAGTATTCCTGCGACGCCAGGTTCACCACGACCGGCGTCTTCTGCGCCGCCAGTTCCCGGTTGAGCGCGTCGGCAATCCGCGTACCCCAGAACTGGTACAGGTTGCGGGCAGCGCCGACCTGCAGGGCCGTGCCCATCTCCAGCCGGTAGGGCTGCATCCGGTCCAGCGGCCGCAGCAGCCCGTACAGGCCGCTCAGGATTCGCAGGTGGTCCTGCGCCCAGGCGAGGTCGTCGGCCGACAGGGACCGGGCGGCGAGGCCCTCGTACACGTCGCCGTTGAAGGCGAGGATCGCCTGGCGGGAGTTCCCGGCGGTGAAGCGGGGCGACCACGCCTGGAAACGCGCCACGTTCAGCCCGGCCAGGGTGTCGGACAGCGACATCAGGCTCGCCACCCGGGCCGGCGTCAATTCGCGCAGGGCCGCGATCAGCTCCTGCGAGTGCGCCACGAACCGCGGCCGGGTATGGGGGAGCCGGGGCAGCGGCGATTCGTAATCCAGCGTCTTGGCCGGCGACAGCAGGAACAACATGGCAACCAGGCCCTTCAGGTGCGCCAGCCGCCGCTGCCCGCCCACTGGGCGGCCGCCACGGCGAAGACCAGGGCGGCATAGGTGGCCATCTTCCCGTCGACGCCGAATTGCCAGAGGCCGAGCGCCAGGACGGCGACACCGACCGCGGAATTCAGGACCAGTTGCACCCACCACGCCACCAGTGGCCGGGACCGCCGCAGCAGCAAGGGGCCGGCCAGCACCAGGAGCGCGGCCAGTGCCAAAGCCGGCGCGGCGAAGCTCAACAGGTGGAAAAGAACGTCGATCGGACCCATGTCGGAGGACTTGAGAAAACGCAAGCGCTTGAAATTCCGCGGAATTTTATAATCCGCGTCATGGCTGTCTGGGCGCTCGGCATCAACCACACCACGGCTCCGCTGGATTTGCGGGGCCGCTTCGCCTATGCCGTCGACCAGGTGGAGCCCACGCTCAAGGCATTGCGCGACGCGCTCGCGCGCAAGCCGGAGGCGGCGATCCTCTCCACCTGCAACCGCACCGAGATCTATTGCGCCGGCGAGCACGGCGACATCGACCAGACCCTCGACTGGCTGGCGCGTTCCGGGGGCGTCTCGCCGGCCCTGCTGCGCTCGCACTCCTACGCCCTGCGCGACGGCCAGGCCGCCCGCCACGCCTTCCGGGTCGCCAGCGGCCTGGACTCCATGGTGCTGGGCGAGCCCCAGATCCTGGGCCAGATGAAGGACGCCGTGCGCGCCGCGGAACAGGCCGGCGCGCTGGGCACGACCCTCAACCAGCTGTTCCAGCGCTCATTCGCCGTCGCCAAGGAAGTGCGCACTTCCACCGAGATCGGCGCCCACTCGATCAGCATGGCGGCCGCCGCCGTGCGCCTGGCCGGCCAGTTGTTCGAGGACCTGGGCCAGATCAAGGTGTTGTTCGTCGGCGCGGGCGAGATGGTCGAACTGGCGGCCACCCATTTTGCCGCGCGCAAGCCCAAGGGCATCGCCATCGCCAACCGCACGCTGGAACGCGGCGAGAAACTGGCGACGCGCTTCGGCGGCGAGGTGATGCGGCTGGCCGATCTGCCGTCGCGCCTGCACGAATTCGACGCCGTGATCAGCTGCACGGCCAGCACCTTGCCGATCATCGGCCTGGGCGCCGTGGAACGCGCGCTCAAGGCGCGCAAGCACCGGCCCATGTTCATGGTCGACCTGGCGGTGCCGCGCGACATCGAGCCCGAAGTCCGCGAACTCGAGGACGTGTACCTGTACACCGTCGACGACCTCGCGGGCGTGGTCCAGACCGGCCAGGCCAACCGCCAGGCGGCGGTGGCGCAGGCGGAAGCGATCATCGACGCCGGCGTCCAGAGCTTCCTGCACTGGATGGACAAGCGCGGCACGGTGCCGCTGATCCAGCAGCTCAATGCCCAGGCCGACGAATGGCGGGCGCTGGAACTGGCGCGCGCCCGCAAGGCGATCGCCAAGGGCGAAGACGTGGAAGCGGTGCTCGAGGCCATGTCCAGGAGCCTCACCCAGAAGATGCTGCACGGTGCACTGGCCGAGCTGCATGCCGGCGACGCCGCCGCGCGCGAACGCGCCATGGCGGCCATCCAGCACTTCTTCCTGCGCAAGGAGCGTTAGCGAAGCGGACCTCGGCGCTCCTCTGTTTCTTGAACGCAGAGGACGCAAGGGTTGCGCAGCGGGCGCAGAGAATTCCATCGAGTTCTTTCCTCTGCGTCCTCTGCGGAAACTCTGCGCCCTCTGCGTTCAAACGTTTTCCCGCATACCCCCCACGCAGCCAGTGAAGCAATTCCTCCGCCAGCAACTCGAACGCTACCCGGTCCGGCTCAACGAGCTGGACTTCTTTCTGCAGCAGCCGCAGGTGGTGCAGGACATGGAGCGCTTGCGCGCCCTCACCCGCGAGCACGCCGAGGTGAGCGAGGTCGCGAATCTCTACCTTCGCTTGCGGCAACGCGAGCGCGACCTGGCGCAGGCCCGCGAGATGCAGGACGATCCGGAGATGGCGGCCATGGCCGCCGAGGAGATCGCCGCGCTGGAGGCGGAATTGCCGCAACTGGAGGAACAGCTGCAGCGCCTCCTGCTGCCCAAGGACCCGGACGACGTGCGCAACACCTTCCTGGAAATCCGCGCCGGCACCGGCGGCGACGAATCGGCGCTGTTCGCCGGCGACCTGCTGCGCATGTACACGCGCTACGCCGAGCGCCAGGGCTGGCGCACCGAACTGGTGAGCGAAAGCCCGGGCGAGGTCGGCGGCTACAAGGAAGTGGTGGTCCGCATCGTCGGCGAAGGCAGTTACGGCAAGCTCAAGTTCGAGTCGGGCGGCCACCGCGTGCAGCGCGTGCCGGCCACCGAAACCCAGGGCCGCATCCACACCAGCGCCTGCACCGTCGCGGCGCTGCCCGAGCCCGACGAGGCGCAGGCGGTGCAGATCAACCCCGCCGACCTGCGGATCGACACCTACCGCGCCAGCGGCGCCGGCGGCCAGCACGTCAACAAGACCGATTCGGCGGTGCGGATCACGCACATCCCGACCGGGATCGTGGCCGAGTGCCAGGACGACCGGTCGCAGCACCGCAACAAGGCCAAGGCGATGCAGGTGCTCGCGGCCCGCATCAAGGAAAAGGAACGCGCCGAGCGCGCGGCCAGGGAAGCCGCCACCCGCAAGGGCCTGATCGGCAGCGGCGACCGCAGCGATCGCATCCGCACCTACAACTTTCCGCAGGGCCGCGTGACCGACCACCGCATCAACCTGACGCTGTACAAGCTGCCGTTCGTCATGGAGGGCGAGCTCGACGAGATGGTCGAAGGCCTGCTGCTGGCACGCAAGGCCGAGCAGCTGCAGGAACTGGAGAACAGCCTGCCCGGAGGCAGCGTGTGACGCTGGCGCAGGCGCTGGCGGCCGCCGCGCAGCTGGGGCTGGAGCGCCTCGATGCGCAACTGCTGCTGTTGCAGGTGCTGGGCCGGCCGGCCGGCGACCGGGCGTGGCTGCTGGCGCACGACGGCGACACGCTGGACGAGATACAGCAGCGGCAGTTCACCCTCCTGTGCGGCCGGCGTGCCGCCGGCGAGCCGCTTGCGTACATCGTGGGCCGCAAGGAATTCTTCGGGCTCGACCTGATGGTCGACCGGCGGGTGCTGGTGCCGCGGCCCGAGACGGAGACGCTCGTCGAATGGGCGCTCGAGGTGCTGGCGGCCACGCCGTCGCCGCGGGTGGCCGACCTGGGCACCGGCAGCGGCGCCATCGCGCTGGCGATCAAGAGCCGCCGGCCCGATGCGCAGGTGCTGGCGACCGACCGCAGCGGCGGTGCGCTGGAGGTGGCGAGCGCCAATGCGCGAGCGCTGGGCCTGGCCGTGGCGTTGCGGCACGCCGTCTGGCTGGACGGCATCGACGAGCGCTTCGACCTGATCGTGAGCAACCCGCCCTACGTCGCCGCGGGCGATCCGCACCTCGGCGCCCTGTCGCACGAGCCCGCGAACGCGCTGGTCGCCGGCCCCGACGGACTCGACGACCTGCGCACGATCGTCGCCCAAGCCCCTGCCCGGCTGCGGCCTTTCGGCTGGCTGCTCGTCGAGCATGGATACGATCAGGCAGCCGCCGTCCGCGAACTGCTGACGGGTGCGGGTTTTTCCCGGGTGGCGAGCCGCCGTGACCTCGGCGGCATCGAGCGCTGCTGCGGCGGGCGCTGGCTCGAACTGGGATAATCGGTACATCTTTCCCCCGGCCCGCGGGCTGCAAGAGGAGTTTCTGATATGAGCGATGCTCAGCAACGGATCGAAGAACTGGTCAAGGGCCACGACGTCCTGCTGTTCATGAAGGGCGACGCGAATTTCCCGATGTGCGGGTTCTCCGGCCGCGCCGTGCAAATCCTGAAGGCGTGCGGGGTCGACCCGAAGAACGTCAAAACGGTGAACGTGCTGGACGACGACGAGATCCGCCAGGGCATCAAGGACTACAGCAACTGGCCGACCATCCCGCAGCTGTACGTGAAGGGCGAGTTCATCGGCGGCTCGGACATCATGATGGAGATGTACCAGAGCGGCGAGCTGCAGCAGGTGCTCGGCACCGGCAGCCAGCGCGGCTGACACGCCACCCGAAACCGGACCTGCGTACGCAGAGGTCGCAGAGGTTCCGCAGAGGGCGCAAAAGGAACCAGGACCGAAGAGGGATTTTCTTTTTTTCTTCTCCCTGTCTTTTCTGCGTCCTCTGCGCCTCCTCTGCGTTCTCTGCGTACGGATGTCCGCTTTCACTGCGAGTCCCCTTTCCAGTCGGGCTGCCTCCCGGCGGATGTCGGCAATTGCTGACATCAGCTCGCGCTTGCGGCCGGACTCGATTGAACTCTGGCACGGCTTATGCTGGAATCGAAACCAGGCAAGCCAGAAGGAGTGATCGATGGAACCACGCAGTCTCGTTCCCCATCAATCCGCAGCGTTCACGCTGCCCGTCGCGAGCGTGCGCAGCGTCTTCCGTCCTCATGACGTGGAACGCAAGCTGGCGAAGCTCCCGAACCGCGATCACGAGAACCTGCGCACCACGTACGAGCGCATGCTCGAGCGCGGCCCGGAGCGCTTCCAGGTCAAGCCGAGCGGCCTGCCCGACATGGCGTCGCTCTACGAGCAGCTGCCCAACTTCGTCGACGCGCTCGACGACGTGAAGCGGCACGTGGCGCTGTCGCAGGACAGCCGCGACGGGCTCGAAGTGACGCCGATGCTGTTGCTCGGTCCGCCCGGGCATCGGCAAGACCCACTTCGCGCGCAAGCTGGCCGACCTGCTGGGCACCGGGATGAACCTTGTGCCGATGAGCTCGATGACGGCCGGCTGGCTGCTGTCGGGCGCGTCGTCGCAGTGGAAAGGGGCCAAGCCCGGCAAGGTGTTCGAAGCGCTGGTCGAAGGCCAGTATGCCAATCCGGTGATCGTGGTCGACGAGATCGACAAGGCGGCGGCCGATGCGCAATACGATCCGCTGGGCGCGCTCTACGGACTGCTGGAACACGACACGGCCGGCTCCTTCATGGACGAGTTCGCCGAGGTCGCCATCGACGCGAGCCAGGTGATCTGGATCATGACGGCCAACGACGAGCGCTGCATCCCCGAGCCGATCCTCAACCGCATGAACGTGTTCGAGATCGAGGCGCCTTCGCTCGAGGCGGCGCGCCAGATCGCGCGCAACCTGTACCTGGCGATCCGCGCCGAGCACGGCTGGGGCGAACGCTTCGTGCCCGAGCCGGCCAGCGACCTGCTGGACCAGCTCGCCGAGCTGGCGCCGCGCGACATGCGCCGCGCGCTGATGACCGGCTTCGGCAACGCCCGCCTGGAAAGCCGCGACCAGATCGCGATCGACGACCTGCCCAAGGCGGGGGCATCGAAGACGAAACTGGGATTCCTGCAGTGATCAGACGCGCGAAGAACGCCTGCGCGAGCCGCACCCGCCAGGTCGAGCCGACCGCAGCAAGGCGTCAGTTCGGCCCGCCGGGCACTTCGCCCGGCTTCTTGCCCGGCGCCGGGGAAACCTCGGGCCGCGGCAGTTCGTGGAAATCCCAGGCCCGGCGCGGCGGCGAACACGGCGTTCGGGTACTGCGGCTTGCCGCGGCTGCCGTTGTAGCGGCCCAGCGCCATGAACAGGTCGCCGCGCTCGCGGTCGATGTAGTGGCGCAGGATCACGCAGCCGAAGCGCAGGTTGGTCTGCATGTGGAACAGCGTGCCCGCGTCGCCATCGCCGATCACCCGGGTCCAGAACGGCATCACCTGCATGTAGCCGCGCGCGCCGGCGCGGCTCACCGCGTACTTGCGGAAGTTGCTTTCGACCTGGACCAGGCCCGAGCACGAGCCCGGTGTCCAGGCCGGCGCGCCGGCTCTCGTACCAGACGCTCTGCAGGAACTCCTTGCGTTCCAGCCAGTCGTCTTGCGCTTGCGCTTGAGCCGCGCGCTCATCGCGCCGAGCCAGCGCAGGTGCGTCAGGCGCGCGTCGGTGTCGGCGAACACGGGGCTCGGGCGGTGCGGCATCGCGTACCGCCGAGCTCAAGCGCGGTGCGCACGGAATCGGCCAGCGGCTCCTCGACCTGCGCCCCGGCGCGGGCGAGCGGCGGCAGCGCGGCCAGCGCCGAGCCCGGCCGGCAGCGCGTGAGACACGCCCGCCGGCTGATCACGCCTGCAGCCTGCCCTTGAGGAAAGCCGGCAGACCTCGGCGGCCGGCACCTTGGTGGCCGCGGCGTCGCGCCGGTGCTGGTATTCCAGCTGGCCTTCCTTGAGGCCGCGGTCGGAGATCACGACGCGGTGCGGCACGCCGATCAGTTCCCAGTCGGCGAACATCGCGCCAGGGCGCTCGCCGCGGTCGTCGAGCATGACGTCGACACCGGCGGCCAGCAGCTCGTCGTGCAGCTTCTCCGGCCGCGGCCTCACCTCGGCGCTGCGATCCATGCCGATCGGGCAGAGCACCACCGTGAACGGGGCGATCGCAGTCGGGCCAGATGATGCCGCGCTCGTCGTGGTTCTGCTCGATCGCGGCGGCCGGCAGGCGCGTGATGCCGATGCCGTAGCAACCCATCTCGCAGCGGCTGCGGCTTGCCGTTCTCGTCGAGGAAGGTGGCGTTCATCGGCTCGCTGTACTTGGTGCCGAGGTAGAACACGTGACCGACCTCGATGCCGCGCTCGATCGCGAGCACGCCCTTGCCGTCGGGGGAGAGATCGCCTTCGACGACGTTGCGCAGGTCGGCCACCAGGTCGGGCTCCGGCAGGTCGCGGCCCCAGTTCACGCCGGTGAAGTGGAAGTCCTCCTCGTTGGCGCCGCAGATCCAGTCGGCCATGACGGCGACGTCGCGGTCGGCGATCACCTTGCACCGGCTTCTTCGTCGCGATCGGGCCCAGGTAGCCCGGCTTCGTGCCGAAGTGGTCGACGATCTCGGCCGCGGTCGCGAAACGGAAACCGGTGTTCAGCCCGGCGACCTTGCCCGACCTTGATCTCGTTCATGTCGTGGTCGCCGCGCACCAGCAGCAGCCACACCTGGGTCTTCGACGACTTCGCCGCGGTCGTCCACCTGGTCGGTCGCCAGCACGAGCGATTTGACGGTCGTCGCCAGCGGCACCTTCAGCAGCTCGGCCACGTGCGCGCAGGTGCTCTTGCCCGGCGTGGGCGTCTTCGCGATCGCGGCTGTGCGACGCGGCCTCGCCGCGGTGCCTGCGGCGGCAGCGCCTCGGCCTTTTCCATGTTGGCCGCGTAATCGCTGCCGGGGCAGTAGACGATCGCGTCCTCGCCGGTGGCGGCGATCACCTGGAACTCCTCGCTCAGGTCGCCGCCGATCGCGCCGCTGTCGGCGGCCACCGCGCGATACGTCAGGCCGAAGCGGTCGAAGATGCGCGCGGTAGGCGCTGCGCCATCACCTCGTAGCTGGCCTTGGCCGACGGCCTCGTCGCGGTCGAAGCTGTAGGCGTCCTTCATGATGAACTCGCGGCTGCGCATGACGCCGAAGCGCGGCCGGCGCTCGTCGCGGAACTTGGTCTGGATGTGGTAGAGGTTGCGCGGCAGCTGCTTGTAGCTGCGCAGTTCCTGGCGCGCGATGTCGGTGACCACTTCCTCGCTGGTCGGCTGGATGATGAAGTCGCGCTCGTGGCGGTCCTTCACGCGCATCAGCTCGGGGCCCATCTTCTCCCAGCGCCCGGTCTCCTGCCAGAACTCGGCCGGCTGCACCACCGGCATCAGCAGTTCGACGGCGCCGGCCCGGTTCATCTCCTCGCGCACGATGGCCTCCACCTTGCGGATCACGCGCAGCCCCATGGGCATGTAGGTGTAGATGCCGGCGCCGAGCTTCTTGATCATGCCGGCGCGCATCATCAGCCGGTGACTGACGACCTCGGCGTCCGCGGGCGCTTCCTTGAGCGTGGAAATGAGGAACTGGGAGGCTTTCATCGGGGTCGGTGCGGCGAGTGCCAACTGAGCCTTTGCGAGCGCGCGCGGCGCCGTGCATAATGAACTCAGTTCAAGAATTGGGGTTTGATTATGCTTGACCGGGACGGCTTTCGGCCCAACGTCGGCATCATCCTGCTCAATCAGAAAAACCAGGTGTTCTGGGGCAAGCGCATACGCACCCACAGCTGGCAGTTTCCGCAGGGAGGCATCGACCGGGGCGAGACTCCCGGAGCAGGCGATGTACCGGGAATTGCACGAGGAAGTCGGGCTGCATGCCCGAGCATGTGCGCATCATCGCCCGCACCCGCGACTGGTTGCGCTACGAGGTGCCCGACCGGTACATCCGCCGCGATGCACGCGGCCACTACAAGGGACAGAAGCAGATCTGGTACCTGCTCCAGCTCATGGGGCAGGACTGGAACCTGAACCTGCGCGCCACCAGCCATCCCGGAGTTCGACGCCTGGCGCTGGAACGACTACTGGGTGCCGCTGGACGTGGTGGTGGAGTTCAAGCGCGGGCGTCTACGAGATGGCGCTGACCGAACTCGCCCGCTTCGTGCCGCGCCACGACCACCGCAACCGCTACCTGCGCAGCGGCATGCGCGGGCGTGACCACGAGCATGCGGACGGCACCAGGAACCGGCGCCGGGCCCGCACTTCGAATTGCCCCCGGGCGCCACCTTCGAGCCCGATCCGCAGCAGTCCGTCCCGGCGCTGCCGCCACAGACCAAGTATGCACCTTGAACGTCTGGCGCTCGCGCTGCTGCTCGCGGCGGGCGCGGCGCAGGCCCAGCTCGCCGACACCAACCCGGACTGGCAGGAAAGTGAAGCGCCCGCCCCGCCGGCGCTTCGCACCAGCGGGCTGATCCCGCTGGAGATTCCCGGATCGCAGTTGCGCTTCGGGGTCGACCCGGCGTCCGTTTCCCTCGGCAGCGACGGCATCGTGCGCTACGTGGTGGTCGCCACCAGCACCAGCGGTGCCGTCAACGGCATCTACGAAGGCATCCGCTGCAGCACCGGCGAGTACAAGGTATACGCCCGCAACACGGGCAGCGGCTGGTCGATGTCCGCCAGCGACTGGCGGCAGCTGCACGAACAACCGCGATCGCGCCACAGCCTGCTCGTGGCCCGCACCGGCGCGTGCCTGGGGGCGGGCCCAACGGTTCCGCCACGCAGATCGTGCGCGACCTGCGCTCGCCGGTCGACCGCCGCTTCGAGAAGAACTGAAGGTCCGCTACCTGGTCACGACCAGGTTGTCGCGGTGGATCATCTCGTGCTCGGCGACGTAGCCGAGCAGGCGCTCGATCTGGCTCGAAGGCCTGCGGCACAGGAGGCGCGCCTCGGCGCTCGCGTAGTTGGCCAGCCCCCGTGCGACCTCGCGGCCGGCGCCGTCGCGGACCGCGATCACGTCGCCGCGCGAGAAGTCGCCGTCCACGGCCGTCATCCCGATCGGCAGCAGGCTCTTGCCTTCGGCGCGCACCTTGGCGGCGGCGCCTTCGTCCACGGTGACGACCCGCGCAGCTGCAGGTGGTCCGCGATCCAGCGCTTGCGCGCCTGCGCCTTGTGCGTCGGTGCCACCAGCAGCGTGCCGATCGCCTCGCCCTGGCGCCAGGCGCAACAGGCAGTCGCGCTCGCGGCCCCACGCGATCACCGTGGAAGCGCCGGAACCCGCCGCCCGCTTGGCCGCGAGGATCTTGGTGATCATGCCGCCGCGCCGAGGCTGGAACCCGCGCCGCCGGCCATCGCCTCCAGGGCCGGATCGCCGGCGCGTGCCTCGTGCACGAACTTCGCGTCCGGGTCCTTGCGCGGGTCAGCGCTCGTACAGGCCCTTCTGGTCGGTCAGGATGACCAGCGCGTCCGCCTCGACCAGGTTCGCGACCAGCGCGCCCAGCGTGTCGTTGTCGCCGAACTTGATCTCGTCGTTGACAACGGTGTCGTTCTCGTTGATGACGGGAACGACGCTGCAGCTGCAGCAGCGTGAGCAGCGTGGAGCGCGCATTCAGGTAGCGCTCGCGGTCGGCCAGGTCGGCGTGCGTGAGCAGCACCTGCGCCGAGCCCATGCCGTTCTCGCGCAGCTTCGTCTCGTACATCTGCGCCAGGCCCATCTGGCCCACCGCCGCCGCCGCCTGCAGCTCGTTGATCTCGTGCGGCCGCGCCGTCCAGCCCAGGCGCTTCATGCCTTCGGCGATGGCGCCGCTGGACACCATGATCACCTCGCGGCCCGTCGCGCGCCAGCGCCGCGAGCTGCCGGCACCACTCGCCGATCGCGGCTTCGTCCAGGCCGCCGCCCTCGTTCGGTGACGAGCTGGAGCCCACCTTGACGACGATGCGGCGCGCGCGCGCGCAAGGTGGACGCGCGGGTTGCGGTCATGGCGTCGGCAGCGGCGGGACGCGATCTCATTGCGGCGCTTCGCCGGCGAAGCGCGGATCGACGTAGACCGGCGGCTGCTCCGCCACCTGCTGGGACTTGATGTGCTGGTAGGCGGACTGGATCAGCGGCTGCAGCCCTCGCGCGTCAGCGCCGAGATCTCGAACACCGGCCCCTTGTACTTGAAGCGCTTGACGAAATCCTTGACCCGGGCTCTCGCGCTCGCTCGACGTCGGATCATGTCGATCTTGTTCAGCACCAGCCAGCGCGGCTTCTCGTACAGCACCGGGTCGTACTTCTTCAGCTCGGCGACGATCGCCTTGGCCTGCTCCACCGGGTCGGTGTCGTCGAACGGCGCGAGGTCCACCACGTGCAACAGCAGCCGCGTGCGCTGCAGGTGGCGCAGGAACTGGTGCCCGAGACCGGCGCCTTCGGAGGCGCCTTCGATCAGGCCGGGCAGGTCGGCGACGACGAAACTCTGCTCCGGCCCGACGCGCACCACGCCCAGGTTCGGATGCAGCGTCGTGAACGGGTAGTCGGCGATCCGCGGCCGCGCGTTGGAAACCGCCGTGATCAGCGTCGACTTGCCGGCGTTGGGCATGCCCGAGCAGGCCGACGTCGGCCAGCACCTTCAGTTCGAGCTTCAGGCTGCTTGCTGCTCGCCGGGCCAGCCCGGCGTCTTCTGCCGCGGCGCACGGTTGATCGCGCTCTTGAAGCGCAGGTTGCCGAAGCCGCCGTCGCCGCCCTTGGCGATGGTGATCATCTCGCCCGGCTTGAGCAGTTCGTACAGCACCTCGCCGGTTTCGGCGTCGCTGATCACCGTGCCCACCGGCATCTTCAGCACGATGTCGTCGCCGGCCGCGCCGAACATGTCCGAGCCCATGCCGTGCTGGCCGCGCTTGGCCTCGTGCCGCCGCGAGAAGCGGTAGTCCACCAGCGTGTTGAGATTCGGGTCGGCCAGCGCGAAGACATGGCCGCCGCGGCCGCCGTCGCCGCCGTCCGGGCCGCCGAATTCCTTGTACTTCTCGTGGCGGAACGAGACACAGCCGTTCCCGCCGTCGCCGGCGGCGACGTCGATGAAGGCTTCGTCGACGAATTTCATGGGGTCCTCAGTATAGGAACTCGGCGCGCTTCGGTCCCGAAACGGCGAAGCCCCGACAAGCGGGGCTTCGCGGCGAGCGGCGGCGAAGGTCAGGCCGCCGGCGTCACGCTCACGGTCTGCCTGTTGAGCGCACCCTTGATCGCGAAGGACACGTGGCCGTCCACCAGGGCGAACAGCGTGTGGTCCTTGCCCACGCCGACGTTGGTGCCGGGATGGAACTTGGTGCCGCGCTGGCGCACGATGATCGAGCCGGCGCTGATCAGTTCACCGCCGAACGCCTTCACGCCCAGCATCTTGGGCTGGGAATCCCGCCCGTTTCGCGTCGAGCCGCCGCCTTTTTTCTGTGCCATTTCAAACTCCTAGTCAGTTGGGGACAGAGCTGAAGATCTGTCCCGCAAGATCTGGATTGGTCAACGGCGATCGCGCCGATTTCCAGCTCGGTGAACTGCTGGCGATGACCCTGGCGCTTCTGGTAGTGCTTGCGACGGCGCATCTTGAAGATGCGCACCTTGTCGTGCTTGCCGTGAGCCACCACGGTGGCTTTGACAGTCGCGCCGGACACCAGGGGCGTGCCGATCTTCAGGTCGCCGCCGTTGCCGACAGCCAGAACCTGGTCGATCACGATTTCCTGGCCAACGTCCGCAGCAATCTGTTCTACTTTGATTTTTTCGCCGGAAGCAACGCGATACTGCTTGCCACCGGTTTTTATGACCGCGTACATGTGAACCTCGTGTGAGTAGATGCAGCGCCTCGCAGCGCGGCGTCAATCCCCGGACGGATTTCCGGAGAGCCCAGGATTATCGCATAGTTTGTGATTGCTCACAAGCTGCTGCTGCCGCTCCGGGCCAGTGGCCGGGTGCGCAAGGGGACTCTTCTATAATCGCCGAATCCACTTCCCGCGACCGCCTTGACCTCCAGCACCGCCTCCGTCCTCTCCCTCATCACCGACGACATGCGCGAGGTCGATGCCGTCATCGCACGCCGGCTGGAGTCGGGCGTGCCCCTGGTGGCGCAGGTCTCGCGCTACATCATCTCCGCCGGCGGCAAGCGGCTGCGGCCCGGCGCTGCTGCTGCTGGTGTGCGGCGCCCTGGGCTTCCGCGGCGCGCAGCGCTTCAATCTGGCCGCCGTCGTCGAATTCATCCACACCGCCACGCTGCTGCACGACGACGTGGTGGACGAATCCACGCTGCGGCGCGGCCGTCCGACGGCCAACGAGCGCTTCGGCAATCCGGCCAGCGTGCTGGTGGGCGACTTCCTCTATTCGCGCGCGTTCCAGATGATGCTGGACGCCCACGACATGCGGGTGATGGAGATCCTCGCGGATGCCACCAACGTCATCGCCGAAGGCGAGGTGCTGCAGTTGATGAACATGCACGACGCCTCGCTCGACGAGGCGGCCTACCTGCGCGTGATCCGCTCCAAGACCGCCAAGCTGTTCGAAGCCAGCGCCCGGCTCGGCGCCGTGCTTGCCGGCGCCAGCGCCGGGCTCGAGGAAGCATGCGCGCAGTACGGCCAGGCGCTGGGCACCGCGTTCCAGGTGATCGACGACGTGCTCGACTACGCCGGCGAAACGGGCGAGCTGGGCAAGAACATCGGCGACGACCTGCGCGAAGGCAAGGCCACGCTGCCGCTGATCGCGGCGATGCGACGCGGCACGCCGGCACAGGGTGAAGTCGTCAGGCATGCGATCGAGACCGGCGCCGTGTCGGAACTCGAACACGTCGTGGCCATCGTGAAGGAAACCGGCTCCCTGGACGTCACGCGGCAGGCCGCTGCCGCCGAGGCGCAGCGCGCGATCGATGCCGCGCGGCAGCTTCCGGACAATGCGTACAGCGCAGGGTTTGCTACAATTGGCGGCTCAATTGCTGCAGCGGCGCAACTGAGCGATCGGTGACCGCTCGCCAGCCGGCGAATCGGGGTGTAGCTTAGCCT
This sequence comes from uncultured beta proteobacterium, assembly GCA_963708655.1. Classification (GTDB taxonomy): domain Bacteria; phylum Pseudomonadota; class Gammaproteobacteria; order Burkholderiales; family Burkholderiaceae_C; genus Ramlibacter. The sequence goes on from CAVPTY010000034.1 coordinate 21,683, forward strand.
GGTAGAGCGCTACGTTCGGGACGTAGAGGCCGGAGGTTCGAATCCTCTCACCCCGACCAGGATTTCATTGCAGGAAGCGCCATCCGGCGAACGCCGGGTGGCGCTTTCTTCATTGCACTGCGCCAGGCTCCGCCTCCTCGCGCGCGATGTCGCGGCCCGGGCCGGCCGCGACCTATGATTGCGCCGATGCCAGCGAAGAAGTCCGCCTTGTCCGCCGCCTCGCCTGCCCCCGCCACTGCCGCCAGGCGCCGCGAGTCCGCTGCGCGCGTCCTGCGCCAGTTCCGCATCGTGTTCAACGCCGTCAAGAGCCATTTCCGCGCCGTGGAGAAGAAGGCCGGGGTGGCGGGGGCGCAACTCTGGGCGCTGAGCGTCATCCACCAGTCCCCCGGCCTCGGCATGAACGAGCTGGCTGCCGCGATGGACGTGCACCAGTCCACGGCCAGCAATCTCGTGCGCGCGCTGGCCGCGCAGGGCCTGGTGGTAGCGCGCAAGGACGCCGCCGACCGGCGCACGGTGCAACTGCATGTGCTGCCGGCCGGTGTGCGGGTGCTGCGGCGCGCGCCGGGGCCGTTCACCGGGGTGTTGCCGGCAGCGCTCGCCGACCTCGATCCGCGCACCCTCAAGCGCCTGGAGCAGGATCTCGCGAAACTGATCGCGACGCTCGACGTCGGCGAAGAGGCGGGCTCCATCCCCCTCGGCGACGCCTGATCGGCGGCATGGCAGCGGTGCCTCGTGCGCCGGCGTCACGTGCACCATCCCATGGCTGGGCGGGGCTTGTGCTCACGCTCGAGCACAAGCCTGGCCGCAGCATAGTACATTGCTACAAATGCATCTGGCGGCCAAGCGGCGCCAGTGACCACTTGCGGAGGAACGCGCAACCGATGAACACCATCCGTCTTCAACTCAGATTCCTGCTGCCGCTGCTGCTGGCCCTCGGTGCCGCGGCCTACCTTGCCTCCGGGCTGCTCGACCGCCTGACCTGGCAGTGGTTTGCCCGGGACCTGAACAACCGCGGCGCCCTGATCGCGAGCACCCTGGCCGATTCGGTGACGGACTCGCTGGCCGAGCGGCGCGGCATGCGCCTGCAGGCGCTCTTCGACCGCGCGGCGAAGGACGAGCGCCTGTTCGCGATCGGCTTGTGCGGCGAGAACGGCAAACTGATCCGCAAGACCGCCAGTTTCCCTCCCACGCTCAGCTGCAGCGGCGCCGGCGAACTCTCCAGCCAAAAGGACCCGCGCCTGGTCGTCGAAGGCGGGCCCGTCCACGTCGGCGTCCACCACCTGGAGCTCGAGAGCGGGCAGAAGGGTTCGCTGGTCCTGCTGCACGACGTCAGTTATGCGGAGCTGCGCAGCCAGGACACCCAGCGCTACCTGCTGATCTTCATGGGCGTGCTTGGCATCGCGGTGGCACTCATCACCGTGGTGGTGGCGCAATTGAGCTGGCGCGGCTGGGTCTCGGGCGCCCGCGCGCTACTGCGAGGCGAAGGCCTGCTGCGCCCGGTCGGCGGGTCGAACCCGGAACTGGAGCCGCTGGCGGCCGACCTGCGGGCCAGGCTGAGGGACCTGGAGGACGAGTATCGCCGCGCCCAGGGGCAGGAGACCGGCTGGAACCCGGAGCGTCTGCGCACCCTGCTGCAGACGCAGTTGCGCGGCGACCAGGTGATCGTGGTGTCCAACCGCGAACCGTACATTCACGACCGGACGCCGGACGGCGTCACGGTGAAGCGGCCGGCCAGCGGCCTCGTCACGGCGGTCGAGCCCGTGATGCGCGCCTGCTCCGGCACCTGGATCGCGCACGGCAGCGGCAGCGCCGATCGCGACGTCGTGGACGCCCACGACCGCGATCGGACTGCCGCCGGGACAGCAGGAGTACGCGCTGCGCCGCGTGTGGCTCACAACCGAGGAGGAACAGGGCTATTACTACGGTTTCGCCAACGAAGGCATGTGGCCGCTGTGCCACGTGGCGCACGTGCGTCCGGTGTTCCGCGAATCCGACTGGCAGTACTACCGCGCCGTGAACCAGCGCTTCGCCGACGCGGTGGTGGCCGAGGCCCGCAGCGAGGACCCGATCGTCCTGGTGCAGGACTACCACTTCGCCCTGCTTGCCGGCGATGGTGCGCGAGAAGCTGCCGCAGGCCACGATCCTCACCTTCTGGCACATCCCCTGGCCGAACCCGGAATCGTTCGGCATCTGTCCGTGGCGGCGCGAGATCCTGCAGGGCATGCTGGGCAGCACGATCCTGGGATTCCACACGCGCTTCCACTGCAAGAACTTCATCGAGACGGTGGACCGCTTACCTGGAGGCGCGCATCGAGCACGAGCACTCCGATGATCGCGTCCAGGGCGGCAAGAGACGCTGGTCGAGAGCTACCCGATCTCCATCGAGTGGCCTCATGAGGCGGCGCGCGCCGGCTGGAAACCGGTGCGAGACCTGCCGCCGCGCGGTGTTCGCCCGCCTCGGCCTGGCCCCCGACTCGTACCTGGCGGTGGGCATCGACCGCTTCGACTACACGAAGGGCATCCTCGAGCGCTTGCACGCCGTCGAGCGGCTGCTGGAGAAGCGGCCGGAGTGGGTGGGCCGGTTCAGCCTGGTGCAGGTCGCGGCGCCGACCCGCGTCGCGCGCTGGAGGAGTACCGAGCTCGTTCCAGCGAACGGATTCAGCGGGTGACGCGAGCGGATCAACGCCCGCTTCGGACCGGCCCGGCTACGCAGCCGATCCACCTGCTGGCGACGCACCACGACCACGACGCCGTCAACGAGCTGTTCCGCGCCGCCGACGTCTGCCTGGTCACGAGCCTGCACGACGGCATGAACCTGGTGTGCAAGGAGTTCGTGGCGGCGCGCGACGACGAGCGCGGCGTCCTGATCCTGCAGCCGCTTCGCCGGCGCGGCGCGCGAACTGCGCGAGGCGCTGATCGTCAATCCGTACCACGTCGAGGAGACCGCGGATGCGCTGCATCGCGCGCTCACCATGCCCGGCGCCGAGCAGCGCGAGCGCATGGCGAGCCTGCGCATGACGGTGCAGGAGTTCAACGTCTACCGCTGGGCGGGCCGCATGCTCGCCGACGCGGGGCGGCTGGCGGCTGCGCGAGCGCATCCAGGCGCGGGTGGAACGTGGCCAGCTGGACGACGACATGCCCGCGCGCCGCAGCCGCCGCCTCACGGCGGTGCGCTGAGGCGCGGGTCGCCGGCCACAGCCGCATGGGAGCGGTTGCCTTCATTCGAAAGTGTTCGTTCCCCCCGAAGCCAAGCCGCCTTGGCAGGGTGCAGAGCCACCTGCGGGTGGCTTGCCGTGACTTTGTGCCCACTGCGCCTCAGCCGGAAGATCGCCTGGATTTACACAACCGTACCAATGAGGGATGATGCCGTGCCGACCCTCTGATCAGCTGGGGCGAGGCGCCATCCGACCACAGCTTTTGCATGGCCACCGCCGATTCCGTCATCTCCGAAACATCCGCGACCGCACTGCCGGGCCTCGCCCGCGCCCTGATTTCCGCCGGCAAGCTGGGACAGAAGTCGGCTGAAGAGATCTCGCGCAAGGCGCACGGCAACCGCACCAGCTTCCTGGCCGAGCTCACCGGAATGGGCGCCGTTTCGGCGGCCGACCTCGCCCACACCGTCTCCACCGCGTTCGGCGCCCCGCTGCTGGACCTGGACGCCGTCGACGCCACCCGCCTGCCCAAGCTCCTGGACCCGAAGATGTGCCAGGCCTTCCGGGTGGTGGTGCTCAGCAAGCGCAACAACCGCCTCATCGTCGCCACGGCCGATCCCTCCGACCAGCAGGCCGCCGAGAAGATCAAGTTCGCCACCCAGATGGGGGTGGACTGGATCGTCGCCGAATACGACAAGCTGACCCGCCTCGTCGAGGCCAGCAGCGCGACGGCCACGGAGACGATGGAGAACATCGTCGGCGAGGACTTCCAGTTCAGCGACCTGAATGTCGAGGAGGTCACCGACACGACCGAGGACGACGCCACGTCCGAGGTCGACGACGCGCCGGTCGTCAAGTTCCTGCAGAAGATGTTGCTGGATGCCTACAACATGCGCGCATCCGACCTGCACTTCGAGCCGTACGAGCACACCTACCGGGTCCGCTTCCGGGTCGACGGCGAGTTGCGCGAGATCGCCTCGCCGCCGGTCGCCATCAAGGAAAAGCTGGCCTCGCGGATCAAGGTGATCTCGCGCATGGACATCTCCGAGAAGCGGGTGCCGCAGGACGGCCGCATGAAGCTCAAGGTCGGCGCCGACAAGGTCATCGACTTCCGCGTCAGCACCTTGCCGACGCTGTTCGGCGAGAAGATCGTGATCCGGATTCTGGACCCCAGCAGCGCCAGGCTGGGCATCGAGGCCCTCGGCTACGAGCCGGAGGAAAAGGAGCGGCTGCTGGCCGCGGTGCAGCGGCCATACGGCATGGTGCTGGTCACCGGCCCGACCGGCTCGGGCAAGACGGTGTCGCTCTACACCTGCCTGAACCTGCTCAACAAGCCCGGCGTGAACATCTCGACGGCCGAAGATCCGTCGGAAATCAACATGCCGGGCGTCAACCAGGTCAACGTCAACGAGAAGGCGGGCCTGACCTTCGCGGCGGCGCTGAAGTCGTTCCTGCGCCAGGACCCGGACATCATCATGGTCGGCGAAATCCGGGACCTGGAGACCGCCGACATCGCGATCAAGGCGGCGCAGACCGGCCACCTGGTGCTCTCGACGCTGCACACCAACGACGCACCGACGACGCTGACGCGGATGCGCAACATGGGCATCGCGCCCTTCAACATCGCCTCCAGCGTGATCCTGATCACGGCCCAGCGGCTGGCGCGGCGCCTGTGCACCGTGTGCAAGGCGCCGGCCGACATCCCGTACGAGAACCTGATCGAGGCCGGCTACAAGCCCGAGGACATCGACGGCACCTGGACGCCGTACCGGCCGGTGGGCTGCTCGGCCTGCAACAACGGCTACAAGGGACGGGTCGGCATCTACCAGGTGATGCCGATCAGCGAGGACCTGCAGCGCATCATCCTGGCCGACGGCAGCGCGCTGGAGATCGCCAAGCAGGCGGAAGCCGAAGGCGTGCGCAACCTGCGCCAGTCCGGCCTGCACAAGGTCCGTCTCGGGGTCACCTCGCTGGAAGAGGTCCTGGGTTGCACCAATGTATAAGACGGGCGAAGACCCGCAGGAGAGGTAATCCATGGCCACGGCCGCGAAGAAGGTATCCGAATTCGTCTTCGAGTGGGAGGGGCGCGACCGCAACGGCAAGCAGGTGCGGGGGGAGACGCGCGCCTCCGGCGAAAACCAGGTGATGACGACCCTGCGGCGCCAGGGCGTCATGCCGACCAAGGTCAAGAAGCGGCGCATGCGCTCGGGCTCCAAGATCAAGCCCAAGGACATCGCGCTCTTCACGCGCCAGCTCGCCACCATGATGAAGGCCGGCGTGCCGCTGCTGCAGGCGTTCGACATCGTCGGACGCGGCAACGCGAACCCCAGCGTCACCAAGCTGCTGAACGACGTGCGAATGGACGTCGAGACCGGCACGTCGCTGTCGGCGGCGTTCCGCAAGTACCCGCTTTACTTCAACGCGCTGTACTGCAACCTGGTCGAGGCCGGCGAGGCCGCCGGTATCCTGGAGGCACTGCTGGACCGGCTGGCGATCTACATGGAGAAGACCGAGGCCATCAAGTCGAAGATCAAGTCGGCGCTGATGTACCCGATCTCGATGGTGGTCGTGGCCTTCGTCGTGGTCAGCGTGATCATGATCTTCGTCATCCCGGCGTTCAAGGAGGTGTTCACCTCCTTCGGCGCCGACCTGCCCGCGCCGACGCTGTTCGTCATCGGCCTGAGCGAATTCTTCGTCGCCTACTGGTGGCTGATCTTCGGCGGCGTCGGGGGCGGCCTGTACTTCTTCTTCCAGGCCTGGAAGCGCAGCGAGAAGGTGCAGCAGTTCATGGACCGCCTGCTGCTGAAGCTGCCGGTGTTCGGCGACCTGGTCTACAAGTCGGCGATCGCCCGCTGGACCCGCACGCTCTCGACCATGTTCGCCGCCGGCGTGCCGCTGGTCGAGGCGCTCGACTCGGTCGGCGGCGCCTCCGGCAACTCCGTGTACGCGATCGCGACCGAGCGGATCCAGGTGGAAGTCTCCACCGGCACCGCGCTCACGGCGGCGATGACCAACGCCGGCGTGTTTCCCACCATGGTGCTGCAGATGTGCGCCATCGGCGAGGAGTCGGGCTCGCTCGACCACATGCTGGGCAAGGTCGCCGACTTCTACGAGGCGGAGGTCGACGACATGGTGGCGGGCCTGTCCAGCCTGATGGAGCCGATCATCATCGTGTTCCTCGGCGACCTGATCGGCGGCATGGTGGTGTCCATGTACCTGCCGATCTTCAAGCTGGGCGCCGTCGTCTGATGCTGGTCTCGCCGCTCGTCGACGCCGCCTTGGCCGGTGTCCTCGGCCTGCTCGTGGGCAGCTTCCTGAACGTGGTCATCTACCGGCTGCCGAAGATGATGGAGCGCCAGTGGGCCGCCGAGTGCGCGCAGCTGCAAGGCACCGCCGTCCCGGAGGCGGAGCCCTTCAACCTGATGCGCCCGCGCTCGCGCTGCCGCGAGTGCGGACACGCGATCCGCTGGTACGAGAACGTGCCGGTCGTGAGCTGGCTGGCGCTGCGCGGCAAGTGCTCGGGCTGCGGCTCCAGCATCGGCCTGCGCTATCCGGTGGTCGAGCTCGCCACCGGCGCGCTCTTCTTCTTCGCGGTGCGGCAGTGGGGTGTGAGCCCGGCGGCGGCGGCGTGGTGCGGTTTTTCCGCCGCCATCGTCGCGCTGGCGCTGATCGACTGGGACACGACGCTGCTGCCGGACGACATCACCTTGCCGCTCCTGTGGGCCGGCCTGATCGTCGCGGCGCTGGGCTGGACCGGCGTGACACTGCCCCAGGCGCTGTGGGGCGCCGTGGCCGGCTATCTCTCGCTGTGGGCCGTCTACCAGGCATTCAAGCTGCTCACCGGCAAGGAGGGCATGGGCTACGGCGACTTCAAGCTGTTCGCCGCGCTCGGCGCGTGGTTCGGCTGGCAGGCGCTGGTGCCGATCATCCTGATGGCCTCCGTGATCGGCGCCGTCGTCGGCATCGCGATGAAGGTCTCGAGCAGCCTGCGCGAAGGCGGCTACGTGCCGTTCGGCCCATTCCTGGCCGGCGCCGGGCTCACCGCGATGCTGTTCGGGCCCAACGCGATCCTCGCCGCGATCGGACTCTGACGACATGGCGATCCGGATCGGCCTCACCGGCGGCATCGGCAGCGGCAAGAGCACCGTGCTGCAGATGCTGGCGCAGCTCGGCGCCGCCGTGATTGATGCCGACGCGATCTCGCGCGCCAGCACGGCCGCCGGCGGCGCGGCGATCCCGGCGATCGCGCGCCGGTTCGGCCCCGATTTCATCGGCCCGGACGGTGCCCTCGACCGGGCGCGCATGCGCGAACATGCCTATGCCGACCTGCAGGCGCGCCGTGACCTCGAGCAGATCATCCATCCGCTGGTGGGCGCCGAAAGCGCGCGCCAGGTGGAGGCCGCGCTGGCGGCGGCCGTGCCTTGCATCGTGTTCGACATCCCGCTGCTGGTGGAGTCGGGCCGCTGGCGCGCCCAGGTCGACCAGGTGCTGGTGGTGGACTGCTCGCCCGAAACGCAGGTGCAACGGGTGGTGGCACGCAGCGCGCTCGAGCCCGAGGCGGTGCGGGCCATCATGGCGGCGCAGGCCACTCGCGCGCAGCGGCTCGCCGCGGCCGACGTCGTGATCTGCAACGACGGCATTTCGCTCGAGGAACTGCGTCACATGGTGGTACAGGCGGCGCAGGGCTTCGGGCTATGATTGCGCGCGAACCGGAGCCCGCCTCCGGCAGCCGGCCCCGCGGGGGCCGGTCGCTCCATCAACAGCCCGCCAAGAGTGATCCTCTACGAATACCCCTTCAACGAACGAATCCGCACCTACCTGCGGCTGGAGCACCTGTTCCGCCGCCTGGGCGAGCTGGTGCCGCGGACACACCCGATCGACCACCACTACGCCCTCGCCACGATCTTCGAGGTGATGGACGTGGCGGCGCGCGCCGACCTGAAGTCCGACGTGATGAAGGACCTGGAAAAGCAGAAGCAGCTCCTGAACGGCTATCGGGGCAACCCGGCCGTCGCCGAAGGCCTGCTCGACGAGGTGCTGGCCACGATCGACCGCTGCTTCGCCGCCCTCAACAGCCAGCCGGGCAAGGCCGGCCAGTCGCTCACCGAAAACGAGTGGCTGATGAGCGTGCGCAGCCGCATCGGCATCCCGGGCGGCACCTGCGAATTCGACCTGCCCGCCTATTACGCCTGGCAGCACCGCGAGGCGGACAAGCGCCAGGAGGACCTGGAGGGCTGGGCCGGCACGCTGGCGCCGCTGGCCGAATCGATCGTGCTGCTGCTCAAGCTGCTGCGCGACTCGGGCACGCCGCAGAAGGTGATCGCGAACAACGGGCAGTTGCAGCAAAGCCTGCCGCAGGGCCGCACGTTCCAGTTGCTGCGGCTGCGGCTGGACCCGGCGCTGAAGCTGATTCCCGAGATCAGCGGCAACCGGCTGATGGTTTCGGTGCGGCTGATGCGGCAGGAGGAGGCTGCCGACCGCCTGCACGCGAGCAACGACAACGCCCCGTTCGAGCTGACGCTTTGTTCCTGACAGCATGGCTGCGTCGCGCGATCCCGTTGCCGTGAAACCGCGCCTGGTGCGCTGCCCGGCCTGCGGCGGCGACAGCATCTATGCCCCGAGCAATCCGTTCCGGCCGTTCTGTTCGGAACGCTGCAGGAACCTGGACCTGGGGGCCTGGGCCAGCGAGAGCTTCCGCGTGCCGGAGGAGACGCCGCCGGACGACCAGAATTTCGGCGATCCGAAGGTGCAGTGAAAGCGGACATCCGTACGCAGAGGCCGCAGAGGTTACGCAGAAGCCGCAAAAGAATAGCCAAATGAAATGATGGGGAGGCACCCCTCATTCATTATTCTTCTGTCTTTTCTGCGCCCTCTGCGTATCCTTTGCGCCCTCTGCGTTCGGCTGTTGGGTTAATCAGTGCGTCGCGCCGACGAAGCCACGCTCCGCCGCGAACCACTCCAGCACGGGAATGGTCCCCGGCAGCACCGGCTGCACCTCCACCGGCAGCCGCTGCCACGCGAACGACTGGCCCTCGCGCATGTGCATGTCGCCGGTCCACTCGTACACCTTGCAGAAGTGCAGCCGCACCAGCGCGTGCGGATAGTCCATCAGCTGGGTGCGCCAGGGGTGCACGGCGCCGACGGTGACGCCGATCTCCTCGACCAGTTCGCGCCGCAGCGCCTGCTCCACGCTCTCGCCGGGTTCGACCTTGCCGCCGGGGAACTCCCAGTAGCCGGCGTAGACCTTGCCCGGCGGGCGCGAGGTGAGCAGGAAATCGCCGTCGGGCCGGATCAGCACGCCGACGGCGACGGCGACTTCGGCCCGGTCGGGCCCGCCTTCGCGCGGGCGCTCGCCGTGCGCCACCAGCGGGCGCTCGCCCGGGGCGCTCACGCGGAACGGCGTCCGGCGAAATCGCGAGCGAACTGGTAGGCGACCCGGCCGCTGCGCGAGCCGCGCTCGAGCGCCCACACCAGTGCCTGCGGCCGCGCCGCCTCGATCTCGGCCGCGCTGACCCCGAACCACGACAGCCACTGGGCGGTGATCGCCAGGTATTCGTCCTGGCTGAACGGATAGAAACTGACCCACAGCCCGAAGCGCTCGGACAAGGAGATCTTCTCCTCGACCACCTCGCCAGGATGGACCTCGCCGTCTTCCGTGTGCTTGTAGCTGAGGTTCTCCTTCATGTATTCGGGCAGCAGGTGGCGCCGGTTGCTGGTCGCGTAGATCAGCACGTTGGGCGTCGCCGCCGCCACCGAGCCGTCGAGGATCGACTTGAGCGCCTTGTAGCCGGGCTCGCCCTCGTCGAAGCTCAGGTCGTCGCAGTAGACGATGAACTTCTCGGGCCGCGCCGCGACGACGTCGACGATGTCCGGCAGGTCGACCAGGTGCTCCTTGTCGACCTCGATCAGGCGCAGGCCGCGCGGCGAGTACTCGTTCAGGCAGGCCTTGATCAGCGACGACTTGCCGGTGCCGCGTGCGCCGGTGAGCAGCACGTTGTTGGCCGGCAGGCCGTCGACGAACTGCAGCGTGTTGCGCTGGATCTTCTCCTTCTGCAGGTCGATCTCCTTCAGATCCGCCAGCCGGATGCCGGCGACGTGCCGCACCGGCTCCAGTACGCCGTGGCCGGACGAGCGCTTGCGGTAGCGCCAGGCGGGCGACGCGCTCCAGTCCGGCGCCGTGAGGGGCTGCGGCAGGATGGACTCGATGCGCGCGATCAGCTGGTCCGCGCGGGCGATGAGTTGTTCGATGGTATTGGTCACTGTGTCACTTCGTCACTCGAAAATGAAGCCAGGACATCCGTACGCAGAGGACGCAAAGGACACGCAGAGAACGCAGAAAAGACGGAAGAAAGAAGGACGAAGAAGGAGACTCGTTCTGCCACTTGTTCCTGGATTCCTCTGCGACCTCTGCGCAACCTCTGCGTCCTCTGCGTACGGGTGTCCAGTCCCGCCTTCAGGAGCGGTAGTCCGCATTGATGCTCACGTAGTCGTGGCTCAGGTCGCAGGTCCATACCG
>CAVPTY010000035.1:0-40284 GCA_963708655.1 uncultured beta proteobacterium
ACTTTGACAGTCTCGGTCTGGACCTGCCAAGGCTTCGCTGTTCCGATGAGGTCACAACCAGTCATGAAGATTGCCTGGCGGGCGATGGCTCTGAAAGGATTTTCTTTCACTTCGCAAAGAGGTCAAACCTGTGGTCAGTCTTGTCAAAGCTAAAAGTGGTAGTCTCAAGGATTTCCGCCAAAAGCTTTTTGTTCTTGAAGAAGAGGGCCAGGTCAGTGGCGAGAATGCAATGCTTGATGAGACTCAAAGCGTTTTTGTAGTCGGTCGAGGACATGGAGCCGAAGATGTTGTGACCTTCCTGAAAGCCACTTAAAGGAGTTTTGACCACTAACTCGTTGAAGAATGGTGACAGTTTGGTTGAAGTGATGATGTTCCATGACCGAGGTGGTGTAGATGGCAGCCAAGGGGCGTGCTCATGACCTAAACTCGAAGAGAAATGGAGAAGACAAGAAAGGCACCTTCATGAAAGCGTTGTTCTTGCCGCGATGATCCAAGTCGTGACACAAACATGCGACGTACATGGCCAGTTTCTGAAATCAGGGGAAATGCCTTTGTTTCAGTGTTTCAGTGGGTATGACAGTGGAAACTTTTGCTAGTAATCTCGACACGTCGGTAGTGTTGCAGATTGAAAAACAAATCGGTTTCAAGAAATTCTCGAAATGAGCATCAACTTTGTTCTTCAATGAGCCGATCACGCTCAAGGCAAAGAGAATAAAAGAGTTTTCACCTCCTGTGTGGAGAAGAGTTCTCCCGTAGTGATGAGGAAGACGAACATGGCATGCGCGACGGACCATGGCCAGGTGCGCGACGCCTATCTCGTCCAGCAGAACGTGGTTCGCGACAGCGGCCGGCGCTCGGTTCTTCTCAGCATCATCAAGAATGGAAACGCGTCCACCGTCGATGTAGTGAACCAGGTGCGCGAAGCCCTGGACGTCGCCCGCAAGTCGGCTCCGCCCGGCATGAAAATCAAAGAGTTGTTCGACCAGTCCGTCTTCGTCAAATCGGCGGTCGAAGGGGTTATCGAGGAAGGCGCGATCGCGGCGGGCCTGACCGCCCTGATGATCGTGCTTTTCCTCGGCTCCTGGCGTTCGACTTCTTGGTCGTCATGATCTCGATTCCCTTGTCGATCCTCACGTCGCTCGTCGTTCTTCATGCAATGGGGCACACCCTTAATACAATGACGCTCGGAGGGCTGGCGCTGGCCGTGGGCATACTGGTCGACGACTCGACCGTCACGATCGAAAACACGCACCGTCTTCTGACCGAAGAAAAAATGCCTTTGCCCGAGGCGACGCTATACGGAGCGGCCGGCATCGCTTTGCCGACCCTCGTCTCGACGCTTGCAATCAGTTGCGTTTTCATCTCGGTGGTGTTTCTCGAAGGGCCCGCCAAATATCTCTTTACTCCGCTCGGCCTGGCGGTCGTCTTTGCGATGCTAGCCTCCTACGCCCTGTCGCGCACGCTGACACCGATTATGATTGGGCTGCTCCTGAAGGGCGAGCGTCACGACACGGCGCCCTCGAGCGCATTTGCGAGATTTCATGCGGCGTTTGAGCGACAATTCGAACGCCTGCGGGACAGTTACGCAAAATTGCTTTCCTGGCTGTTCGTTCACAAAGCCGTTGTGCCCGCTTTCGCGGTCAGTGCATTTCCCCAACGGCGCGGTGCTGACGCCCGACGGCCGCACGCTGATCGTGGCGGAAAGCTATGGCCAGCGGCTGACGGCGTTCGACGTGGCGGCCGACGGCACGCTCGGCCGGCGGCGGGTCTGGGCGCAGCTGGAAGGAAAGGGGGTCGGGCCCGACGGCATCTGCCTGGATGCGCAGGAAGCGGTCTGGCTGGCGTCGCCGGTCAGCCGCGAGGTGCTGCGGGTCAGGGAGGGCGGCGAGGTGGTCGACCGGATCCCGACAGAGGGGCAGGCGCTCGCCTGCATGTTGGGCGGCGAGGACCGGCGCACGCTGTTCGTGCTCACCGGACGCGTGCTGGTGACGCCGCAGCAGTCGCTGGCGCAGCGCAGCGGCGCCATCTGGCGCACGCGGGTGGCGGTGCCGGGGGCCGGGCTGCCTTGAGGCGCCGGCCGTGGCCCGTCGACTGCGAGCGCGGCGAATCGGGTCGACGCACGTCTGCCAGGACACCGCGCGGTCGCTCATGGTGTAGATTGACGTGCAGGGCACGGGCGGGCCGCTCGCGCTGCTGCGGCAGCTCGGACGGCAGCCGGCCGGATGCGTCCGGGCTGGCCCTCCACCACCTTGCCGCCAGGCTCGTGCAGCGCCCGCGGCGCGCAACGCCGCTAGAGCAGGCGCTTGAGCGTGTCGATGATCGAAGTCGTCTTTCTTCCGAACGGCGGCCGCAGCATGGCAGTGCCGGCCAGACGCGACTGCTCGAACACCGGCTTGTCCTTGGAGAACAGCCGAAACCCCCACTCGCCGTGGTACGCGCCGATGCCGCTGTCGCCGACGCCGCCGAACGGCAGGTTGTCCTGCGCGATGTGCAGCAGCACGTCGTTGATCGTGACCCCGCCGGAGATCGTCGCGCGCAGCACCTGTTCCGCCCGCGCGCGTTCGCGGCCGAACCAGTACAGCGCCAGTGGCCGCGGCCGCTCGTTGACGAAAGCGAGCGCCTGCGCGGCCGTCTGGCAAGGCACCACCGGCAGGAGCGGCCCGAAGATCTCCTCGCGCATCACGGCCATGGAGCCGTCGACCTGCAGCAGCAGGTGCGGCCGCATGCGGCGCGCCGCCGGCTGCTGCGGCTCGCCGCCGGGATTGACCTCCACGACGCGCGCGCCGGCGGCGCGGGCGTCGTCGAGCAGCATCTGCAGCCGCGCGTAGTGGCGCTCGTTGACGACGCTGGTGTAGTCGGGGTTGTGCTCGAGCGTCGGATACAGCTCGCCGACCGCCTGGACGTAGGCGTCGGCGAACGCCTGCTGCTGGCGCGCCGGCACCAGCACGTAGTCCGGCGCGATGCAGGTCTGTCCGGCGTTGAACAGCTTGCCGGCGGCGATCTTGCGCGCGCTGTCGGCGACGTCGGCGCTGTCGTCGACGATGGCGGGCGACTTGCCACCCAGTTCCAGGGTGACCGGCGTCAGGTTGGCCGCCGCCGCCAGCGCCACCTGGCGCCCGACCGCCGTCGAGCCGGTGAAGAAAAGGTGATCGAAGGGCAGGCGAACGAAAGCCTTGCCCAGTTCGGCATCGCCCGTGAGCACCGTGCATTCCTCGGGCGTGAACGCGGCGCCGACCAGTTCCGCCAGCAACTGCGACAGCCGCGGCGTGATTTCGCTGGGCTTGATCATCACCCGGTTGCCGGCGGCCAGCGCCGCGACGGCCGGCGCGAGTGCCAGTTGCAGCGGGTAGTTCCAGGGGCTCACGACGCCGACCACGCCGAGCGGCTGTGGCAGGACCCAGCTGCGGCCCGGCAGCGAGTGGAACGAGGTGCCGACCCGCCGCTTCTTCATCCACTGCGCCAGGTGCCGTCGCGTGTGCGAGATGCCGGCCAGCACGAAGAAAGTCTCCGCGATCACCGTCTCGTGCCGCGAACGGTTCCCGAAATCGGCGCAGATGGCGCTGGCGAAGCGCTGCTCGTTCTCCTCGACCAGCCGGCGCATCCGCTCCAGCCGGTCACGGCGCGCCGCAGCCTCGGGAAAGCGGTCGGCCGCGAACGCGCGCCGCTGCGCGTCGAAGCGCGCCTGCAAGTCGACGTCCGGCGCCGCGGTCGCGCTGTGCGTCATCAGTTCGGCACCGACGTCCATGGCGCTGACCGCTCCATGCGCTCTCAGTACACCGGCTGGTGCGAGCGGAGTGCGTCGATCACCTTGCCGGTCAGCACGAAGCCGGGGCCGTAGCGCCCGGCGAGCTCGCCCGCCCGCTCGCAGAACCGGTCCATGCCCATGCCGTAGATGAACTGCAGGGCGCCGCCGGTCCACGCCGGGAAACCGATGCCGAAGATCGAGCCCACGTTGGCGTCGTGCACGGTGGTCAGCACCCGCTCGGCCAGGCAGCGGGCGGTCTCGATGGCCTGGCGATAGAGCAGGCGGTCCTGCAGGTCGCGCAGGTCCCACCGCGTGCCGGGCTTCTCGAACAGGTTCTTCAGTTCGGGCCACAGGTACTTCTTCGCGCCGGGTTCGGTGGGGTACTCGTAGAAGCCGGCGCCGGCGGCGCGGCCGTTGCGGTCGAACTCCTTGACCATCCGCTCGACCAGCAGCTCGCCCGGCGATGCGATGTACGTGCCGCCCTCCGCGCGGTAGTCGGCGCGCGTCTGGTCCAGCACGTGCACCGACAGCGACAGCGCCGTCTCGTCCAGCACGGCCAGCGGCCCGACCGGCATGCCGGCCATGATGCCGGCGTGCTCCACCACCGGCGCCGGGATGCCTTCGCCGATCATCGCCGCGCCTTCCATCACGAAGGAGCCGAACACGCGCGAGGTGAAGAAACCGCGCGAGTCGTTGACGACGATCGGGAGCTTGCCGATGGCCTGCACATAGTCGAACGCGCGGGCCACCGTCTCGTCGCTGGTCTCGCGGCCGCGGATGATCTCCACCAGCTTCATCCTGTCGACCGGGCTGAAGAAGTGGATGCCGACGAATCGCTCGGGGGCGCTGCTGGCCTTCGCCAGGCCGCTGATCGGCAGGGTCGACGTGTTGCTGGCGAAGAAGCCGCCGGGCGCGAGCATAGTCTCGGCCTCCTGCGTCACCCGCGCCTTCAGTTCGCGGTTCTCGAACACGGCCTCGATGATCAGGTCGCACCCCTGCAGCGCCTGCACCGAGTCGACGGGCGTGATGCGCGCGAGCAACTGCTCCTGCTCCTGCGGGCTCATGCGGCCCTTGCGCACGCGGGCCTCGGTGAGCTTGCGCGCGTGGTCGCGACCAGCCTGGGCCTTTTCCATCGAGACGTCGCGCAGCACCGTGGCGACGCCGCGGCTGGCCTGCGCATAGGCGATGCCGCTGCCCATCATGCCGGCGCCGAGGATGCCGACCTTCTGCGGCCGCCAGCGCGGCGGGCCCTGCGGCCGCGACTGCCCGGACTTGACCGAGTTCAGGTCGAAGAAGAACGTGTTGATCATGTTCTTCGCCACCGGACCGACCATCAGTTTCGCGAGGTAGCGCGACTCGATGCGCAAGGCCGTGTCGAAGTCGACCTGTGCGCCTTCGACCATGGCGGCCAGTGCGCATTCCGGCGCCGGGTACAGGCCGCGCGTCTTGCGCTTGAGCATCGCGGGGGCGACGGCCAGCATGCCGGCGACCTTGGGGTTGCCGGGCGCGCCGCCCGGCATGCGGTAGTTCTTGTCGTCCCACGGGTGCCGCGCCGGTGCTTCGCCGCTCGCGTGCTTCTCGATCCAGGCCAGGGCCTGCGAGCGCATCGCGGCCGCGTCGCGTGCCAGTTCGTGGACGAGCCCGCTGTGCAGCGCCTCGTGCGGGCCGAACAGCTTGCTCTCCAGGATGTACGGCTGCGCGCCCGTGAGCCCGAGCAGGCGGGTCATCTTGGTGATGCCGCCGCCGCCGGGGATCAGGCCCAGCGTCACTTCCGGCAGGCCGAACTGGATCTTCGGATCGTCGACGGCGATCCGGTAGTGCCCCACCAGCGCGACCTCCCAGCCGCCGCCCAGGGCCGAGCCGTTGAGGCAGCTCACCACCGGCCTGCCGAGCGTTTCGAGCGTGCGGAAGTGGCGCTTCACCGCCTCGATGCCGCGGAACACCTGCGGCGCATCGGCCGGCTGCAGCCGCATGACGGCCTTCAAGTCCGCGCCGGCGAAAAAGGTGTTCTTGGCCGAGGCGAGCAGGATGCCGCGGATCGCCTTCCGGTCGGCCACGACCTGCGCCGTCACCTCGGCCAGGTCGGCCTGCCACTGCGCGCTCATCGTGTTCACCGGCGACGCCGGATCGTCGAACGTGATCGTCGCGACGCCGTCGCCCAGTTCGTACCTGATCGTCTTCATGGCCGCGCTCACATCCGTTCCACGATCGTGGCGATGCCCATGCCGCCGCCGACGCACAGGGTCGCCAGGCCGAACCGCAGCTGGCGGCGATGCAGCTCGTCGATCAGCGTGTTGAGGATCATGGCGCCGGTCGCGCCCGAGCGGATGGCCCATCGCGATGGCGCCGCCGTTGACGTTCACGCTTCTCGTGCGGCACGCCCATCTCGCTTCATGAACTTCAGCGGCACCGCGGCGAAGGCCTCGTTGACCTCGAACAGGTCGATCTGGGCGATCGTCATGCCGGCCTTGGCGAGCGCCTTGCGGGTGGCGGGCATCGGCCCGGTGAGCATGATGGTCGGATCGGCGCCCGACAGGGCGGCCGCGACGATGCGCGCGCGCGGCTTGAAGCCGTGCACCCGGCCGGCCTGCTCGCTGCCGATCAGGACCGCGGCCGCGCCGTCGACGATGCCCGACGAATTGCCGGCGTGGTGCACGTGGTCGATGCGCTCGACCTGCGGGTAACGGCTGATCGCCACGTCGTCGAAACCCATGGCGCCCAGTTGCTCGAAGGCCGGTTTCAGCGCCGCCAACCCCGCCAGCGTCGTGTGCGGCTTGATGAATTCGTCCTGGTCCAGCAGCGTCTGGTCCAGGAAGTCCTTGACCGGCACGATGGAGCCGGCGAAAAAGCCGCCCTCGCGCGCCCGCGCCGCGCGCTGCTGGCTCTCCAGCGCGAAGGCGTCGACGTCCTGGCGGCTGAAGCCCTCCAGCGTGGCGATCAGGTCGGCGCCTATGCCCTGCGGCACGAACGCGGTGGCCGAATTCGGTCTCCGGGTCCTGCGCCCAGGCGCCGCCGTCGGAGCCGATCGGCACGCGGCTCATGCTCTCAACGCCGCCGGCGACCACCAGGTCCTCCCACCCCGAGCGGACCTTCTGCGCGGCCATGTTGACGGCCTCGAGTCCGGACGCGCAGAAGCGATTGAGCTGCACGCCGGCGCAGCGCCAGTCCCAGCCGGCCTTGAGCGCCGCCACCTTCGCGATGACGGAGCCCTGTTCGCCGACCGGAGAGACGACGCCCATCACGACGTCGTCGACCTGCGAGGTGTCCAGGTCGTTGCGGCGCTGCAGTTCGGCCAGCACGCCGGCCAGCAGGTTGACCGGCTTGACTTCGTAGAGGCTGCCGTCCCGCTTGCCCTTGCCCCGCGGGGTGCGGATGGCGTCGTACACATAGGCTTCGGTCGTCATGATCGTCTTCTCCTCGGTTCACCGTCGTGCCGCGGGCAGGGCCCGGTGCGTGGCGCGGGCCGGGAATGCCTGGTGCAGTATATTCATCCGCGCGATCCGAAGCCCTGTCATCGGGGCGACAGCGGCCGCCTGCGGCGCCCCGCCGCAGCGCTTGCGCGGCGCATGCGAAAGGATGTCGATGATCGAACGCACCTTGTTCAGCGCGGACCACGAGGCTTTCCGCGACAGCTTCCGCCGGTTCATGGAACGCGAGATCGCGCCGCACCACGACGCGTGGGAGGAGCAGGGCTTCGTCGACCGTGCGGTGTGGAACAAGGCCGGCGCGAACGGC
This sequence comes from uncultured beta proteobacterium, assembly GCA_963708655.1. Lineage (GTDB taxonomy): Bacteria > Pseudomonadota > Gammaproteobacteria > Burkholderiales > Burkholderiaceae_C > Ramlibacter. The sequence goes on from CAVPTY010000035.1 coordinate 7,481, forward strand.
TTCCTGTGCATGACCATGCCCGAGCAGTACGGTGGCGCCGGGGCCGACAAGCTGTATTCGGTGGTCCAGATGGAGGAACTCGCGCGCGGCGGCTACAGCGGCATCGGCTTCGGGCTGCACAGCGAGATCGTGGCGCCGTACATCCTGCATTACGGCACGCGAGGCGCAGAAGCAGCGCTGGCTGCCGCGGCTGGCCAGCGGCGAGATGGTCGGCGCGATCGCGATGAGCGAACCGGCCGCCGGCAGCGACCTGCAAGGCATCAAGGCGACGGCCTTGCGCCAGCCGGACGGCAGTTACCTGCTCCGTGGCAGCAAGACCTTCATCACCAACGGCTGGCACGCCGACCTGGTGATCGTGGTCGCCAAGACCGATCCGCAGGCCGGCGCCAAGGGCACCAGCCTGCTGCTGGTCGAGCGCGGCATGAAGGGGTTCGAACACGGCAAGCGCCTGAAGAAGCTGGGCCTGAAGGCACAGGACACCGCGGAGCTGTTCTTCGACGGCGTGCGCGTGCCGGCCGAGAACCTGCTGGGCGGTTCGGCCTTCGAGAACAAGGGCTTCATCTGCCTGATGGAGCAGCTGCCGTGGGAGCGGCTGCAGATCGCCGTCACCGCCGTTGCGGCGGCGCAGGCGGCGATCGACGGCACGGTCCGCTACGTGAAGGAGCGGCAGGTGTTCGGCCAGCCGGTGGCCGCCTTCCAGAACACGCGCTACACGCTGGCCGAACTGCAGACGCAGGTGCAGGTGGCGCGCGTCTTCGTCGACAAGTGCCTGGAGCTGGTCGCGCACGAGCGGCTGGACACCGCCACCGCCAGCATGGCCAAGTACTGGACCACCGACCTGCAGTGCCGCGTCATGGACGAATGCCTGCAACTGCACGGCGGCTACGGCTACATGTGGGAATACCCGATCGCGCGCGCCTACGCCGATGCCCGGGTGCAGCGCATCTACGGCGGCACCAACGAGATCATGAAGGAAGTGATCTCGCGGGCGATGGGGCTGGGCGGGCGCTGAGGACGCGGACTGCTCAGTGCAAGGTGGGTCCGTCGACCTGCCGCCGGTAGAAGTGCTCGAACACCTTTTGTGAGCGGCCGAGTATCTCGTCTTGCGCATAGGCGGCTTCGGGCAACTGCTCAAAGAGGTAATCGAATATTTCGGTCCTCATCTGCGCCTGGAGTGCCGCACGGTCGCGCAAATACTGCAGCTGGTTCTTGGCACCAAGCAGTTTCAAGAGTAGTTCCTTCGCCACGCCCTTGATCTTCCTGATTTCGGCCGCCCTCAGGTCCGTCTTTTCCTTGCAGAGCAGCTGATAGATGGCGCGCTGATCCTCGTTGTCGAAACCCTCGGCAATGTACTGCCGGTCTTCGACGTTCAGTTCGTCGTTCAAGCGTGCCAGCTCCTCGAAGACCCGCTGGATTTCCGCGCTGTCCTTGTCGCGGTTGTATTCGGCCACGATCTGCTGATAGCGTGCATACAGGTTCACGCGGGTCGGGTTCATCTGCAACATCGCGCGTAACCGCGCCTCGATCTTCTCCTGCAGTGTCAGAACTTCGGTCTGCTTGTATGCCGTCTGGGCAAACTCCGACTGCAGGCGCACGAAGTCAATGGCGGACAGGTCGTAACTGCCCGAGCGTACCTGAGCCTGCGGCTGCAGTGACAGGGCTGAATCCACCACGGTCTGCAGTCCGCGCAGCACCTGCGTCACATCGATCGGCGGGCCGCCCTTCTGCAGGAGGTTGCAGATTGCGGCGATGGCCGCCTCTTCCGCGCTGTGCCGCGCCAGGCAGTCGTGTGGAAACAGGTTCAGGCGGCGCTCTTCCACATCCTGCGCGAGCACCTCAAATGTCTTCTTGACTTCCGCAGTCTCGCTCAGCGCCTCGCGCGCCTTGTGCAATTGGGTGGAAATCCCGAACTCGCTCGCCTGTGCGTCGATCAGGTCTTGCAGGTCATATCCGTGTCCCAACAGGTGAGCACGGGCACGGGCGATGCTCGCGGCGTACTCCAGCTCCATTCCTTGCTCAGGTTCCCGCAACGGGTCTATCTCGGCCTCGCCGGGTGGTGCGTCGCGCTTCTGCGCGAAGGTGGCCAGCGCTGACCGCAAGCTCTTGAGCATGCCGTTGTAATCGATGATCAGGCCGTTCTTCTTGCCAGGCGCCCGGCGGTTCACGCGCGCTATCGCCTGCATCAGAGTGTGCCCCTGCATCGGCTTGTCAAGGTAGAGCGTCGCCAACGGCTTCACATCGAAACCCGTGAGCCACATGGCGCACACAATGGCGACGCGGAAGGGGTGCTCGGGCTTCTTGAATTCCTCTTCAAGGTTCCGACGATTCATCTTGTCGCGGTGCGGCTTGATATCCAGCCCCCAGCCCTCGAAATCCTTCCGCTCGGTGGGGCTCTGGCTGACCACCACGCACATTTCGGTCTCGCGCATCCAGGCGACCTTGCGCTGCTGGTCCAGCAACAGATGGTCCGGCGCCTTTCCGAGTGCGGTATACCGCGCCATCTCCGCCAAGGCCGCCGCGTGCAGTTCGCCGGCGCGCCTGGCCCATGCATCCGAAATCAGGCCGTGCATCTGGACGCACGTGCGCTTGTCAAGGCATACGAGCAAGGCCTTGCTGCGGCCATCCATCAACCGCCACCGGTCCGAAAAGTGGCGAACGAAATCGTCCGCCACCTTCTGCAACCGGCTGGGGAGCGTGAGCACGAACCCTTCCGTGTTCAGCTCCTTGTAGAGCTTTTCCTCCTGCTCGTCGGTCAGCTCACCTTCGGCCGCAAGGGCGTCGATTCGTTCCCTCACGCGCTGGTTGATTGTTTCGTCGACAATCTGCAGCTTTTCGCCGTGCGGCTCGTAGCTGAGAGGAACCGTGGCGCCGTCCGCCACGGCGCGCTGGAAATCGTAGACCGACACGTAGTCGCCGAAAACCTGGCGCGTGCGCTGATCTTGAGCGCTTTCCATCAGCGGCGTGCCGGTGAACCCGATGAACTTGGCGCGAGGCAGCGCCTCGCGCATGTGCGTGGCGAGCCGGCCGTACTGGGTGCGGTGTGCCTCGTCCGACATGACGATGACGTCCCGCCGCAGGCTCCAGGGCTCGCTCACGCGCTGGTGAAACTTGTGGATCAGGCTGAAGACATAGCTGTTGTCTTCCGTGAGCAGCTTCTTCAGGCCCTTGCCGTCGCGGGCCCGGGCACGCAGGTTGACCGCCACGCCACAGTTCACGAAAGTGCCGTGAATCTGCTTGTCCAGCTCGTCGCGGTCGGTCATGAGCACGAACGTGTAGCTGGCCGAAACCTTGCGCCGCACTTTCTGCGCGAGGAACGCCATCGAATAGCTCTTGCCGCTGCCCTGGGTGTGCCAGAAGACGCCCAGCTTGCCGCGCTCGACTTCGGCGTCGCCCGAGCGCAGTCTGGCGATCACGCCGTTCACACCCATGTACTGGTGATTGCGTGCCACGATCTTCAGCGGCTCGCCGTCGCTGCGGTCGAACAGCGTGAAGTTCTCCACCAGGTCGAGCAGATTGGCCGGCAGGCACATCCCGCGCAGGAGCAAAGGCAGCACGGCATGAACCGGCGTCTCGTCGTCCTTGGGTGCGGGGTCGGGGTCGGTTTCGTTCAGCCGTTTCCAGCGATAGAAATGCTCCCACGCACTCGTGATGGTGCCGAAGCGCGCGTCGAAGCCGTCGCTCAGCACCACCACGGCATTGAACGCAAACAGCGCCGGCAGATCCTCGCGGTAGCGGGTGTAGTTGTCGTCAAACGCGACCCTGAGCTCCTTGTCCTGCCGCTTGAACTCCACGCACACCAGGGGCAGGCCATTCACGAAGCACAGCAGGTCTGGGCGGATCGGGGCCGGCCCGCCTTCCAGCCACAGTTCCTGCACGCAGATGAATTCATTGCGGTCATCGTCATCGGGCCGGTCGAAATCGATGACCGTGAGCTTTTCGCTGCTCTCACGCCCGTCGGGCCACCGCACGTGCACGGGGACGCCGTCGCGCAGCAGCTTGTACTTGTCCTCGTTGATCTGCACCAGTGTCTTGGCGGCGTCCAGTGCCAGCAGGGCGTCCATCGCCTGGTCGATCGCCTGGTCAGGCACGCCGGGGTTCAGGCGCACCAGTGCCGCGCGCAAGTGGCGTGTGAGCGCCCATTCGGATCGGTTGGCGCGGCCCAGCAGGCTCTGCGGGCCGAAGTCTTCGTCGTTGAACGCCACCACACTGCGCCAGCCCATGCCCGCGAGCAGCTGCGCCGCCGGCTTTTGCACCGACTGGTCTTCGCTGTAGCGGCGGCGGTTCATGCCGGGGCGCTAGTCAGCCAGCACACTCTGGAGGCACATCAGCACCTCTTGCACCACCACGTCGGGCACGCGTTCCACGAGGCTGGCTTGGCGCGACGCCCAATCCAGCGACTTGATCTGATGGGCATGGACCTGCCCGTCGGTACGCAGCCCCTGGCCCATCAGCGACACCAGGAAGCCCGCGCTACGGGCCGCTTCGGCAGCGCCGCCCGAGATGGGGCAGACCATGGCCAGCTTGAAGCGGGCATTGAACGCCCGGGGCGAGACGACCAGGCAGAAGTGATTGCCCTTCATCTCCCGCCCGCTGGCCGGATCGAAGGCCAGGTGCAGGATGTCGCCCCGGTCCGGCGTCACAGCTCGGCCCCGGAGGCCCCCAGTTCGTCCCAGCCTTCCGCACGGCACAGGCCGCGGGGCGTTGCCTTCAACAGCTCGGCCAGGGTCTTACGCTGGCGCTGGGGCCTGATCTTGAGTTCGTCCCCGACGATTTCGATTGCCAGGCGCGACCCGGCATCCAGGTGGTTTTGTTCCACATAGGAAAGGGGCACCGTCATGATGTAGGAGCCGCCCGAGCGGCGCAGGGAAGCGTGCAGCATGGCTTTCTCCAAAGTTTTACAGGAGTATAACATTGGACGCCGGGATCGCAAAGCACGGCGCCGGGATATGCCGCGTTTGGGCCGGTGCGGTGGCCTGGTGTCAGACGGCGAGGACGCCGGACATGAGGCGCGGGAGGAGGGCGTCGCGGGCGCGCCTGGCTACGCCAGCGGCCCTCTGCAACAGGCGGGTCTGATCCATCAGTGGGGCCGCAACTCGATCGAAGGCTTGCTGAACCGCAGGCGGCGGGATCAGCACCGGCAAGGGGTGGACAGCTTTGCGGTCCAGCGTCGGCACGGATGCGCCCGAATTGAACTGGCCCAAGCCAAGTTCCGACAAAAGGAAGTACGCAATGAAGGGAGTGACTTGCCTGAACTCCTTCACCCAGAGGCTCGTGTTCAAGGGCCAGAAATCCTCGTGCACAAAGTGCACCGCGCCCAAAGTGCCGCTTCGGCCGGTGACAACCCCCGGCCCTTGCACGCGCGATTCATTGTGGTAGCCCGTTATTCCCGTGGATGCGACGATCGGAACGTCACCGTCTTTGCGCTCGGCCGACGGCAGATCAAAGCCCCGCTGCAGCTGGAGCGCGTCGCCCAGGGGTGCGCGCTCCCATCCGTGCGGCACGCCGTCGCGAGCCTCGACCCCCTCATGTCCTGGAAAGCGCTGCGCCACAAACCATTCGCGGTACAGCCGACGCGCTGCTTCTTCCAGCAACTTGATACGGCGTTGGTTGTTCTTGATCAAGTCGTCGTATGCGGAAATGGCACCTGCGATGCGTATCTGCTCGCCAAGTGGCGGAAGCGAAAACGAGTAGGCCGCGATGTCCTTTCCGCTGACATGTGGAATGTTTGCACCAGTAGTTATCCGGTCAATGTGTCCCAAGAACTGCGGGTGAGAAAGGACGTATCGAAGGTATAGCGTGTCGGCAACATCTGCCTTCCCGCGAACGCGGCACACTCGCTGAACAAGAAGGCTTGGCAGGTCGTCTTCAGTAATCCACGCAAGTTTCAAACCACCACCGACGATCGGCCGATCCATCGCCAAAATGATGTCACCAAGCCGAAGTTCATAGCGCCGAAGCAATTCGAGTTCTTCCCGCGGCCACCTCTTGGCCTTGTCACCCCATCGCATGGCGCCTTGCTGGACGTTGTCACCCCGCACAAGTCTGATTCCGTCCGAATTAGCGTCCAGAAAACGTGCGCTCTTGAATGCAAAGCCTATCAACAACTCAGCGACGTCGCCCAGACGAACGGTTTGCCAGGTCACTCGATCAACTCCACGAAGTTGGCCTGAATTGCTTTCCCCAATTCTTCTGCCCGCGCATTCAGCTCCGCCAGCTGCGCATGAATCTCCCTCATTCGCTCGGCAAAGGCTTCGGCGTCTTCTGCGTCGGCGCCACTCGCCGCTACGCCCAACGTAGCGGCCCGGTGTCAGGCTGAAGTCGTTGCGCCGCGATTTCTTCGCGCGTGACAGCTTTGCATAGGCCCGGCACGGCCTGGAAGTTGCCCAGGGGAAACCGGGTCAAGAGCCAGTGGGCCTGTGCCATGAAGTACAGCCCCTGGCGGAAGGCCTCCACAGCCTCATCGTGCAGCGTGGGCTCTTCGTCCCGTGTCGGGTCCATTGGCTGCAACTGCCGCCGGAGGTCGCGGACGCTTCTTGCTTCGGGCAGGGTTTGCCAGACGGTGGCGTTGCGCGCGCGCAGCGTCTTTTCCGCTACGTCCAGTGCGCGCAGCAGCTCCTTGTGGCGGGCTTCCAGTGACTTCAGGGCCGTCTTGAGGTCGGCTTGCAGGCCTTCGAGGTCGGTCTGCGTGGCACGGATATCGGTAAGCGCGGGGGCCTTGTTGCGGCGGCTGAAGATGGCAAGTTGCGTGGCCACGCGCGCCTGCAGCGCCAGCCAGTCGGCCGCGTCGCGCTGCGCCTGCCCCTGCAGATCCGCCACTTGTTGCATCCAGGCCTGCAGCTGGGCGGGCTGGACGGCCGACTCCTCGTCCTTGCGGCCCTTGTTCAGCTCGGCCAGCAATCCTTCGGGGTTCTCCTGCGCCGCGCCGGCCAGCGCCTGCAGCAGTGCGGCAGCCTGGGCCTGGGGCGCCGCCACGGCGGCCATACATGGCTTCAGCAGACCCAGTTGGGCATGGGCGCTGCGGTGATAGCCGGCCAGCAAGGCCAGAAACCGCGAGGTTTCGCCGCGATAGAGCCACACGATGGCGTTCAGGTTGACCAGCTGCTCTTCGGTGAATACATGCGAGCGCGCCGACATCACGTGGTACACGTTGCGTGCATCCAGCATGAGGACGGTGTTCTGCAATGTCCGGGGTTTGCCCTTGTCGAAGAACCAGAGGGTACAAGGCAGGCTCCGGGTATAGAAGAACTTGGGTCCGATGGACACCATCACGTCCACGTGACCGGTCTGCACCAGTTTCTGGCGGATGTCACGGTCCTTGTTGCCGGCGTCCGAGGCGCTGGACGCCATGACGAAACCCGCGCGACCAGTCGCGTTGAGGGCGCTGTAGAAGTACTGGACCCAGAGGCTGTTGGCGTTGGAAACGGTTTCGCTGCCGTCCTTCTTGCCCTTTGTCGTGGTGCCCGGCAGGCCGAAAGGCAGGCGCTGGGTGGGGCCGACCTGCGCCTGCGCCTTCTTCGCGTCGACCATGTCCACGTTGAAGGGCGGATTGGCCATGACGAAATCGCAGCGACCCAGGGCACGGTGCTGGTCCACCTCGAAGGTGTTGCCCTGGATGATGCGGCCTTCGAGTCCATGCACGGCCAGGTTCATGCGGGCGAGCTTCGTATTGGTGTCGCTCTTTTCCTGACCCCAGAAACTCACACGCTCGTTGGCGCTGGCATGCAGCGTTCTCTCGATGAAGTAGCCGGTCTGCACGAACATGCCGGCCGAGCCGCACGCCGGGTCGTAAACGATGCCGTGATCGGGTTCGATGATGTTGACGATCATGCGAACCAGTGAGGGCGGCGTGAAGAACTCGCCGCCTTCCTGCGCGCCGGTCTGGGCGAACTGATTGAGGAAATACTCGTAGATGCGACCGAACACGTCGCCGCTGGCCTTGGCGAGCGATGGACGATTGAAGATCTTGACCAGCTCGGCCAGCAGGGCCGGCTCGAACCCGAGGTATTCCTTGGGCAGGGCGCCCGCCAGCACCTTCTTGCCTTCGCCGTCCTCCACCGAGTCCTCGATCAGGTTCATCGCACGGCGCAGCGCCTCGCCGACCTTGCTGCCCTGGGGCAGGTTGGCCAGGTAATCCCACCGGGCTTCGGCAGGCAGGTAGATGGCCGCCTTGCCCTTGAAGCCCATGCGGATGCGTTCTTCCCGCACGGCCCCCGCCAAGCGCGGGTTCAGGCCGGATTCAACCTCGGGCAAAACGGCTTGAAAACGGTTGAATGCATGGCGCAGGAAGATCAGGCCCAGCACGGGCATGGCGTACTCGCCCGCGGTGAGTTTGGAGTTGGCGCGCAGCTGGTCGGCGGCTTCCCAGAGTTCGTCTTCGATCTTCTTCAGGTGGCGGTGGTCCATCGAGGCGGCGCTGGTTCTTTTGCAGCGACCAAGTGTAATGAGCTCGGCGGACCGATCGCCCGAACTGCTTGCCGCGACCCAGGGCCGCATGGCCAGATCAACGGTGCGCAATGCGGGCCGGCGGGTGGGAGGCCCGCAGCGCAGTGCGCGGGCATCAGAATAGCGAAGGGAGACGGGAATGCTCCGAGCGCGTGCCAGTGGAGCACTTCGACGGCGGGGCGCTATAGCGGCCCGGGCGTCCGTCAGCGCTGGCGCGACGCCATGCGCTGCGGATGGCGGCGCGAGGTGGGGAAGGGCGCCTTCGGCCGCCGGTAATGGTCGTAGATCTTCTTGGCGAGGCCGGACGACACGGCCAGCCAGAGGAGTTTGCGAAGCATGGGAATTCTCCTGTCGGTTTCGGGTCCACCGTAACAGCGACGGCCCGGCCGGCGTGGCGGCGCATGGCGCATGAGCACGTCGGCGCAGGCTGACGCCGTCCCCCGATCCTGAAGGAACCGCATGTTGCGTGACCTGGACGCACACGAGAACCACCTGATCTCCAAAGTGGCCGGGCTGCTGCACGTCACCCATGGCGAGTACATCGCGGCCAAGATGCGGGCCCGCGAAGGCGCCGGCTGAGCGCGCGCCTGTTCGTTCATTTCGCCGCCGCCGTCCCGGCCTTGCGGCGCATCAATTCCGGCCGCCGGGGCGCCGCCTAGCATGCGTGCATGGTGCGTCACGAAGCAAAGGCCCGACTGAACCCGCAAGGGGGCGGTAGGGCTGCTGCATGCTGCGCCTGTCCAACGGGTGAGAGTCCCGTCCCGGTAAGCGTCGGAGCGCCGGGTAGCAGGCCCCAGGTGGCGGAGGGAGACCTCTGTGCCCGAGCGGGGTGTCGAAAGCCCGTGAGGCGGCGAGAGCCGCGCAGCGGGGAGCAAGCACGCGGGCCGCAACATGAAGTGAAGCCTGCAGCCTCGACAGATTTACAACCCGCAGGCCGAGCCGATCATGTCACGGCGAAGGCAACACTAGGCGAGCGAGTACCGAAGCGCTCGGATGACTGCGGCGGGGTATGGGGCGCAGCACGTGTGCAAGGACAGGTGCGGAACGTGAGAGGCCCGTCTGCGCGGCCCGAGTCGGGGCAAGCGCGCTCGTATAAGCCCAAGGCGAAGTCGAGCCGTGCGCAGCGGGAGTCCGAGGGGATCATAGTACCGATGGGCGCGGTGCAAGCCGCGTCCGCGAAGGCCGTGCGGCATAACGCGGCAGGAGGGAAGGGTCCCTGCGGTGGTCATGCTGAGATAGCGGGTAAGCGCGAGGGATTGGCCGGCGAGACCGGACCTAAGCACCCCATGGGCCATACGGCCCATGCCAAAGTGCAACAACCGCAAAGGCAGCTTGGGCCGCAGCCAAGCGGGCACCGGCGTGATGGCGTTCCCATGCGATGTGCGAGCACCTCCAGAGGCGTGACTTCCCCTGGTCGGCATGGGGTGCCTCTCTCCGGCGCAGTTCTTCTGGCAACAGGAGGCCGCGCAATGCTGCGAGCCGACAGGCCACTGGTAAGCCGTGTGCGGGAAATCCGCATGCACGGTTTGAGCGGGGGCGTTGGCTCCTTCTGCAATCTATAGGAGCCAACGTCTACCAATGACCTCGTGCGCACGTGCCGCCGGGGCGGCCTCGCTGGCGATCGCGACGGCGGCCCTGGCAAGCCTGGCTGTCCTGCCGGGATGCGGCTCGACGCCGGCGCCGTTCCAGCCCGCCGCCGGCTTCGCCGTGCCCGCGGGTTGGAGCCAGCCGGTCCCGGCCGGCACGGGCTCGCTGGCAGCCTGGTGGGGCGTCTTCGGCGATGAGCAACTGGTGGCACTGGTCGAGGCCGCGCAGCGGGCCAACGCCGACATCGCCATCGCCGGCGCCAACCTGCGCCAGGCGCGGGCCCTGCGTGACCAGTCGGCCGCCGACCTGTGGCCGGGGCTGAGCGCCGGCGGCGGCGCCCAGCGCAGCCGCAACGGCGCGGGCGGCGCCACCCGCCTCGAAGCCGGTTTTGACGCCTCCTGGGAACTGGACGTGTTCGGTGCCGCCGGCCGCGGGGTAGCGGCGCAGGAGGCGCTCGTGCGGTCGAGCGCGGCGACGCTGGCGGCGGTGCAGGTCTCGGTGGCGGCGGAGGTGGCGTTGGCCTATCTCGAACTGCGCGGTGCCCAGGTGCGCTTCGCCGTCGCCCGCGAGAATCTCGCGAGCCAGGAGGAAACGCTGCAGATCAGCCGCTGGCGGCAACAGGCGGGACTGGCCACCTCGCTGGAGGTGGAACAGGCCGTCGGTGCCGTGGAACAGACCCGGGCCCAACTGCCGACCCTGCAAGCCACGGCCGCGCGGGCGGCCCATGCCCTGGCCGTCCTCACCGGCCAGCCGCCCGCGGCCCTTGCGTCACGCCTGGCGGCCGCGGCGCCGCTGCCGCAACCGGCGGCGGAACTGGCCGTGGCGCTGCCTGCGCAAACACTGCGACACCGTCCCGACCTGCTGGCGGCGGAAGAGCGACTGCGCGCCGCCGCCGAACGGGTCGCGCAGGCCGATGCCCAGCGCAAGCCGGGTTTCGTGCTGGCAGCCTCGCTGGCCTGGACCGGCACCACGCTGGGATCGCTGGGCAGTACGGCCGCGGCGCGTTCGCTCCTGGGGTCGGTGACGCAGCCGCTGTTCGATGCCGGCCGGCGCGATGCGCAACTGGCCGGCCGCGAGGCCGAGCTGGACGCCGCGCAGCAGGACTACCGCGCCGGCGTCCTGGCGGCCCTGCAGGAAGTCGAGGACGCCCTCGCGGCGTTGGCGGCGACGCGCCAGCGCCAGGCTGCGCTGGCACGGGCACTGGAGGCGGCGCGCAATGCCGCCCTGCTGGCGACCCAGCGCTACGCCGGTGGAGTGATCGATTTCCAGACCGTCCTGGAAACCCAGCGCACCTTGCTCGGCGTGCAGGACGGCGTCGCCGCCGCGCAGGCCGAGTTCGCCGCCGGCCATGTGCGCCTGTACAAGGCGCTGGGCGGCGGTTGGCGCCCGGCGGCGCAGGAGAGTCCATGGTGAACGCTCCCGATCCCTCGCTCCAGGCACTGCTCGGCAGCGCCGCCACGCCGAGATGGTGGCGCCGGCCGCTGCCCTGGGCGGCGTTGCTGCTGGCCGCCGCGCTGGCCGTGGCCGCCTGGCTCTGGGCCGGCCAGCGCAGTTCCCAGGCGCAGCCCCGCTATCTCACTGAAACGGCCGCGCGCGGCAACCTGTCCGTGAAGGTCGTCGCCAACGGCACGCTGCAGCCGACCAACAAGGTGGAGATCGGCAGCGAGCTGTCCGGCACCGTCGCGCGGGTCCTGGTGGACGTGAACGACCGGGTGCGCCGCGGCCAGGTGCTGGCCGAGCTGGACACGAGCAGGTTGCGCGACCAGGTGGCCCGCTCGCAGGCCGCGCTGGACGTCGCGCATGCGAACGTGCGCCAGGCGCAGGCGACCGTGCAGGAGGCGACCGGCAACCTGCAGCGGCTGCAGGAAGTGGCGCGCCTGTCCGGCGGCAAGGTGCCGTCGCAGGCGGAGCTGGCTTCGGCCGAGGCGGCCGTGGCACGCGCCCGGTCGGCGCTGGCCGGCGCGCAGGCCGGTGTCGCCGATGCCCGCGCCGCCAACAGTGCCGACCGGACCAATCTGAACAAGGCATCGATCCGCTCGCCGATCGACGGCATGGTGCTGGCACGCTCGGTCGACCCCGGCAACGCCGTGGCCGCCTCGCTGCAGGCCGTCACCCTGTTCACGCTGGCCGAGGACCTCACGCGCATGAAGCTCGCCGTCAACGTCGACGAGGCCGACGTGGGACTGGTCGCCGACGGCCAGAAGGCGACCTTCACCGTGAGTGCCTATCCCAGCCGCGACTACCCGGCCATCATCACCCGCGTGAGCTACGGCTCCACCGCCAAGGACAACGTCGTCACCTATGTCGCGGAGCTCGCGGTGGACAACAAGGGCCTCACCTTGCGGCCCGGGATGAGCGCCACCGCGGCCATCCTCGCCACTGAACGCAGCGACGTGCTGCTGGTGCCCAATGCGGCGCTGCGGTTTGCGCCGGAAGCGCCGGCCGCGGCGGCGAGCCAGGCCGGCGGCGGCCTGGTGTCCAAGCTGATGCCGCGTGGCCGCCCGCAGGTGCCGCGCAAGGCACGCACGACCACGGCGGCGGCGCGCGAGGTATGGGTGCTCCAGGACGGCGCGCCGGTCGCGGTGGCCGTGGTCCCCGGGGTCTCCGACGGCCGGCTCACCGAGATCACCGGCGGCGCGCTGCAGCCGGGGATGGCGGTGATCACCGGCCAGGCCAGCGGGAGCAGCCAGTGACCGCACCGGCCGACGCGGCCGGCCCGCCGCTGATTCGCCTGCGGCAGGTCGGTCGCGTCTACGGCCGCGGCCAGGCGGCGGTGCACGCCTTGTGCGACGTGGACCTCGACATCCGGCGCGGCGAGTTCATCGCGGTGATGGGCCCCAGCGGGTCGGGCAAGTCCACGGTGATGAACGTGATCGGTTGCCTGGACACGCCGACCAGCGGGCAGTACCTCTTCCAGGGCTTTCCGGTGCACGAGATGACGCGCAACCAGCGGGCGCTGCTGCGCCGGCACCAGCTCGGCTTCGTGTTCCAGGGGTTCAACCTGCTGCCGCGCACCTCGGCCCAGGAGAACGTCGAGCTGCCGCTGTTGTACCGCGGCGCCGACGCCGCCACGCGTCACGCCCGGGCGCGCGAGGCGCTGGCCTCCGTCGGCCTGGCGGGCTGGGAGCATCACACGCCCGCCGAGCTCTCCGGCGGGCAGCAGCAACGGGTGGCGATCGCCCGGGCCCTCGTCACGCAGCCGACGGTGCTGCTGGCCGACGAGCCGACCGGCAACCTGGACAGCCAGCGCGGGCGGGAGATCATGGACCTGCTGCGGGCGCTCAACGTCGACCGCGGCATCACCATCGTGATGGTCACCCACGAGCCGGAGATGGCGGCGTATGCCGGGCGCACCGTGCGTTTCGTCGACGGGCGGGTGGCCAGCGACGGCGCCGCAGGGGCGGTCGCGGCGGCAGCGGAGGCGGCCTGATGTGGTGGAACACGCTGCTGCTGTCGCTGCGGGAGATTCGCCGCAACCTGATGCGCTCGTTCCTTACGGTGCTGGGCATCGTCATCGGCGTGGCGGCGGTGATCACGATGGTGACGCTGGGCAACGGCGCCACGCGCGCCGTGTCCGACCAGATCTCCAGCCTCGGCAGCAACCTGCTGATGATCCGGCCCGGCCAGCGCCTGGGGCCGACCAGCGATTCGGCCGGGGCGGGGCCGTTCAAGGAGGCCGACGTGCAGGCGCTCGCCGCGCAGGTGAGCGGCATCCGGGCCGTCGCGCCTTCGCAGACCGCCGCGGTGGTCGCCGTCTACGCGGCGCGCAACTGGTCGACCCGGGTGACGGGCACCAGCAATGCCTACTTCGAGACCAACAACTGGCGCGTGGCGCAGGGCCGCACCTTCACCGAGGCCGAGGAGCGCGGCGGCGCGGCCGTCTGCCTGATCGGGGCCACCGTGCAGCGCGAGCTGTTCGGCCAGCAGGATCCGCTCGGCGAGCAGGTGCGCCTCAAGCAGTTCTCCTGCCAGGTGATCGGCCTGCTCGCGTCCAAGGGCCAGGCCGCGATGGGGCAGGACCAGGACGACACCATCGTGCTGCCGCTGCACACCGTGCAGCGGCGCCTCACCGGCAACCAGAACGTCGGCATGCTGCTGGTGTCGATCGCCGACGGTGCCGATGCCGAGCGCGTCAAGCGCAGCATCCACCAGTTGCTGCGCGAGCGCCGCAAGCTCAGCGAGAACGACGAGGACAACTTCAACGTGATGGACACCCGGCAGATCGCGGAGACGCTTTCCGGCACGACCCGCGTGATGACCATGCTGCTGGGCGCGGTGGCCGCGGTGAGCCTGCTGGTCGGCGGCATCGGCATCATGAACATCATGCTGGTGAGCGTCACCGAGCGCACCCGCGAGATCGGCGTGCGGCTGGCCATCGGGGCGCTGGAACGCGAGGTGCTGTTGCAGTTCCTGGTGGAAGCCGTGGTGCTGGCCTGCGTGGGCGGGCTGGTCGGCGTGGTGCTGGCCACCGCCGCGTCGGTCCTGCTGGCGCGTCTGATGGGCGTGCCGTACCTGTTCGACGCCGGCATCAACCTGCTGTCGGTCGGTTTCTCGGCGGCCATCGGCGTGGTCTTCGGGTATTTCCCGGCGCGGCGGGCGGCCCGCCTCGACCCGATCGAAGCCTTGCGGCACGAGTAGCTTGCCGGACGCGGACGCGGACGACGGCGGCGGCGGCTAACGCTTCCGGTCCGAGACCCGCGCGCGGCGCGACGGCGAGCGGCCGGGGTGAGGGCCACCGCCGCGTGAGCATGACACGCCCCGGCGCGGCTGCGGCGGGGCGACGGATGTGACGGCGATCACGTGCCTTACGGTTGGCTACTCCTGATGCGCATGTATCAAACGGTACGGTGCGGCGGTGTGGCATTCTTGCTGTGCTTCCACTTCAGCCGCCGCCCATGAATCTCGTCGTCGCATCCCGTCACAACGACCGCCATGTCCGTTTCGACGTGGCGGGACGCTGGGCCAACGGCGATGCGTTGAAACTGGCCTACATGGTCAAGGCGGCCGTTGCCCGGATGCGCAACGACCAGGTGCTGATCGACCTGCGGCGGGTGGCCACGCCGCCCGGCGCAGAGGGCAGGTTCCTGATCTGCGACCGCCTGCGACGCGCACTCGCGCCCACGATCCGCGTGGGGCTGGTCGCCCCGCCCGATCTCGTCGACGGCGCTGACCTGAACGGCCTGCCGCAGTGCGCCGACATCGCGTTGTTCGACGCGGAGCCGGACGCGGTGCGCTGGCTCGGCCGCCGGCAGGCGCGCGACGCCGCCGCGAAAGAAAAAGTCCCCCGGTTGTGACACCGAGGGACCGAAGAGCCGGGGGAAGAAACTTGAAGAAACCCGGCCGCTTGGTTGGAGCGTGCCAGGGAGGTTTTTGTTCCGCGCGGGCGCGCATCGCAGCGCGTTTTTCCCAGCTCAGGAACTTCACCGCCCGCGCGCTGCTCCCTTGCAGGCGCGGCGCGCAACACGAGCGGCGCGAGCCTCTTCCTCCGCGACCAACGGTGCTGCGGGCGAGGCACGTGAATATGTCACGAGAGCGCTCCGCTGCACCTTTTCGATGCCCATGGGCGTAGCCGCACATCGCGTGAATCTGTAGGATTGCACTGACACCATGCCAAGCCCGCCACATCGCCGGCCGGGTGGGGCCAGCCAACACTGCAGCGGCGATACCGGTCGGGCTTTCCCCGGCTTTCCGAAAACACCACGGATGCGTTGCCAGGACGTGTCCCCCACGTGCGAGTCACAAGGACTGTATGTCTGATCTGTCGGCCAGCCCGCAACCCGCCCCCGAGTCCCCCGCGCAGGAGAAGTCGCGCAGCCTGTGGCTGCTGGCGAAGAAGTCCGCCGCGCGCGTGCAGGACTGGTTCACGATCCAGCCGGTGTGGATCAAGGCCATGGTCGTCGGCCGTGGCACTGCTGATTCCCGGCGCTGGGCGTCTATTCGGTCGCCCTGCAGCAGAAGCAGGCCGCCGTGGCCGCGGAGCTGAAGGCGATGAACGTCGCCGCCGCGCCCGCGGCCATCGACGCCGAAGCTCCCGGTGGTGTTCGGCACGGGGTCGGTGCTGGGCTTCCTGGAAAGCAACGCCGGTCGGAGCGGATCACGGTGATCTACAAGCCGCTGCTGTGGAACCTCTCGGAGCGCTTCGTGCTGATCGAGTCGCAGGGCAAGCAGTACGCCTACTACCCGAGCGACATGGAAACCAAGATCTTCGCCGACAAGGCGGTGACGGCCGCCTGGGGCGCCGAAGCTCAATTTCGTGCCGCGTGGCGATCTCGACCCGGCCAGCCTGAAGGTGCTGGAGCGCCTCGACGAGCGCTTCGCCGGCGCGCGCCCGCAGTCCGAGAAGGACGGCTGGAAAGCGGGCGTCAGCGGCGTGCTGTCGGCCGCCCTGACGGTGGGCCTGCTCGGCTTCCTGGCGTTCCAGCTCAAGGGCCAGTTCAAGTCGCTCAAGTTCCTCGAGCCCGGCCAGGTGCAAGGCAGCATCGAGGACCTGGTCGGCATGGACGACATCAAGAGCGAGGTCGCGCAGATCAAGGACCAGTACCAGCGCCGGGCAGAGTATGCCGAGTACGGCGTCAGCAAGCCGTTCAACGTGATGTTCAGCGGCCCGGCCGGCACCGGCAAGACCAAGCTGGCCAGTTACCTGGCCAAGGAACTGAACCTGCCGATCCTGTTCCACTCGGCCGCCAACCTCGAGACCGGCTACGTGGCCGGCGGCGCCAACACGCTGGGCCGCATCGCGGCGATGGCCAAGCGCCGCAAGCGCTGCATCGTGTTCCTGGACGAGGCGCAGGATCTGTTCATGAAGCGCGGCGGCCACCGCAAGTTCGACGACGACACGCAGAACTCGCTGCTGGCGATCCTGGACGGCGTGCGCAGCCGCAACGAAGCCGAGATCATCTGGATCGTGGCGAGCAACTTCAACAGCGAGTCCATGCAGATGGACGAGGCCATGCTGCGCCGCTTCCAGATGAAGGTGGACTTCCGCCTGCCGAACAAGGAAGAGCGGCTGGCGATCGTCAGGCACTACCTGGCGCAGCGCGCCGGCAAGGTGCTGCCCGATCTCGACCTGCGCCACTTCGTGGAGGTCACCGAGGGCCGCAGCCCGGCCGACCTGGAGACCATCGTCAACCAGGCCGGCATCACCGCGGTGCAGGTCGGCGAGATGATCGGCGCCGACACGCTGATGCAGGCCGCCGAGCGCGTGCTGGTGGGCAACGTCAACTCCAACACGACGAAGGAGCGCGAGCGCGACCGCCGCATCATCGCGATCCACGAATGGGGACACTTCCTGGTCGACTTCGAGCGCGAGCGCAAGCAGGCCGGCGGCGACTGGGAAAAGATCCTGGCCGACATGAAGACGATCAAGATCTCGCTCAAGGCCAATCCGCGCAACAACGCGCTGGGCTTCGTGTTCCACAAGCAGGGCACCAACCTGCTCAAGACCAAGGGCGACATCGAGCACGACGTGCGCGTGCTGCTCGGCGGCATGGCCAACGAGGAGCTGTTCTTCGGCGAGGAAGGCACCACCAACGGCGCACACAACGACATCACGCGCGTCACCAAGCTGCTGCACCATGCCGTGGCCGAGATGGGCATGTACCGCAGGACGCGCCTGAATTTCGGCGCGCTGTCGAACGACGGCCATGGCGCTGGGCGCCATCTCGACGAGGAAACGCGCGGCATCATGGAGGCGCAGAGCGAGCGCCTCTATGGCGAGACCAAGACTTTGCTGTCGCGGCTGAAGCCCCTGACCGAGCACCTGGCCGGCAAGCTGATGGACAAGGGCGAGATGGACCTGAAGGAGGCCCTGTTCGAGATCCGCAGCTTCGAGGCCGCCTGCCACGAGTTCAGTTACCGGGCCGGGCTGGCGAGCGTCTGAGGCTCGTTGCCGGCGCCGGGCGGCCCGCGCAGGGCCGCGCCGAGCCGCACGTTCATCCGTCGTCCTGCACAGGCGCTGCCGCATGCGGCGCTTCCTGCGGCACACGCGCTGAACGCGCGTGCTACCTGGGGGCGGGTTTTGCGCGCGAGGCGGCGCCCTGGGGTGCGCCGGCCGGGCCGTTGCGCGGCACGCCCAGCCGCTTGGCCACGGATTGCTCCAGCGCGCGCACCTTCGGCTCGATCGTGCCGCGGGTGTCGGCCACCAGCTTGTCGGCGAGCGCCTTCTGCATGTCGTCGCCCATGCGCTGGAAGCGGGCGTAGACCGGCGACTCGACGATCGCCACCAGTTGCTTCAGTTCGTCTTCGCTGAACTTCTCCTCGAGCAGGGCGCCCACGCTCGCCGGTGCGAGCTTGACGGCACGCGCCTGCGCCAGCGGCACGGCGTCCGCGAGGTACTTCTGCACGTCGGCCTGGATTTCCTTGGCGACGGCTTCCTGCTTGTCCCTGGCGACGCGCGCGGGCAGCGCGCTGGCGGCGTTGCCCATCAGCTCGATGGCCGGCTGTTCGACCAGGCGGCGCGCGATGTTCTCGATCCCGGCCTGTTGCTGCTTCAGGATGCGGGCGACCAGGTCTTGCTTGGCCGGGCTGGCGGGCGCCTGGGCCTGGGCGGCGAGCGCCGCGCCGAGCACCACGGCCATGAGCGATTTCTTGAGCATGGCCGATCTTACCTGCCAGAGCGCAGGCTCGCGGCCGCCGTACCTCAGTCGTGGGTGAGGCTCTTGTCGGTGAAGAGGTAGTCGCGCAGCTCGTGATCGAAGGACGCGTCCTTGCGGCGGATCCATTCCAGGATCATCGCGGCATGTTCCTTCTCCTCGTCGCGGTTGTGTTCGAGGATCGCGCGCAACACCGGGTCGGTGCAGGCGTCGACGCGCTGGTTGTACCAGTCGACCGCCTCCAGTTCTTCCATCAGCGACGTGATGGCGCGGTGCATGTCACGCGTTTCCGCGCGCAATTCGTTGATCGGCTCGTGGTAGCCCTCGTTGGCCATCGTGATCCTTTCGTCTGCGGCAGCGCAATGGCGGGAAGCCGGCGCAGCGCAATTGGATCGAGTATAGGCGCGCCCGCGCCGGCCGGCGACGCTCAGCAGCCGTTGCGCACCGGATCGCTGCCGGCCTCGGCGGCCACCCGGTTCAGGTCGAGGGACTGGATGGCGCCGACGGCCGCTTCCCAGCGCCCCTCGGCGCAGAGGCCCGAGATGCCGGCATCCTCGTAGGCGGCGAGCGCCGCCTCGATGCAGGCGCGGCGCACGGCTTCCATGAGTTCCTGGTCGGTCATGACCCGATTGTGGCCGGACCGGCTGCCCTCACTGGCGCCGTGGATTGTTGGGCCTGGCGTCCTGGCGGTTCGGCACACCGTCACCGTCGCGGTCGCGGTCGAATCGGTTGCGGCTGCCGTCGCGGTCGCGGTCGTGCTCGTGCTCGCCGCGCGCGCGGCGAGCGTGCCCGCCGCGTTCGTGGATGTACGTCGGCGCGGTCTGGACGGTGTAGGGAACCGTGTTGCCCTCGTAGACGGAGCCGCTGGAATAGTAGGGGCTCGTCGAATAGACCGAGCCGCCGGTGTAGTACGGACCGCCGCCGTAGGCAACGCATCCGGACAGGCCGGCGACGGCCAGGAGAGGAACCAGCAGTTTCATGAGGTGCTCCTTGCGGGCCCTGCGGCCCCCTCCGGCTCATTTCACCCGTGCCGCGTAAGCCGCGGGTGTCGTCGGCGTACCCGGAGGGTGTCGGCTGGTGACCGGGTGTTTCCCGTTCAGCCGCCCTGGTGCGGGCGCTTGCCGGGGTTCTTCTTGCTGCGCGTGGCGACGCCGCGCTCCAGGCTGATCCGTTGACCGCCGCCGCTGCGTGGCGGCGTGTAGCCCTCCATCGCCTTCGGGGCCGGTGCGCGCTTGCGGTCGGCCTCGGTCACGATCTTGTTGCCCATGGAATGCTCCCTCGAAGAATATTGGAACCGCGATTGCGCCACAGGGCGGTTCCCGCTGCCGGGACGGGTACCTGAGTCCCGGCGCGGCGTGGGGATTCACGGGCAGGTGACGATGCCGCCGAGCCCGCTGCAGACCCCACCGGGGCCGACCAGCAGCGGCCCCATCTGGTTGAGCCTTCGTCCCTGGCTGTCCCAGCAGCCGGCCGGGTCGCAGGTGGTGATGGCCGTCGGCCGCGGCAGCGGCACCGGCGGGGGCGCCGGGGCGATGACCGGCGGCTGCACCGGCTGCCGCGGGATGGCGATGGTCGGCGGCACCACCTGCGGCGGCTCGGGGGCGCCGGAGCGCTGCCGGTCACCGCCGCCGGCGCCCAGGCACGCCCGCGCGGTGCGGCCCCGCGCCTGCTCCAGCCGCTCGCCGGCGGCGCCGGGCAGCGCCAACAGCGACTCGAGTTCGGCCCGCGCCGCCACGCATGGCGCGGAACGCATCGGATCCGCCGCTTCATCCTGCGCGGCGGCAGGCGTCGGTCCGAAGAGGGCAAATGCGATCAGCGCGGCGTCGAGTCTCATGGGTGTTGGAGGCGGCGCGGCGGCGCAGGTTCTCGCGGCCGCGTCCGACAGGCGCGGTCGCGGCCGCAGTCCAGGCTCGTCATCGAATGGAGGGCCGCCATGGCTTCACATCAAGACACCGCTTCCAGCCGGGCCGTCGCCGGCGAACGCAACGCTACCGGGTCGATCCCGGCGCCGAGCGACATCGGCGACATCGGCGACAACAGCGCCAGCGAATTGATCGAGGCGCCGCTGGAATCCGACCACGATCCGCTGGATGCGCACGACTTCCGCGACGGTGGTGGCGGCGGCGGCGGCGAGGCGTTCCGGCGCACGCCGCGGCCGCGCTGAGTCACGGCGTTCCGGCGTCCTTGTCCGTGATGAATCCGGGCGCGTTGAGGTCCTGCCCGGCCTTGGCGGCGCCGGGCTCCGGCGTGCCGTCGCGCTCGCGGCGCCAGCCGCCGCGCTGGCTCCGGTCGCGTTCGGCGGCGCCGTGCCGCTGCTCGCCCGGGCTGCGCTGTGGCTCGGTCGTCGAGGAGTCCTCGCCAATGACGTCGGCATTGGCCGCTACGGTGGTGAATCGGATCATGGTCGTCCTTGGGACCCGGCGCGCCGCCGAGGGCGGCAAAGTCGCAGGTACTCCATGCCACTATGCGCCGGGGGCAGGGCCGTCCCTGTAGGACGTGGTCCCGGAACCGGCGGCCCGCCCGGCGCGAGCTGCACGGCGCGGCAGGCCTGCGCGATGATCGGTCCATGAAGATCGCCACCTTCAACGTCAACGGCATCAAGGCACGCCTGCCGAACCTGCTGGAGTGGCTGCAGCGCGAGCGACCCGACGTCGCCTGCCTGCAGGAGCTGAAGGCGCTCGATGGCGCGTTTCCTCAGGCAGCGTTGCGCGAGGCGGGCTACGAGTCCCTCTGGAAGGGCCAGCGCTCCTGGAACGGGGTGGCGATCCTGGCCCGGGGCCTGCGGCTGGTGGAGATCCGGCGCGAGCTGCCCGGCGAGCCCGGCGACGACCACGCGCGGTACCTCGAGGCGGCGGTGGACGGTGTGGTCGTCGCCTGCCTCTACCTGCCCAACGGCAACCCGCAGCCCGGACCCAAGTTCGACTACAAGCTGGCATGGTTCGAGCGGCTGATCGCGCACGCGCGCGGCTTGTCCGGGTCCGGGCACCCGGTCGTGATGGCGGGCGACTACAACGTGGTGCCGACCGACTTCGACATCTACAACCCGCGATCGTGGCGCAAGGACGCGCTGCTGCAGCCGCAGACGCGCCAGTGCTGGCGGCGCCTGCTGGAGCAGGGCTGGGTCGACGCCATCCGCCAGCAGCATCCGGACCAGCCGGTCTTCACGTTCTGGGACTACTTCCGCCAGCATTGGCCACGCGATGCGGGGCTGCGCATCGACCACCTGCTGCTCAATGCGCGCCTCGCGCCGGCGCTCGTCGCGAGCGGCGTGGACCGCTGGGTGCGCGGGCAGGCGCACGCCAGCGATCACGCCCCCGCCTGGGTCGAGCTGGACCTGCGGCGGATTGCCGCGCCCGCGCCCGGCGCCAGCGAGCGCTGAACGCCGGCCCGCCTGTCGGCGGCCGCCTACGCGGGCCGGACGCGACGCCCGACCCTGGCTGGGCGCAACGGGGACAACACTTGGGGTGCCCGCGCCTGCCGCTCGGGCGTTCGACCACAGGAAGGGTTCACATGACGAAGATCTTCAGCACGTTTGTCGACCACGCCGCCGCGCAGCGCGCGGTGGATCAGTTGCTGCAGGCCGGCTTCGCGGCGCCGGATGTGTACATCGATCCGGCCTCGCAGCGCGACCTGCCCGCATCGGGCGGTCGCGCGCACGGCGGTGATACGCAAGGCGAGGAAGGCCAAGGCATGCTGCAGTCGATCGGCCATGCCGTGGCGAGCGTGGTCGGCATGGACACGCCGGACGCGCAGGCGCAGCCGTACCTGGAAGGCCGCCGCCATGGCGGCACCGTGGTCGTGGTGGACGCCATCGGCGACGCCGAGGCCGCACGGGCCGAGCAGCTGCTGCGCGCGGCCGGTGGAATCGACGTCCACCGGGCCGGCCGGCGCGCTCCGCCCTGGAGCCGTGGCGGCAGTCCTTCGGCGCAGGACGAGGACGACGCGAGGAACGCCGAGGCGGAGCGCCGCCGCACGGTGGAGCGCGCACTGGCCGCCGACCAGGCGAACAGCGAACGGCCGTGGGATCCCGATGCGCCGCGCAGCGACGCCAGCGACCGTCCCGATCGCGCGCCGAGGTAGCGCCGCACCCCCGGCCGCTTGCGGGCCGCGCGCCGCGGCGACAAGCGCTCGCGGTGGATTCCTACAGCACCCGCCAGGCACGCTCTGTAGCCTCTCGCGCATCCGCACCGCGACAAAACGAAATGCGATTCCACTTCCTCATGCTGCTGATCGTGATCCTCGTGTCGCTGAGCATGCACAGCATGGCGAGCGCCGCGCAACCGGCAAGCGCCGGCTTCTGGCTGCGCAGTGGGGCCGACACCGCGCCGCCGCGGCCATGACCGGCGCGAACCCCCAGCCAGAAGAAAGGGACGCCGCGGCGTCCCTTTGGTTTTGCGCCATCCTGTCTCTCCTGAAGTTGAACACGGCGTGGCCGGATCGCCAGCCACCGGGGTCACTCTAGGCATCCGGCTGCGGCGCGCTGTCGGACAAGGGTGCGACCGGCCTGTAGGACCGGTTCTCGGCCGTTTACCGCTCGTGCGCCAGTGCTGCCGCAGGAAACAGTTCACCCGTGCGCGTGGGTGGACTGCAGGTGCGTGTCCAGCAGCTCGATGAACTTCGCGTTGAACCGCGGGATGTCCGCGGGCTTGCGGCTCGACACCCAGTTGCGGTCCACCACCACCGGTTCGTCGCGCCAGTGGCCGCCGGCGTTCACGATGTCGGCCTGCAGCGTCGGCCAGCTCGTCAGGGTGCGGCCGCGCACCATGCCGGCCGAGACCAGCAGCCACGGCCCGTGGCAGATGACCGCCAGCGGCTTGTCCTGCTGGTCCATCGCGCGCACGAACTGCTGCGCATGCTGGCTGGCGCGGATCATGTCGGCGTGGCGCACGCCGCCCGGGACGAGCACGCCGTCGAAGGCTTCCGGCCATGCGTCCTCCAGCGCGAGGTCGACGTCGAAGTGGTCCCCCGGCCGGTCGTGGTGGAAGCCCTGGATCCGGCCGCGGCTGACCGCCAGGATGCGGGTGGTGACGCCGAGCTCGTCGAGCGCCCGGCGCGGCTCGACCAGTTCGGACTGCTCGAACCCGTTGCCGGCCACGATGGCGACCGCCAGGCCCGACAGGCGTTGCGAAGGTGTTGTCTGGTCCATGATCAGGCAAGCGTAGGCCGCGTACCGCCCGCTGGCTGTCGGATGGCGACGCTTTGCGCGTAGGACCGGCGTTTGCCTTTGAGCGCGGCCGTGCCATCATTGCCTCATGAATGGGAACAACGCGGCCGGCGGTCCGCAGCCGCCCAGGCGCCGGCCCGACTGGCGCTTCACGCTCTGGTACCTCTTCTTTGCCCTGCTCGCGCTCGCGTGGACGCGCGACCTGTGGGAAGGCGGCCGGGTCGAGCCGGTCGCCTACAGCGAGTTCGTACAGCACCTCAAGGATGGCCGCGTCGAGTCCGTCGTGGTCTCCAGCAAGCTGATCGAAGGCAAGCTCAAGACGCCCCTGCCGGACGGGCGTACCCACATCGTCGCCACCCGCGTCGATCCCGGCATGGCGAGTGAACTGGCCCGGTATGACGTGCCGTTCCGCGCCGCGACCGAGAACACGGCCCTCGGCGAGATGTTCTCGTGGCTGCTGCCGACGCTGATCCTGTTCGCACTGTGGGGCTGGCTGGCACAGCGGATCGCCTCGAAGGGCGGCGGACTCGGCGGCATCCTGTCGGTCGGCAAGAGCCGCGCCCGCGTGCACCGCGAGAGCGACGTCAAGGTGACTTTCGCCGAAGTGGCGGGGGTCGACGAGGCGAAGGAGGAACTGCGCGAATCGGTGGAGTTCCTGAAGGACCCGAAATCCTACGGGCGGCTGGGCGCCCGCATGCCCAAGGGCGTGCTGCTGGTGGGCCCGCCGGGGACCGGCAAGACCTTGCTGGCCCGGGCCATGGCCGGCGAGGCGGGTGTGCCGTTCTTTTCCATCACCGGCTCGGAATTCGTGGAGATGTTCGTCGGTGTCGGCGCGGCGCGGGTGCGCGACCTGTTCGAACAGGCACGCGCGGCGGCGCCCTGCATCATCTTCATTGACGAGCTCGACGCCCTGGGTCGCGCCCGCGGCATCGGACCGATGACCGGCGGTCACGACGAGAAGGAGCAGACGCTCAACCAGCTGCTGGCGGAGATGGACGGCTTCGACGCCAGCACCGGCGTGGTGATCCTGGCGGCGACGAACCGGCCCGAGATCCTCGACCCCGCACTGCTGCGCGCCGGCCGCTTCGACCGGCAGGTGCTGGTGGACCGCCCGGATCGCAAGGGCCGCATCGACATCCTGAGGGTGCACCTGCCGAAGATCACGCTGGGCCAGGACGTCGACGTCGAGGCTGTTGCCGCGCTCACACCTGGATTTGCCGGCGCCGATCTGGCCAATCTGGTCAACGAGGCCGCGTTGCTGGCGACTCGCCGTGGGGCGGATGCGGTGGCGATGCAGGACTTCACGGCCGCCGTGGAGCGGATCGTGGCCGGCCTCGAGAAGCGCAACCGCGTCATGAGCGACCAGGAGCGCCGCACCGTCGCCGTCCACGAGATGGGCCACGCGCTGGTGGCAATGGTGCTGCCGGGCACCGACCCCGTGCACAAGATCTCGATCATCCCGCGCGGCATCGGCGCGCTGGGCTACACCTTGCAGCGGCCGACCGAGGACCATTACCTCGCGCGCCGCAGTGAACTGGAGAACCGGCTCGCGGTGCTGTTCGGCGGCCGGGCGGCGGAAGCCGTGGTCTTCACCGAGTTGTCGACCGGCGCCGCCGACGACCTGGCCAAGGCGAGCGAGCTGGCGCTGGAGATGGTCACGCGCTTCGGCATGGCCGACGAAGTGGGGCAGGTGGCCTACGAACGCCCGCGCAGCCCGTTCATGGACGCGGCCGGTCAGCTGCACGCCGAGCGGCCGCACAGCGAAGCCACGGCGCGGGCGATCGATCACGCCGTGCGGCGCCTGATCGACGAGGCCTTCGAGCGCGCCCGGTCCATCTTGGCACAGCGGCGCGAGTTGCTGGACGAAGGCGCGGCGCTGCTGCTGGCCAGGGAAACACTGACCGAGACTGAACTGGCGCCGCTGGCGGCGCGGGCGGCGCAATAGCGCAGTCCACCGTCACGGGTTCACTCGATGAGTGAACTTCAGCGCGCAGTACGTCAGGTCGCTGTTGGAGGACAAGCCAAGGTTCTCCGGCAATCGGGTGCGATACGTGCTCACCGTCCTGATGCTCACCGACGAGGCCGTCGCGACGCCGCTGGCTTTCTCACCCGCGGCAACAGCGCACGATGGCGTGGTCGCCGCCGATGCCGGTGTTGATCGTGGTCGTTGCCGAGTGGGGCTTGCGCCGCTCCCCTGGATCGGGAAGGCGTGTGCTGGTGGTGGTCGCCGTGTGCTAGGCGCTGAGGCCGCGGCGCTCGCTGCGGCCGGTGCGACGTGTGCATCCGTACGGACGCTGGGGCCTGGCCGCCTCGTCCGAAGCAATCGAAGCGGGCATTGAAGGCACGCCGGCCTGACCGGCGTACAGCACCGCGGTGATCAGCGTTCCGGTTTCTGCCGCCGAACTCACGGTGAGCTGCCCGCCGCAGGCCTGAACCCGGTGGCGCATGCCGGCAAGCCCATGGCTGGCGGGGCCGGGCGCCGCCGTATCGAAACCCATGCCGTTGTCGCGCACCGTGACGATCGCGCGGCAACCGCACTGGAGCATGGCAACCCGCGCGTCGGTGGCGCCGGCGTACTTGCTGGTGTTGTTGAGCGACTCCTGCACCACCCGGTACACCGTGAGCTGTGCGGCCTGGTCCAGGTCCACCTCCTCCAGGTCGATCGCCGTGCCGATGCCGGTGCTGGACTGAAATTCACGCGCCAGGATTTCCAGCGATGCGGTCAAACCCAGGTTGGTCAGCGAGGACGGATGCAACCCCTCGACGACGCGTCGTGAGAACGATATGCCTCGGTTGATGGTTTCGCTCAGGTGCTGGAACCGCTTGACGATCTCGCTCGAGCCGCCGCCCACACACATCCTGAGGCTCGCGACTTCGAGCTTGGCGCCGGTGAGCAGCGATCCGAGCTCGTCATGAAGTTCACGCGCCAGGTCCGCCCGTTCCTGGTCGCGCATCCGCTGCAGGTAGGTGGCGAGATCTCCAGGAACGGTCACTGGAGTCTGCATGAGGCCGGTGTTCATCTTCTCTCCAATCCCCCTCGGGGGCGGAAACGGCACGTGCCGGAAGAGCCACTATGGCGCCAAGCACAGCGGGTGTCTGTGCGCTGACGCACGCAGGGCAGGCCTGCTCCAGCCCGGCACGTTCGCTGGATGGCGCTCTCCCCCTCGGCAGTTTGCATCGCGTTGACCTGCATCAGGGCGTGCCGGCTCAGCTTCGTCGGATTGTGATCAGAGGTGTGTTTCGGAATCGTCAGTCGATGCCCCCAGCAAAGGAAGGGCCACCGTGAAGCGGCTGCCGCAGCCCGGCCCGGCGCTGGAGGCAGTGACGCGCCCACCGTGCCCCTCGACCAGCTCGCGAACCAGCGTGAGTCCGATGCCCAGGCCCGAGCCATTGAATTCGGTGGCGTGCCGCTCCTGGACGAAGGGTTCAAAGATCTGTGCCAGCGCTTCCGGCGTGATGCCGATGCCGTTGTCGGCAACGGTCATCACCGCGCAGCGCCCTTGCGCCTGCAGCGACAGGACGATCGTGCCGCCTTCCGGCGTGTATTTCGACGCGTTGCCGATCAGGTTCACCGCGACCTGGCGCAGGCGTACGCGATCGCCATTCACGCGCACCGCGACCGCAGGCAGCTGGACATCGAACCGTTGACCACGCGCGGCAACTGCGGCGCTCTCGCCCTCGGCGGCTTCGGCGAGCAGCTTCACGAGGTCCAGCCGGCTGATTTCCAGGCGCATCTTTCCCGTGTTCACGCGACTGAGGTCGAGCAGGTCCGCGACCAGGCGTGCGATGTGGGCCACCTGCCGGTCGATGATGCCCTTGACCATGGGCAGCACGGTTGAGCCCGCCTGGGCGTGTCCCAGCAGCAGTGCCGCATTGGCGATCGGCCCGAGCGGATTGCGCAGCTCGTGCGCGACGATGCCCATGAATTCCAGCTGCCGCCGATTGACCAGCTCGGCGGCTTCCAGCGACGCCTGCGCATGGAGCGCAGCGCGCAGCAGGTTTTCGTTCGCCTCGCGCTGCTGCAGCATCTGCACGCCGGCGGCACCGTCATCGAAACGCCGGTTCGCCGGGGCCTGGGTTGCGGCCTCGGCGACGCGAAGCTCCAGGCTGCGCGCACTGGTCGGACTTTCGCCGCGAAAGTAGAAGCTGCCCAGCCCACCGCGCCGTGCGCGGTACATCGCGGCCGTGGCGCGATCGATCAGACCGCCCGGATCGTCGCCGTCGTCGGGAAAGACGCTGATCCCGATGCTTGCCACCAGGCGCACCGGCGTGCCGGCGACCGTGCCGGGCAGGGCGAGCGCCGCGATCAAGGACTCCGCCAGCGCGATCCCGTCGGGCGCACCGGCCAGCGCGGTCAGCAGGACCAGGAAGTCGCTCGCGCCCTGGCGGCACACGGTGTCGGATGCGCGAACCGCTTCGGTCAGACGCCGCGCCGCCTGGACGAGGACCTGGTCCCCGGCGGCATGACCCCGCGCGTCGGTGATTTCCTTGAAATTGTCGATGCTGACGAACAGCAATCCCAGTCGACCGCCGCTGCGCCGCGCGATCGCGATCCCCTGGGTGAGCCGATCGAACAGGAGCGCCCCGTCGGTGCGCTCGGTCACCCCGGCCACGTGAGGGTAACGGCTTGCTTCCTGCAAGGCCCGAGCCGCCGCAGCCGCTTCGTCCTGGGCGCGGAGCACGGCCAGGACCAGTTGCTCGTTGGCCTCGAGCAGGTGGGCGGCGCGCGCGGCGTTCATCGTCGGGCGGCACCGCGCGGCGGGAGCCTGCCGGCCATGGCCGCCTCGTTCTCAAACTCTGCCACCTTGCGGGTGGGGCGGCCGCCAAGCAGACCCTCCTGATCGGCGAGCATCTCGCCCACGTGAAGCCCGTCCTGGTCGATGGAATAAGCGCGCAATTCGTCCGAATGCCAGCTGTTGCGCACCTTCACGACCGCCATGACGCGCCGCAAACGGCTGTCCAGCTCGATGTAGCGTTGCACGATGATCGCGTCCGTGAGGAAAGCGGTGCCGAGCGGGCTGAAACGCAGGTCCGTATAGCGGTCCTCCAGCTCGGACGTCAGAAGGACCGTCAACCCCTCTTGCGCCAGCGTGCTGACCAGCCGCATCAGCGATTCGCGGAAATCATCGCGGAAGGTGGGGGCCAGTGCCAGCTCGAACGCCGACAGCGAGTCGATCACGACCCGGGAGGCGTGCAGCCGTCGCACTTCCTTGACCAGCAGCTGCACGATCTCGTCGATCGAAAGGTCGGCGGCCCGGCTGTCGACCAGTCCGACCCGGCCACTCTGGATCAGTTCGTTGAGCACCGCATCCTGCGAGCGGTTGGCGCGCTGCTCGAACACCGCGATGACGCCGGTTTCCCCATTGCGCGCGCCTTCCTGCAGGAATGACGCCGCCAGGATGCTTTTCCCGGACCCCGAGGGTCCGGCGATCAACAGGGAGTACCCCCAGGGCAAGCCGCCGCCGAGCATGTCGTCCAGGGCAGCGATGCCGAGGCACGCGCGGCCAGTCGGCCGCAGACGTGGCAAGGCCGTCGCGGGCCCACCCAAGGCACTGGCGGGCGGAAACACCTCGATGCCTGTCGCGCCGATGCGAAGCGTGTGCATCCCGGCCAACGTCGGCTGTCCACGCATCTTCATGATCTCGATCTTGCGGACCATCGAGTTGCGCTCCACGCTCTGGTACAGCCAGATCAGGCCGTCGGCCACCGTGAACACGGGGTTGGTGACCGTGTCCGGGGCGTATTCGCCGATCAGGAACGTGGTGGCCTCCCAGCTCGTCATCAGCACGCCCAGCTTCTGCATGAACTGCTGCAGGTGGTTGTCGGTGCCGCTCGAGAGCGCCACCGAGCGGAACGAGTCGACGAACACGTAGGCCGGCGCGTGGGCAAGGACCTCGGCCTGGATCCGTTCGAGCACCTTGTCGAGATTGCCCGTCAGCGCATCCTCTCCCAGATTGACGAAGTGGATGCAGCCGTTCACCCGCTCGAGGTCGAAGAACGCGAACTGCTGCTGGTAGCGCAGCATCTTCAGCGGCGGCTCGCCAAGTACCGTCAGGTACAGCGCCGGGCGCTCCGGTGTCGCCAGCGCGAACATCATCTGGTGCGCCAGCGTCGTCTTGCCGCAGCCGGGCAGGCCGGCGATGAGGTTGAACGAGAACTCGGGCAGCCCGCCGCCCAGGATATCGTCCATTCCTGGAATTCCCGTGGCCAGGCGGTTGATCGTTACCTTGGATTTCATGGCGATGTGTCCTGCGCGGCGTCGCCGCTGGAGAGTGGGTGCAGATGGTCCGAGAGGAGCCGCTCGGCCAGCGAGGTCCCGATCAGTCGCCCGAGCAACGCCGCGAATGTTTCGAGCAGCAACTGGCCCGCCGCCGCCGCCTCGGCGCTGTCGCGCGCAGCCAGCACCGCGTGCAGTGCCGCCAGATCGAGCATCGGGCTGTCGCCAGCGTCGTCGTGCACCAGCCAGGGATACGTCTTGCCCGTGAGAAAGATGCAGCGGCGGTAGAGCGTCGCGACTCCCAGGGTCCCGATGATGGGTGCCAGTGCTGCATCGATGCCGCTCCAGCGCAGTATAGTTTCCTGGGCGGTTCCTGAAGCGTCCTCGTGGGCGCGAATCCCGATTGGAGTCATCATCAGAGTTCCCCGGAGTTTGGCCGACGAGGGATTGAAGGTCCCTGGAAGCCTTCAGCTGGGGTGGCGCGGCACCACGCTGCCGTGGACCGAGCCTGGCTTCTGACAGCGCCCGTCCCGCATTCAAGCACTAAACCACATTAAAACGACAGGCTAATCGCGCTCGTCGTGGCAGTCTGTGCGGTGTCGCACACACGCGGGCTGCGGTCGTGCACCGCGGTCCGCCCCGGACCAGCGGCCGGATGGCAGCACGACCACGGGCGAGAAGCCGCCACCAGCCGTGCGGAAGTTGGTGGTCTGTCCCGCGTAGGTGCGCGCGGCGAACAGTTGCACCCGGCCTGCATAGGCATAGGCGCGCACGTCCAGCTTCAGGCGAGTCGCCTGTCCGTCGACGTCGACGATGCGTTCGCTGGGCGGCACCAGCGCCTGGGCGACGAAGCCGCCGGCGGCGATCCCGGCCCAGACGCGCCGCGTCAACTTGTCGCCGCGGTACGCGCCGCGCGAACCGTAACCGCCGGTCGGCTTGAAGAAGAGGTGCCGTCGCTCGCTCCACAGCCGTTCGGCATGGCCGGGCGTCACCAGTTCGGTGTGCGGCACCACCGCACGCAGCACCTCGCGATCCTCGGTGGATGCACCCCAGGCGGCCAGCTGCGCGTCGTCGGACAGCGCCACGAGGTTGCGCTTGTCGGCGTGCAGCGCGTGGGCCCGCGGATGGGGCGTGACCACCGCCGCGCCGGCCTCGTAGGCGGCCCGCAGCGCCTCGTGGCCGGTGGCGGACAGGTCGAAGTCGGTGAGCCGGTTGTAGACCAGGTCCAGCGGCGTGTCCGCCGGCAGGCCGGCGTGCCACAGGGCGCCGTCGCGCCAGACCAGCTCGCGCGGATCGGCGACCACGGCAGCGATGCCATGGGTGACGAAGAGCAGGCGGGCAAGGGCGAATTCGGGGGCGAGGTACTGGCTCTGGGGGTCATCGTCGACGATGGCGATCGTGCGCAGCGGCTGCGCGCCCCGTTGCGCCGACCACTCCGCAAGGAACATGCCGATCACGGCCCGGTCGAAGTCGCGCAGGTCGGAATCGACGCCGAACCGCGAATCGGCGGGCGAGCAGCAGGCGCGATGCGCGCTGGCCGCCGTGGCGTGGATCAGCGCGCCGCCGGCATTGGTGTTGATCTCGATCAGGCGGGGCCCCGCGGCGGTGAGGTGAAAGTCGTAGCCCATGAATGCGCCGAGCGGACCGAACTCGTGCCGGGCGATCGCGGGCGCATGCGCGAGCGCGGCATCCCGGTATCCGGGCAGCGCCGCCGTGCGGTGCAGCGCCGCGACCGCGGCACGGATGCGGCCGTCGTCGTCGGTGCTGATGAACACCGGCGTCGCCGAAAACAGGTGGGGATGGGTCACGGCGAGCTGTTGCGCCTGGGCGCGCAGCCGAGCGTCCATCCGCGCCTGCAGCAGGTCGCGCTGCAGCGTGCTGCACAGGCATCCCAGGTTCAGCGTTTCGGCCATGTTCATCAGGCGGGGCTCCTTCAGCAGGTACGGCACGAACCGGCATCGGCCGGCTCGCGGGCAGACGCCTGGCAGCAGTGCTGCGTCAGGTACGCGAGCAACCGGTTCATGCGCAGGTAGTCGGCCCGGTAGACCAGGTGCCGCCCGCGCGGCTCGCAGGTCACGAGCCCGGCGCCGGCAAGTTCCTTGAGATGGAACGACAGCGCGCTGGGGGCGAGGCCCAGTTCCGCGGCGAGCAGGCCGGGCGTGAGGCCACCCGGCCCCGCGCTCACGAGGGCGCGGAACGCGCGCAGGCGCTGCGCCTGGGCCAAGGCGGCCAGCGCGCGCAGGGCAAGCGGCTCGTCGGTGGGTTCGTTCATACATTTCAATACTAATTGAAATGTTGGCGCGCCGCAAACTGCCCACGAAAGGCAAGACGGCGCTGGACGCGCGATCTATGCTCGACGAGGGCGGCCCGGCTGCGAACTGCGGCGGCCCCAACGACCAGGGAGCTTTCAATGACCATGGACCTGTTCCTGTGGCGGCATGCGCAGGCCGAGGACCCCGGCCCCGGCGGCGATGACATGGCCCGCTGCCTGACGCCGCAAGGCGAGCAGCAGGCGCAGCGGGTGGCGGACTGGCTGGGGCGGCAGCTGCCCGCCGGCACCCGCATCCTGTGCAGCCCGGCGCGCCGCTGCGAGCAGACGGTTCGGCCGCTGGGACGCCCATTCGAGTTCGCGGCGGAACTCGCGCCCGACGCCAGCCCGCAACAGGTGCTGGCACTGGTGCGTTGGCCGCGCGCGCGGCAGGCCGTGCTGGCCGTCGGCCATCAGCCGACGCTCGGCGAATGCGTGGCCCGGCTGCTGCAGGTCAAGGGCAGCCAGTGCGCCGTGCGCAAGGGATCGGTCTGG
>CAVPTY010000036.1:0-13452 GCA_963708655.1 uncultured beta proteobacterium
GATCACGATTCGGGACGAAGGTCTCGCCGGAGGGCAGGGCGGGGTACGAAATCGTGCTCTGACCCCGGTGACGGCGCCGCCGGAGCGTGGTGCTTCTTCCTCCGGCCACACCGCAATCGGGGTCGGAGCGGAATTTCGTCCGATACCGAGGTCTCCGGTGGGACCACCGTCCTGAATTCCGATCCGACCCCGATTGCTCCGTAGACCGCCGCCGGGCCCTCTACACTCCTGCGGGTGACGAAGAAGGTTCCCGCCGCCCACCAGCCGCTGGCCGAACGCCTGCGCCCGCGCACGCTGGGCGAGGTGATCGGCCAGCAGCACCTGCTGGGGCCGGGCATGCCGCTGCGCATCGCCTTCGAATCGGGGCAGCCGCACAGTTGCATCCTCTGGGGTCCGCCCGGCACCGGCAAGACCACCATCGCGCGGCTGATGGCCGACGCGTTCGATGCGCAGTTCATCCAGATCAGCGCCGTGCTCGGCGGCGTCAAGGACATCCGCGACGCCGTCGAACAGGCGCAGCTCGCGCAAGGCACGGCCCTGGAGAACGCGGCCGGCGGCGGCGGCCGGCGCACCATCGTGTTCGTCGACGAAGTGCACCGCTTCAACAAGAGCCAGCAGGACGCCTTCCTGCCGCACGTCGAGTCGGGGCTGTTCACGTTCATCGGCGCCACCACCGAGAACCCGTCGTTCGAGGTCAATTCCGCGCTGCTGTCGCGCGCCGCCGTGTACGTGCTGCAGCCGCTGTCCGAAGCCGACCTGGCGCAGATCCTCGGCAAGGCACAGGCGCTGGGCGCCGTGCCGGCGATCGAGGAGGCGGCGCGCGATCGCCTGATCGCCTATGCCGACGGCGACGCGCGGCGCCTGCTCAACACGCTGGAGACGCTGTCGGTCGCGGCGGCGAACGAGCGGCGCGAGCAGATCACCGACGAATGGCTGCTCAAGGTGCTGGGCGAGCGCCTGCGCCGCTACGACAAGGGCGGCGAGCAGTTCTACGACACCATCAGCGCACTGCACAAGTCGGTGCGCGGCTCCGAACCCGGACGCCGCGCTGTACTGGCTGGTGCGCATGCTCGATGGCGGCGCCGATCCGCGTTACCTGGCGCGCCGCCTGATCCGCATGGCCAGCGAGGACATCGGCCTGGCCGACCCGCGAGCGTTGCGGCTGGCGCTGGACGCCGCCGATGTCTACGAGCGCCTGGGCACGCCCGAGGGCGAACTGGCGCTGGCCGAGTGCATCGTCTATCTCGCCATGGCGCCCAAGTCCAACGCCGTGTACGTGGCCTACAACGAGGCGCGGGCGCTGGTGAAGAAGGATGGCACCAGGCCGGTGCCCCTGCACCTGCGCAATGCACCGACCAAGCTGATGAAGGACCTCGACTACGGCCGCGACTACCGCTACGCCCACGACGAGGAAGGCGGGTTCGTCGCGGGCGAGAACTACTTCCCGGAAGGCATGAAGCCGCCGCAGTTCTACCGGCCGGTCGAGCGCGGGCTGGAGATCAGGATCGCCGCGCGTCTGGAGGAATTGCGCGAGTTGAACAAACGGCAGCGCGGCTGACCTGCATCAAATCCCGCGCCGTGCTCCTAGGGAGAACCCGTGGGAAACGGAGACTTTCTGCCTCAGCCGCTCGCTACAATCCATCGCGCAGAACCCGCCTGAAACCTTGTGGCGGGTTTTTTGCTGATGGGGCCATGCCGTCCACGAGACGCGCGGTCGCAAGGCGGCGCCATTCGTCCGAGCGAGGCGCCGGTGGGGACGCCGGTACAACACGGAGAAGTCTATGGAAATCCTGCTGCAGCAGATCATCAACGGTCTGGTCCTGGGCAGCATGTACGCGCTGGTGGCGCTCGGGCTACACCATGGTGTACGGCATCATCAGCCTGATCAACTTCGCCCACGGCGAAGTGCTGATGATCGGCGCGCTCACCAGCTGGGCGATCATCGTCGGCATGCAGGAGTCCATGCCGGGCATGCCCGGGCTGGCTGATGCTGCTGGTCTCGACGCTGATCGCCTGCGTGGTCGCCTCGGTCGCTCAATTACACGATCGAGAAGGTCGCCTACCGGCCATTGCGCAACAGCCCCCGGCTGGCGCCGCTGATCACCGCCATCGGCATGTCGATCCTGCTGCAGACGCTGGCGATGATCATCTTCAAGCCGAACTACAAGCCGTATCCGACGCTGCTGCCGCCGACGCCGTTCCAGGTCGGCGGGGCGGTGATCACGTCGACGCAGATCATGATCCTGGGCCTGACGGCGATCTGCCTGGCGGTGCTGATGTACCTGGTGAACTACACCAAGCTCGGGCGCGCGATGCGGGCCACGTCCGAGAATCCGCGCGTGGCGGCGCTGATGGGCGTGCGGCCCGACACGGTGATCTCCGCCACCTTCGTCATCGGCGCCGTGCTGGCGACGATCGCCGGCGTGATGTACGCGTCCAACTACGGCACCGTGCAGCACACCATGGGCTTCCTGCCCGGGCTGAAGGCCTTCACGGCCGCGGTGTTCGGCGGCATCGGCAACCTGGCCGGCGCCGTGGTCGGCGGCATCCTGCTGGGACTGATCGAGGCGATCGGCTCCGGCTACATCGGCGTGCTCACCGGCGGCGTGCTGGGCAGCCACTACTCCGACATCTTCGCGTTCATCGTGCTGATCGTGATGCTGACGCTGCGGCCCTCCGGCCTGCTCGGCGAGCGCGTGGCGGACCGGGCCTGAGGAGAAGACCCATGCTGCACTTCCTCAACAAGGGCAATCGCGTGCTGGTGGTCGGCCTGTCGGCCATCGCGCTGCTGGTCCTGCCGCTGGTGCTGCAGTCGCAGGGCAACGCCTGGGTCCGCATCGCGGACACGGCGCTGCTGTACGTGCTGCTGGCGCTGGGGCTGAACATCGTGGTCGGCTACGCCGGCCTGCTGGACCTGGGCTTCGTCGCGTTCTACGCGATCGGCGCCTACATGTTCGGCCTGCTCGCCTCGCCGCACCTCACCGAGAGCTTCGAGTGGATCGCCGCGATGTTCCCCAGGGGCTGCACATGCCGTTGTGGATCGTGATCCCGGCGGGGGCGTTCCTGGCGGGCATGTTCGGCATCCTGCTGGGCGCGCCGACGCTCAAGCTGCGCGGCGACTACCTGGCGATCGTGACGCTGGGCTTCGGCGAGATCATCCGCGTCTTCCTCAACAACCTGGACCACCCGGTGAACATCACCAACGGTCCCAAGGGCCTGAACCAGATCGACTCCGATCCACTTCTGGGGGCTGAACCTCGGGCGGCCGCTGCAGATCGGCGACTACGAGCTCGCCTCGGTCACGCTCTACTACTACCTGTTCCTCGGGCTGGTGCTGGTCGAGCATCGTGATCTGCCACCGGCTGGAGCTCTCGCGCATCGGCCGCGCCTGGATGGCGATCCGCGAGGACGAGATCGCCGCCAAGGCCATGGGCATCAACACCCGCAACATGAAGCTGCTGGCGTTCGGCATGGGCGCCACCTTCGGCGGCGTCTCGGGCGCGATGTTCGCCGCGTTCCAGCGATTCGTCTCGCCCGAGTCGTTCAGCCTGATGGAGTCGATCATGATCGTGGCCATGGTGGTGCTGGGCGGCATCGGCCACCTGCCGGGCGTGATCCTGGGCGCCGTGCTGCTG
Source organism: uncultured beta proteobacterium (assembly GCA_963708655.1). Lineage (GTDB taxonomy): Bacteria > Pseudomonadota > Gammaproteobacteria > Burkholderiales > Burkholderiaceae_C > Ramlibacter. The sequence continues at coordinate 3,636 of CAVPTY010000036.1, forward strand.
TCGGCGCTGCCCGAAGTGCTGCGCTACGTCGCGAGCCCCTTGCAGGCGATGACCGACGGCCGGCTCGATTCGGCCATCCTGCGCCAGTTGCTGATCGCGCTGGCGATGATCATCGTGATGCTGATGCGCCCGCGCGGCCTGTGGCCGGCGCCGGAACACGGGCGCTCGCTGACCCGGCGCGCCGCCGCCGCGAATCGACCGGCCGCCACCGCCGTCGTGAAGTGAGGACGGGCATGGCAGAAATCATCCTTCGCGCCACCGACGTCGCCAAGCGCTTCGGCGGCCTGCAGGCCTTGAGCGGCGTCGGCATCACCATCGAACGGGGCCAGGTCTACGGCCTGATCGGACCCAACGGCGCCGGCAAGACCACGTTCTTCAACGTCATCACCGGGCTGTACACGCCCGACAGCGGCACCTTCGAGCTGGCCGGCAAACCGTACCGGCCGTCGGCGGTGCACGAGGTCGCCAGGGCCGGCATCGCCCGCACCTTCCAGAACATCCGGCTGTTCGCGGAGATGACGGCGCTCGAAAACGTGATGGTGGGACGGCACGTGCGGACCCACTCGGGCCTGTTCGGCGCCATCCTGCGCACGCCCGGCTTCAAGCGCGAGGAGGAGGCGATCGAGGAGCGCGCGCACGAACTGCTGGAATACGTCGGCATCGGCAAGTACGCGGACTTCAAGGCCCGCACGCTGTCGTACGGCGACCAGCGGCGGCTGGAGATCGCCCGGGCGCTGGCGACCGATCCGCAGCTGATCGCGCTGGACGAACCGGCCGCCGGCATGAACGCGACCGAGAAGGCCCTGCTGCGCGAGCTGATCGACCGCATCCGCAACGACAACCGCACCATCCTGCTGATCGAGCACGACGTGAAGCTGGTGATGGGCCTGTGCGACCGCGTCACGGTGCTCGATTACGGCAAGCAGATCTCGGAAGGCACGCCGGCCGAGGTGCAGCGCGACGAGCGGGTGATCGAGGCGTATCTGGGCAAGGGCAACGCGGCCCACGCGCTGCCCATGGGAGACGCCGAATGAACGCTCCGCTGCTGAAAGTGCAGGGCCTGAAAGTCGCCTATGGCGGCATCGAGGCCGTCAAGGGCATCGATTTCGAGGTGAACGAGGGCGAGCTGGTCACGCTGATCGGCTCCAACGGCGCCGGCAAGACGACCACGATGAAGGCGATCACGGGCTCGCTGCCCATGAACGACGGCGACATCGAGTACCTGGGCCACAGCATCCGCGGCCGCGGCGCCTGGGACCTGGTCAGGGAAGGCCTGGCGATGGTGCCGGAAGGGCGCGGCGTGTTCACCCGCATGACGATCGCCGAGAACCTGCAGATGGGCGCCCACATCCGCAACGACCATGCCGAGGTGGCCGCCGACCTCGAGAAGATGTTCGCGCTGTTCCCGCGGCTCAAGGAGCGCCGCGACCAGCTCGCCGGCACCCTGTCGGGCGGCGAGCAGCAGATGCTGGCCATGGCGCGCGGCCTCATGAGCCGGCCCAAGGTGCTGCTGATGGACGAGCCCTCGATGGGCCTGTCGCCGATCCTGGTGGACAAGATCTTCGAGATCGTGCGCGACGTCTCGGCGCAGGGCGTCACCATCCTGCTGGTGGAGCAGAACGCCAGCCGGGCGCTGCAGATCGCCGACCGCGGCTACGTGATGGAGTCGGGGCTGATCACGATGCAGGGCGAGGCCAGGAAGATGCTCGACGACCCGAGGGTTCGCGCCGCGTACCTGGGCGAGTGAGCCCGCCAAAAGGTACGCCCGCGGACCTTGCGATCCGCGGGCGTCCCGCCTTTTCGGCTTCCCTGAGCTTTTTTCGATTCTTCCCTGAGCTGTTCTAGTACCGGTACTGCAAACCGAGGCTGGTGGACCGCACCGGGTCGCGTCCACCGTCGGCGAATCGGAAATCGTTGCTGTCCCACTCCAGCGTGGCCGACAGCCGTGGCGTGAAGTCGTAGCTGACGCCGGCGCCGTACGACAGGCCCATGCCGCGTTCGGTCCCGGCGGCGAGGCTGCTGCCCGCCAGCGTCGACGTCTCGGTGCGTCCGTAGGTCGCGCCCAGCTTTCCGAACACGCTGAACTGCCATCCCAGCGGCGCCCTGCCCACCAGGCTGAGGTTCAGGCCCTGGGCCTTGGTGGTGCCGCCGGCCCGGGCGATTCTGCCAAGGTCGAGGTAACCCAGTTCGACGCCCCAGAAATTCGCGGACATCGCGCCGGCCGTCACCTTGACGGCCTGGTCCGATTTGTCGCAGACGAAGGCGATGCCAACACAGTCGACGCTGTAGCGCGACCGGCCGAGGCTCAGGCCCAGGTAACCACGCGGGGTGCCGAACCAGTCGCCGGCCGTTGCGGAAGAGCTCGAGTCACCGGTGACCTGCGCCGACGCAACACCCCAGAACGCTGGCGCGGCGGCAAGGACCACACACACGACGGTTCGCAGGGCTGCCATGACGGCTCCTTTTTCGTGACTGGCAGAGTCACTGTACCCAGTGGTAACGGATGAGCGTGTAAGACAAATCGCACAAGGGCCGTAGGACCAGCAGCCCGTTGGCCGGAAGCGACAGATGCGCCGCGTCAGGCTCTCAATCGACCTTCGCGCCCGACAGCTTCACGATCTTCTGGTACTTGGCGAGCTCGGCCTGCATGAAGCGGCCGAATTCTTCGGGCGTGTTGGTCACCGGCTCGGCCATCAATGACGCGAAGCGCGTCTTCGCTTCCGGCGTCTGCAGCGCGGCCACGAAGGCCTGGTTCAGGCGCGCGACCACGTCCTTCGGCGTGCCGGCCGGCGCGACCAGACCCCACCAGGTGTCCACCGCGAAGCCGGGGATCGTGGCGGCCACCGGCGGCACGCCCGGCAACGCCGCCGACGGCTGCAGCGTGGTCACGGCCAGCGCCTTGAGCTTGCCGGCGCGGATGTTGGGCGCCGCCGTGGCGAGGTTGTCGAAATTGAAGTCGACCTGGCCCGACAGCAGCGCCAGTTGCGCCGGGTTGCCGCCGTTGTACGGGATGTGCACCGCGAAGATCCCGGCGCCTTGCTTGAACAGCTCGCCCGCCAGGTGCCCGGCGCTGCCGTTGCCGCCGCTGCCGTAATTGAGCTTGGCCGGGTTGGCCTTGGCGTAGGCGATCAGGTCGGCCAGCGTGTCGATCTTCAGGCGCGCGGCGGTCTGTGCATTCATCACCAGCACGTTGGGCACCCGCACCATCTGCGTGATCGGCGCGAAGTCCTTGGCCGCGTCGTACGGCATCTTCGAGAACAGCCACGGGTTGATGGCGTGGGTGGCGACGGCGGAGATGCCGATCGTGTAGCCGTCCGGCGCCGCCTTGGCCACGGCGTCGGCGCCGATGTTCCCGCCGCCGCCCGGCTTGTTCTCGATGATCACGGTGCCCAGGCTGTCCTTCACCCGCTCGGCCAGCACGCGGGCCGTGACGTCGATCGGCCCGCCCGGCGCGTACGGCACGATCAGGCGGATCGGGCGGCTCTGCGCCTGCGCCCAGGTGGTCGCGGGAAGGGAGAAGGCCGCGGCAGCGGCGATCGAGGCAAGGATGATGTTTCGGCGTGTCATGGCCGATATTGTGCAGAAATACCGGAAGAGCCGAGCCGTGCCTGGAATGGTCGAGTTGATCAGGGCGGAGCTTGACATCACCACCGCGAATGGATGCCATCACTACTAAAAAGTGGCGGAATATCAGTAGAAACCCTAGTATCGAGGCACTCGCTCGACACCTTGCCGGGCGCTACGAAAGGGAATCCGAAATGTCCGCCAGCGTCACCCACGAGAATCACCACGGCGACCGCTACCACGAGGTCCGCGCCGAACTCGCCCGCCAAAGCTACCAGCACACCCTGTTCACGCTGCAACTGGTCGGCAGGTTCGCCAAGCGCGCCGCAACCGCCGTCGGCCAGGCGCTCATGCGCTGGGCCGTTGCCTACGAGCGCACCGCGCAGGAACGCATCATGCGCGAGCTGGCGGTGAGTCATCCGAGCCTGATCGCCGACATCCGCGCCGCCCGCGCCGCCGCTGCCGCCGAAGCGGGCCGCCGCTCCCCCGTGATCGGCATGTGGGAGTGAGAGCCGGGCAACTGCCGCCCGCGCTGCCGTGCCCGCCTGTACGCCGGCGCGCCGGCTACGTGCCGCGAACTTTGCACGGCAGACAAGAACGGTTCAGAAAGCGTTCATGCAGCCGGGCGCACCATGCGATTCATCACAACGCCGGAGAGCAACGCATGAAACCCCTTTCCACCAGGTTCGTCGCCGCCGCTGCACTGGCGCTCGGCGCATTCGCAGCGGCCACGGCTGCGCACGCCGGCCGCGGCGAGTTGCACGTGACGGTCGGCATCCAGCCGGCCTCGAGCTACTACGTCCAGCCGGCCTCGAGCTACTACGTCCAGCCGGCGCCGGTCTATGTCCAGCCGCGCTCCGTGTACACGCAGCCGTGGCCGGTGTACACGCAGCCGCGCCCGGTCTATGCGCAGCCGGCGCCGTACGGCTACTCGCGGGGCGGCGGCTGGGACGACCGGCGCTGGCAGCGCCGCGGTCGCTACGGCGACATCGACCACGACGGCATCCGCAACCGCAACGACCGGGACCGCGACGGCGATGGCGTTGGCAACCGCCGCGATCGCGCGCCGCACAACCCGTACCGGTATTGAGCGCCCGGCGCCGGCTCCATCGAGCCGGCGCTCGCCCTCGACAGCAGAAAGGTCGTCGGTCTTCCAACCGCGCAATCAGGGTCGAGCGGAATTTCGTACGACATCGAGCGCTCCGGCGGCCGCATCGTCCTGAATTCCGATCCGACCCCGATTGCTCGCGGCCGGCGCAGAAGAGGATCACCTGCGGACGTCCTGCGCGCCGCCAGGAAGCACCCGCCGCAGCGCGCGCATGCGCTGCCAGACGAGCGCCGGCGGATCGGTCATCGCCATCGCCTGCATGCATCGCTCCAGCCAGCCGGGTCGCGACTGCATGCGTTCGATGGCTCGGCCCAGATCGCGCAGGATCGCATCGCCGTAAGCGCCCGCTGCCTTGGCGACCGCTGCCCTCAGGAGCGGCAGCCCTGGCCGCATCATCGCCAGGTCGATCAGGTCACGGTTGAACACGCTGTCGTCGAGCCAGCGGTCCGAGTTCGCGAGCAGCTTGCTGGTTGCCATGTCCAGCGGCGTCAGCGTGGCTACGCCGCACACAGTGTCGTGAGCCGACGGTCTTTCCAGCACGATGCGCGCTTCGAGCACGATCTCCAGCTTCACCGGCGCGCCTTCGACGTCCAGCTTCGTGCGAATGCCGTACTGGTCGGCGCGCAGCTCTCCGACCTGCTTCAGCACGGGCGCGTCGGCGCGCATGATCGCGCGGACACCGCCGGTGCCGGTCATCGCACTGCGCAGTTCGCGGTACTGATCTTTCGCCGACACCAGCAAGTCCACGTCGACCGATTCGCGGTATTCGCCATAGCGCAGCGTGATCGCGGTCCCGCCGCCGAAGAGGCACTGCCGCTCGCGCAGCAGCGGCCCGTCCAGCGCCTCGAGCAATCGCTGGATGCGCTGGTGATGCGGCCGCTCAAACATCATGGTCGAAGCCGAGCGCCTGTCTCAGCGCATCGATCAGGTCCCGCTCACCGTGGCTGAGCGCCGCAGGGTCCATGTGCCGCCGGTTGCGCTCGTAGATGCCGAGGGCCTCGCGCGGGCTCAGTTCCGGCGCGCCGTGCACATGCCATGCGAGTTGCCGCAGCACCGGGTAGTCCGCGAGCCTCACCCGGGCCGGGATCCATCCCTTGCGGTCAGGCCCGGGCTGCGCCGTCGCCGACGCGTCCTGCGCAGTGACCAGATCCAGGCGCAGTCCCAGCGCGGCGAACACGGCGAACCACGCTCCCATGGTCACCGAGGGCTCGCCCTTTTCGATGCGGAACAGGGTGACGCGCGATATGCCCGCGGCCTCGGCGACGGCGACGGCGCTGATGCGCAGTTGCTTGCGGCGCGCCCGCACCTTTGCGCCGAGCGAGGCGAGCGCCTCGGTGGCGGCAGGTGTGACGGTGGGAGGAGGCGTCGGCATAGTGTTTCTCATTATGGTCGTTTGTCGAAAAACGTCAATTTTGAGAAACGCTTGTGACTCTCGTGCCCTCACCCCAGCCCTCTCCCGGAGGGGAGGGAGTCTGAAAACCGGCCCGGCGGGCGGCCCGGCCTCAACCCAGATGCTTGTCCGCCTCGCTCGTGAACGCGTCGGCGTAGAACTCCTCGGGCGGCAGCTTCGCGACCTGCGGTGTATTCGGCGCGCGCCGAATCGACCACGATCGGCGCGCCGCAGGCGTAGACCTGGTGGCCGGAGAGATCGGGGAAGTCCTCCAGCACCGCCTTGTGCACGAAGCCCGTGCGGCCGGTCCAGTTGTCTTCGGGCAGGGCGTCGGAGATCACCGGCACGTACTTCAGGTTCGGCATCTCGGCGAGCTTCGCGCGCACCCAGTCGTCCAGGTACAGGTCGGCCGGCCGGCGGCCGCCCCAGTACAGCGTGGCCGGACGGGTGATGCCCTTGAACTGCATGTGCTCGATCACCGCCTTGATCGGCGCGAAGCCGGTGCCCGACGCCAGCAGGATCATCGGCTTGTCGGAGTCCTCGCGCAGGAAGAAGCTGCCGAACGGACCCTCGACGCGCAGGATCTCCTTTTCCTTCATCGCGGTGAACACGTGGTCGGTGAACTTGCCGCCCGGCATGTGGCGGATGTGCAGCTCCACGCGCGGGGCCGTTGTGCGGCGCGTTGGCCATCGAATAGCTGCGGCGCGCGCCGTCGCGCAGGATGAACTCGATGTACTGGCCGGCGTGGTAGCGCAGCGTGTCGTTGGCCGGCAGCTGCAGCTTGACCAGCATGACGTCGTGCGACTTCTTCTCCAGCGAGATCACGCGCGACGGCATCTTGCGCACCGGGAACGCGCTCTCGTCGGTGACCTGGCTGCGATTCCAGCACCACGTCGGTCTGCGGCACGCCGCAGCAGGTGAGGACGTAGCCCGCGGCTTCTTCCTCGGGGCTCAGCGCCTTGGTCTGGTGCTCGCCGTGCTTCACCGTGCCTTCGAGCTTGCGGCACTTGCACGAGCCGCACGCGCCGTCCTTGCAGCCGTACGGCATGCCGATGCCCTGGCGTATGGCGGCGGCGAGGATCGGCTCGCCTTCTTCCACCCGAAACGAGCGCCCGCTGGGCTGCACGGTCACCTGAAATTGCCCGCTCGCGGTCTCGGCGCTCGACATGGTTTGGGTATCCTCGCTGTCTGTCTCGTATCCGATCGATTGTGCCTTCAAACCAAAGCCCCCTCGGCGCCCTGCCGGCGCGCTTTCGCCGCGAGCGCGTGCTCGTCGTCGGCTGCGGCGACGTGGGAACTGCGCGTGGCGCGCAGGCTCGGCAACCGAGTGCGCCTGCTGGCCCTGACCTCGTCGCCGGAGCGCGCGCCGCGCCTGCGCGAGCTCGGCATCACGCCGCTGGCCGGCGACCTCGACCGCCCGGCGACACTGGCACGGCTGGCCGGGCTCGCCACACGCGTCATCCACCTCGCGCCGCCCGAAGGCGACCTGGCGGCCGACTGGTGGCGCGACTTCCGCACGCTGGCCCTGCTGCGTGCGCTGCGCCGCAGGGTGGCGCCGAGTGTCGCTTCGTGTATGCCTCGACCAGCGGCGTCTACGGCGACTGCGGCGGCGCGCGCATCGACGAGACGCGCGCCGTCAATCCGCGCACGCCGCGCGCGCAGCGTCGCGTGGATGCGGAACGCGCGGTGCGCCACTACGGCCGCGCCGCCCGCGTGCGCGCCGGCATCCTGCGCATCCCGGGCATCTACGCGCCCGACCGCGCAGGCGGCACGCCGCGCGAGCGCCTGCTGCGCGGGCACGCCCGTGCTGCAGGCGCAGGACGACGTCTACACCAGCCACATCCATGCCGACGACCTGGCCCGCGCCGTGCTGGCCGCCCTGTGGCGCGGCCGGCCGCAGCGCATCTACCACGCCGCCGACGACACCGAGCTGAAGATGGGCGACTACTTCGACCTGGCGGCCGACCTGTACGGCCTGCCCCGCCCGCGCCGCCTGCCGCGCAGCACCGCCGAGGCCGAACTGCCGCTGATGCTGCTCAGTTTCATGAGCGAGTCGCGCCGGCTGGACAACCGGCGGCTGAAGCAGGAGTTGCGGCTGCGGCTGTGGTATCCGACGGTGGAGAGCGGGTTGCGCTGGAGAGGGGCAGAAAGGCAGTGCGCTCACCCTAACCCTCTCCCGGAGGGAGAGGGGACAGAGCCGGGTCACTTCTTCCCGGCTCGCCGCGGAGCCGGGGTACCCACCGTGCGCTTGGCACCCTCGGTCTTCGACAACGCTGTCGCACCGGCGGCCAGCCGGTCGACAGCAGCCTTGTACGCGGCGCTGTCCTCTCGCCGGTCCACAGCCAGCACCATCACGATCAACTTGTCGTCTTCGACTTCGTAGACCAGTCGCACGCCTTGCTTGCTGAGCTTGATCTTGTAGCAGCTCGATAGAGGCCCGTGCAGCGCGCCGCCGGGCACGTGCGGATTGTCGAGACGCTTCGCGAGCAGCTTCTTCAGGTTTTGCCGGATCGAGCCGTCGAGGCCGCGCCACTCTTCGAGCGCGTCCGGCAGGAAGAAGAGCCGGTACTTGTGCTTGCCTGCCTCAGAGGCTGTCAAGGTCGACCTCGACCGCCTTGGACTTGTCAGCCATGCGTCGGAGGACTTTTCGGTGCAGTTCCTTGTCCACCAGTTCTTCCATGAGTGCTTCGAACAGGGGCGGTTCGACCATGTAGAACGCGGCGCGGTTGTGATTCAGGACAGCCACCGGGCGATTGTTCGCGGCCCGGAGCACGGCGGCCGGGTTCTTCTTGAACTCGGACATGCTGACCGCGACATCGGCGAGAATGGTTTCCATATCGGCTCCGAAATAAGAGCCAAATATAGCCCCCGACACACCGCGTTGTCAATCCGCGACGATCTCGACCGGTTCTGCGCCGCTGCTCCCATAATCCGAAAGCTGAGCACTCGAGAAGTCCCTTTCATGATCCAACCCGTCATCCTCTGCGGCGGCTCCGGCACCCGGCTCTGGCCCTTGTCCCGCAAGTCGTTCCCCAAGCAGTTCGTGCCGCTGATCGGCGGGCGCAGCCTGCTGCAGCTCACGCTCGAGCGGGTGAAGCCGCTCGGACACGGGCAGGCCAGGCCCGAAACCATCTGCGTCGGCGCCGAAGACCACCGCTTCTTCATCCGGGACGCCGCCGAAGCCGCCGGGACCGCCGGCACGATCATCCTGGAGCCGGTCGGCCGCAACACCGCGGCCGCCATGGCGCTGGCGGCCCTGCACGCGGCGCCGGACCAGAAACTGCTGTTCGCCCCCGCCGACCACCACATCCCCGACATAGCCGCCTTCGTCCGGATGGTGCAAGGCGCCGCCCCCGCCGCCGATACCGGCGCCATGGTGATCTTCGGCGTGACGCCCAGCTTTCCCAGCACCGCCTATGGCTACGTGGAAAAGGGGGCCGGCAATTCCGATGGCGGATTCGCCGTCTCGCGCTTCATCGAAAAGCCGGATGCGCAAAAGGCCCAGCAATTGCTGCTGGCCGGCAATGTGCTGTGGAATGCCGGCATCTTCCTGTGCACCGCCGCCACGCTGGTGCAGGCATTGGAATTGCACGCGCCCGATATCCTGTCGGCCTGCCGCCAGGCCATTGCCAATTGCGCGCGCGACGGCGATTTCCTGCGGCCCGACGCCAATTCATTTGCAGCCTGCCGCTCCGAGAGCATCGATTACGCCGTGATCGAAAAGCACCAGAACGTGGTGGTCTTTCCGTTCGACG
>CAVPTY010000037.1:0-18074 GCA_963708655.1 uncultured beta proteobacterium
TAATTGATCGCGCCCCGGCCCGCAGGGCGAGCCGGGCCTGATCCGTAATGCGCCGAAGGCATCCAAAGAGGCTCGCGCGGGTGCGAGGAATTTGTTCACAGGCTCTCAGACCAGCGGCGGGTGCGCGACGCGCTGGCGCAACACCCGTTCGAAGTGGGCCGGGTCGTGCGGCTGCAGCAGCGCCGCCTCGCGCGGCAGGTGGCAGTCCCACAGCCGCGAGATCCAGAACCGCAACGCCCCGGCGCGCAGCATCGCCGGCAGCAGGCGGCGCTCGGCGGCCGCCAGCGGCCTCACGCCGCCGTAGGCGTCGAGGAAGGCGGTGGCCCGGGCCTGGTCGTGGGCACCGGTGGTCAGGTCGACGCACCAGTCGTTGAGGCACACGGCGACGTCGAACAGCCAGGTGTCGACGCCGGCGAAGTAGAAGTCGAAGAATCCGGCGAGGCGCCCGTCCTCGAACATCACGTTGTCGCGGAACAGGTCGGCGTGGATGGCACCGCGCGGCAGGGCGGCGTAGAGCGATCCCTCGGCCACGTGATTCTGGAACGCGAGTTCGCTGCGCAGCAGGGCGGCCTGCTCCGGCGTCGCGTGCGGCAGCACCACCGGCACGGTTTCGTTCCACCAGGCCAGGCCGCGCAGGTTGGGCTGGTGGCGCGGGTAGTCGCGCGCCGCCAGGTGCATGCGCGCCAGCATCGCGCCGACCGCGGCGCAGTGCGCGGGGCCTGGATCGAGCACGCTGGCGCCGCGCAGGCGGTCCACCACCGCGGCCGGCTTGCCGGCGACCCGGTGCAGCAACTGGCCGTGCTCCTCCTCATCCTTGCCAGCGCTGCCGGCCAGCGCGTGCGGATCGGGCACCGGAATGCCGTGCCGCGCCAGGTGCTTCATCAGGTACAGGTAGAACGGCAATTGCTGCGCGGTAAGCCGCTCGAACAGCGTCAGCACGTATTCCTGGCGCACGCCGTCCTGCTCGGTGGTCAGGAAGTAGTTGGTGTTCTCGATGCCGCCCTGGATGCCGCGCAGCTCGCGCAGTTCGCCCAGCTGCAGGCGGTGCACCAGTTCGCCGGCCTCGCGTTCCGAGACTTCGGTGAAGACCGCCACGATCAGAACTTGAAGACGTTCCAGACCCGCTTGCCGGTGGCGCTGCTCAGGCCGTCGCGATGGTCGGCGGGTCGGCTGCGGCCCAGGTCGGTGGGCTGGATCTCGTATTCGGGCACGTTCGCCTTCGGTTGTACTGTGATGCTCTGCGTCTGGCCGCCGTAGCGGACCTCGTCGATGCTCACCGCCGAGTCTTCCACGTGGATGCGCTCGATGCGCTGGTTGCTGCGCCCTTCCAGCTGCGGCGAATCCTGCACGAGGGGCGCGGCGGGCGCCTGGGCCAGGGCCGCGGTGGCGGCCGTGAGGACCGAGACGGCCGAAAGGAGCAGGGTTCGCGCGCACATGCCTCGATTGTAGGCGGGCCGGGGTGCTCGTCGGGCGAAGCGCAGGCGGGCCGCGCAGGCACAATGCCGCCCATGACCGAGACGAGCCACGAGCCACAGACGGGAACCGCGGGCCGCAAGGTGCTGCTGCTGGTCGACGGATCGAGCTACCTGTACCGCGCCTTCCACGCGATGCCCGACCTGCGGGCGGTGCCGGGTGATCCGGCCAGCCCGGCCACCGGCGCCATCCGCGGCATGATCAACATGCTGCAGAAGCTGCGCCGCGACGTGCGCGCCGACTACGTCGCGTGCGTGTTCGACGCGCCGGGCAAGACCTTCCGCGACGACATCTATCCCGAGTACAAGGCGACGCGCTCGCCGATGCCACCCGACCTGCGCACCCAGATCGACGCCATCCACGAGGTGGTGCGGCTGCTCGGATGGAAGGTGCTGAACGTGCCGGGCGTGGAGGCCGACGACGTGATCGGCACGCTGGCCTGCCTGGCCACCGAGCGCGGGATCGAGACCGTGATCTCCAGCGGCGACAAGGACTTGTCCCAGCTGGTCAACGAGCACGTCACCGTGATCGACACCATGAACGACCGCAAGCGCGACGTCGCCGGCGTCGAGGCGGAGTTCGGCGTGCCGCCGCGGTTGATGGTGGATTACCAGGCGCTGGTCGGCGACGCGGTGGACAACGTGCCGGGCGTCGACAAGGTGGGGCCGAAGACCGCCGTCAAGCTGCTGCAGGAATACGGGTCGCTCGACGCGCTGATCGAGCGGGCGGCGGAAGTGAAGGGCGCGGTCGGCGAGAACCTGCGGCGCGCGCTGCAATGGCTGCCCAAGGGACGCGAGCTGCTGACGATCCGCAAGGACTGCGAGCTCGCCGACCACATCCCGGGTTTGCCCGAGCTGGAGGACCTGAAGGTCGTCGACGGACAGGACACGGAGGCGTTGAAGGCGTTCTACGAGCGCTACGGCTTCAAGGGGCTGGCCAAGCAGCTCGAGGTGCACGACGTGCCGCCGGAACTGATCGAGGAACACCGGCGCCAGCGGAAGGTGGGCACGGGCGAAGGGCCCGGCTTCCAGGATCCCGACCTCGCCGCCCGCTCGCAGGTGACCAACCTGCAGTACGACACCATCTTCACCTGGGGCCAGTTCGACGAGTGGCTGGCGAAGATCGAGGCCGCGGAACTGGTGGCCCTGGATACCGAGACCAGTTCGCTCGACGAGATGCAGGCGGAGATCATCGGGCTGTCGTTCAGCGTGCAGCCGGGCGTGGCCGCCTACCTGCCGCTGGCGCACAGCTACGGCGACGCGCCGGACCAGTTGCCGCGCGACGAGGCGCTGGCGCGGCTGAAGCCGTGGCTGGAGAACGAGCACAGGGCCAAGCTCGGCCAGCACGTCAAGTACGACCGCCACGTGTTCGCCAACCACGGCATCGAGGTCCGCGGCTACGCCCACGACACGATGCTGCAAAGCTACGTGCTGGAGGTGCACAAGCCGCACGGCCTGGCCAGCCTGGCCGAACGGCACCTGGGACGCACCGGCATCGACTACGAGCACATCGCCGGCAAGGGTGCGCACCAGATCCCGTTCGCCCAGGTGCCGGTGGACAAGGCCGCCGAGTATTCGTGCGAGGACTCGGACCAGACGCTGGACGTGCATCTGGCGCTCTGGCCGAAGCTCCAGGCCGATGGCAGGCTGCGCTTCATCTACGAGCTGGAGATGAAAAGCAGCGAGGCGCTGTACCGGATGGAGCGCAACGGCGTGCTGATCGACAGCGCCATGCTGGCGCGGCAGAGCGCCGAACTCGGCCAGCGGATGATGCAGCTCGAACGCGAGGCCCACGACCTGGCGGGCCAGCCGTTCAACCTCGGCTCGCCCAAGCAGATCGGCGAGATCCTGTTCACCAAGCTGGGGCTGCCGGTGGTCAAGAAGACGGCCAGCGGCGTGCCGAGCACCGACGAGGAGGTGCTGGAAAAGCTGGCCGAGGACTATCCGCTGCCGGCAAAACTGCTGGAGCACCGCGGCCTGTCCAAGCTGAAAGGCACGTACACGGACAAGCTGCCGCAGATGATCCATCCGCGCACCGGCCGCGTGCACACCCACTATGCCCAGGCGGTGGCGGTGACAGGGCGCCTCAGTTCGAACGACCCGAACCTGCAGAACATCCCGGTGAAGACGGCGGAAGGCCGGCGCGTGCGCGAGGCCTTCATCGCGGCGCCGGGACACCTGATCGCCAGCGCCGACTACAGCCAGATCGAGCTGCGGATCATGGCGCACCTGTCGGAAGACGAGGCGCTGCTGCGCGCCTTCCGCGAAGGCATGGACGTGCACCGGGCCACGGCGGCCGAAGTGTTCGGCGTGGCGCCCGACCAGGTGACCAGCGAGCAGCGCCGCTACGCCAAGGTGATCAACTTCGGGCTGATCTACGGCATGAGCGCCTTCGGCCTGGCGCGCAACCTCGGCATCGAGGGCGCGGCCGCCAAGAACTACATCCAGCGCTATTTCGAGCGCTATCCGGGCGTCAAGCAGTACATGGACGAGACGCGGCTGTCGGCGAAAAGCCGCGGCTACGTCGAGACGGTGTTCGGCCGGCGCCTGTACCTGCCGGAGATCAACTCACCCAACGGCCCGCGCCGCGGCGGGGCCGAACGGGCGGCGATCAACGCGCCGATGCAAGGCACGGCCGCCGACCTCATCAAGCTGAGCATGGTGGCCGTGCAGGACGTGCTCGATGCGCAGCAGCGGCGCACGAAGATGATCATGCAGGTGCACGACGAACTGGTGTTCGAGGTGCCCGAGGACGAGGTTGACTGGATCAAGGCCGAGATCCCGCGCCTCATGGCGGGCGTCGCGGAACTGCGCGTGCCGCTGCTGGCGGAGATCGGGGTCGGCGAGAACTGGGAGAAGGCGCACTGACGGCGCCGGGGCGCTCCTTCAGCGCGCGGCGACTGGCGGCTGCGCGGGTCGCGTGGAGGACCGGCCGGTGCCATCGGGCTGCGGCGCCGGCGGCAACTGCTGCTGCCTCAGGCGCGCGATTTCGGCGCGAGCCAGGCTGCGGGCGTTGTCGTCGCCCTGCAGGACCGCCACCAGGAGGCGCTGCTCCACCGCCGCGACCCGTGCGGCGATGGTGCCGGGTTGCTCATTCACTGCGGCTGCGCTCGCGGCGGCGCTGGTGGACGAGGGGAGGCAAGCCGGCAGGCAGGCGGGACCTGCGTGCCGCTTCGAGAAACACATGCAGGCTCTGCGAGCCCTCGCCGCTGCGCGTTCCCGGCGGGAAGCGGGACTCGATGCCCTCCTGGTCCGCATCCGGGGCCTTCATGGACCACATGCGCGCTCTCATCATCCTTCCCCCTCGTCTGGTTGCGGTGACGGTGCTCCCCGGCCCGACCGCGGTTGACTCGATTCCTTCTTTCAAGCTTCTTGTGAGGACTTCTCGTGTGAATGCTTCGTCTGGCGACTCGGTCGATTTCAGTCGATGTTGCCGTGGATGCGTTCGTCGGACCAGTCCGACATGGCAACAGCCTGTATCCCTACAGACTGAGCCGTTCCGGCCACTGTGGGGGCAGCACGAGCGGGTGCTCCAGCGTGGTGCGTTGCGAGCTCTTACATCTGGGACGTCCGGGGCCGCTTGCGCCGGAGTGCGCCTACCCGCAGCGCATGCGGCGGATGTTGCCCGCGTCGTCCAGTTCGATGTTCAGGCGCATCGGGTCGTGATCCATCGTCATCACCCCGGCCGGCGGGATGACCCGCGTGCGCAGCCCGCCGGAGGCGCGCAGCGCCTCGGTCTCCGTCATGTCGTTGAAGGGGCGCCCGAGGACCGCCTGGGCGCCGGCGGCGCGGCAGGCGGATTGGGCGGCGCCCATGGCGGCCGTGTCGGGTGATCCGGCGCACGCGGCGAGGACCGCGAGCACGCACGCGACTACGGGCGAAAGAAGACGCTGCACCGGGACCACGCGCAGATTATGGATTCGCGGCGGCGTTCAGCGGGCTGGATGCAACAGGAGGTATCGGCTGCGCGGCGCCGGTTGTTAAGATCGCCGCCGAGCCGGACGCTTCGAGGCCGGCCCCAGAGGGAACCAGGGCGCTTCGCGCGCCCGTCGCGCCATGACCTTGCTTGCAATCTTCGCCGCCACGCTGGCCGTTGGCATCGGCAGCGTGTGGCTGGCCGCTGGCCTCATGCGAATGGGATTTCGCGGCCAGGGCCAGGGCGGCGTGCGGACCGCGACCCACGTGGGACCGCAGCACCTCCTGAGCCTGGCGGCCGGCGCGCTGCTCGCCACCTCCTTCATGCACCTGCTGCCGGAGGCGTTCGAGAGCGGCGCGGGGGCGCAGGCGCTGTTCTCGGTGCTGCTGTTCGGCCTGGTGTTCTTCTTCCTGCTGGACAAGGCCGAGTTGTGGCACCACGGGCACGAACACCATGACCCGGGTGACGGGCATGCGCACGGCCAGCACCCGCACGACCACGAACCCCCGCTGCGCTCGGGCGCGTGGGCGGTCCTGGCCGGCGACAGCGTGCACTGCTTCGGCGACGGCATCCTGATCGCGTCGGCCTTCGTGGCCGACTTGCGCCTGGGGCTGGTCGCCGCGCTCGCCGTGCTGGCCCACGAGGTGCCGCACCACGTCGGCGACCTGGCGGTGCTGCGCGCGAGCAGCGGCAACCGGCGCATGGCGCTGGTGAAGGTCTCGCTGGCCGGCGCGGTGACGCCGCTGGGCGGCCTGGTCGGCTGGTGGCTGGTCGACCGCTTGCACGATTTCCTGCCCTACTTCCTCACGGTGGCCAGCAGCAGCTTCCTCTACGTCGCGCTGGCGGACCTGATCCCGCAACTGCAGAAGCGTCTCACCGCGGCGGAGACTGGCGCGCAGATCTTCTGGCTGCTGGTGGGGATCGCGCTCGTGACGGGCGCCAGCCACCTGGTTCACACGACGCACTGACGCGGCGCGCGCGGCGCATTCCGTCGGCGTCCTCCTACGAGCCCGTGCGGCTCGCGCCGACCGGCATCCGGGCAAGCGCGGCCACCATGCATGGCATGGCATCACGGCGGGTCTGGCTGCAGATCCGCGGCCTCTTCGGCGGCACCGGCGACGATGCGCTGCTGCAGGAATGCGGGCGTGGCCTCGACGGCATCGCCGGGCAGTGCCGCGCTGCGCTGCGGGCCAACCTGCCGCGCGAACTGCACGCGGCGGTGCAACGCCAGCTGGAACAGGCGCAGCGCCATGCCGATCACGTCAGGCGTTTGCGCCAGCAAGCCGCGCCGAGCGAGGTGCCGGGCGCCGGCGCGCCTTCGTTGAGCCAGTAGCGGCGGCCGTTGTCCGGCCCGGTGCTCAAACAGCCGGACGCAGCCGCCGCAGAAACCTCGCGGAAGAACAGCCAAAGGAACGATGGCCGGGCCTGGGTGGCGGCCGCGTGAATTGGTTCAGGCCTGCCGCAGGCGGTGCGTGATGGACGGAGCTTCGCTGTCCTGTTTCTGCGGCTCTGCGAGTCCTTTGCGGCTGCTGCGTTCGGCTGTCCGCAGGCGCGTGCCGTGCAATGCCGAGTAGTCCTACACGATGTCGCCCTTGTCCGACACGGCGGCTCGTGGCGCGGTCCTAACGTCGGATCGGCGACGGGCCCGGGGCCCGCGTTTCGTTTTTCGACAGCAGCGAAAGCAAGGAGAACTGCAGAAACAGGGCCAGGGCCAGGGCCGTGGCGGCGAGTTCGGCGGGCAGGGCGGCTGGGGCCGCAATGCGGGTGGCATGCAGTCGTCGGGCTTCGGCGGCGCGGGCGGCAGCCAAGGCCATGGCGGCGGCCAGAGCGGCCAGAGCGGGTACGGCAGTTGGGGCGGCCAAGGCGGCGGCGACTGGGGCAGCCAGCACCAGCAAGGCACCTGGGGTGGCAGCCGGCAGGGCGCCAGCTGGGGCGGCGGCGATCACCAGAGCGGCGGCTATGGCAGCAACCAAGGCGGCGGCTACGGCGGCCAAGGCGGCTACGGCGGCGGCATGGGCAGCCAAGGCAGCTACGGCGGCATGGGCGGGCAGCCCATGGGCTCGCAGGGCGGCTACGGGATGGGCGGCCAGGGTCAGTACGGCGGGGGCATGAGCGGCCAGCACATGGGATCGCAGGGCGGCTACGGCGGATCGCAAGGCGGCTACGGCGGCATGGGGGGCCAGCACATGCAGGGCGGGTACGGCGGCCAGGGCGGACAGCCCATGGGCTCGCAGGGCTACGGCGGCATGGGTGGGCAGCAGGGCTACGGCGGCACCGGCGGCCAATACGGCGGGTGGCAAGGCGGCTACGGCGGGATGGGCAACATGGGCTCGCCAGGCTATGGCAGCAGCGGTTACGGCCAGGGCCAAGGCGGCTGGGGCAGCGGCCCCGACCATGGCCATGGCTCCGGCAGTCCCATGGCCAGCGGCAGCCATCACGACCCCGACTACCAGAAGTGGCGCGAGGAGCAGATGCGCAACCTGGACAACGACTACCACTCGTGGCGCGAGGACCGCTACAGGAAGTTCTCCGATGACTTCACCAGCTGGCGCGCGAGCCGCAGCGGCGGACAAGGCCAGGGTGGCAGCGGCGCCGGCTCCAGTGGCGGCATGGGCGGCAGCACGGGTGGCGCGAGCGGCAGCAGCGGCTCGTCGGGCTACGGGTCCAGTCAGATCTCGGGGTCCGGCGGCATGGGCGGTGCCGGCACGACCATGAGCGGCGGCGGCACGGGCGGCAGCGGCGCCGCCAGCGGCAGCAGCGGCAGTTCGTCGTCCACCAAGAAATAAGCCCGCGCGCGGGCCAACCGATGACGGGTGGCGCCGCTGCGGCGCCACTCGTTCTTCACTCCACCGAAGGAACATTCATGACAAGACCATCGATGCGCACCATTCCCCTTGCGCTCTCGCTCGCGCTGTCGTTCGGCGTCGCGCTGGCGCAGGCCTCCGGCGGCGGCGCCGCGCCCGGTACGGGCACATCCGCGACCGGGGGGCAGACTGCGCCTGCAGCGCAAGCGGGCACCGGCGCACGCAACGCTGAATCCCGCAAGGACGACCAGCTGGCGCGCGGCGACCGCAAGTTCATCCAGGAGGCCGCGGAAGCCGGCATGTACGAAGTGCAGGCCGCGAAGATCGCCGCGAGCAAGGCGGCCGACCCGGACGTGAAGAGCTTTGCCAGCATGCTGGTGGACCAGCACAGCGCCGCCAACAACGAGCTGGTGCAACTGGCCAACGGCAAGAACGTGGAACTGCCAGCCGCTCCGCCGCGCAGCAAGCGGCGCGACATCGAGAAGCTTGGCAAGTTGAGCGGCAAGGAGCTGGACCAGCGCTTCGTGCGCGAGGTCGGCATCAAGGACCACCAGCAGGACATCAAGAAGTTCGAGAAGGCCAGCAAGGACGTCAAGGATGCCGAGCTGAAGGCCTGGATCGACAAGACGCTGCCGCATCTGCGCGAGCACCTCGCCGCGGCCCAGAAGCTGCCGCAGTCCGGCGTGGATGCCAGTGCCATGGGCAATCGCGGTGCCGGCAAGGCGGGCAGCGACGTTGACTCGACGCCCAAGGGCGCGGCCAGCGGCACCAACACGGGCAACAAGAGCGGCAGCTGATCGGTTCCGTCCGAGGCGCGCACGCGGGAGGCCATTCGGCCGCGCCGCGAACCGCTCAGCGCGTCGAGTAGCCGGTGACGCGCCACTTGCCGTCGGCGTCGCGGACGGTGGTGACGATTTCCTGCACCTGCTTGCGCTCGAACTTCGAGTCGAAGACGACGGTGACGTATTCGCCGTCCGGCCGGCCCTGCAGCGTCGTCTTGTGGACCGCTTCGGTCTGGGTGCGCTCGACCAGCGGGCCAAGCGGCTCGCGCACCTTCGGGATGCCGTCCATCCAGGTAGCCAGCGGCACCGTGGCTCGGAATACCGTGCTCGACGCCTCCCAGGAGCGGCCCCAGTCGCGGCGATCCAGCAGCAACAGCCAGCCGCCCGCAGCCAGCGCGCCGGCGGCCGCCTTCTCGGCCTGGCCGGCGTTCGCCGGTGCCGGCTGGGCCGCAGGCGCGGCCGGGGCGGTGGGCGGCGCATTGGGGGACAGCCTCAACTGCGCGGTGGCGGCGGCGGCGAACACGGCCGCTGCCAGCGCGATGCCAGCGGGAGCGAACTTTCGAATGTAGGTCATGTGCCGGCAGTCTAGCCCGGCCCGGCCCCACGGGCGCGGCGGCAGCGCGTTCTTACGTCCTTTGACTTCCCGTTGACGCCAGCGCCTGGCGCATCATCCGCGCTCTTGCAGTCCTTCGGGTAGAAGCGCCCGCAGTCGATGAGGGTCTTGTCGGTCCACGCGGCGGTGCCGACGAGAATGTTGTCCACTGGATTAATATACAGCGGTCGTGCCGCCCGTCCATTCTTCCGCCGCCATGAGCGATCCGCTCGCCGAACTGAACCCGCAGCAGCTCGACGCGGTGCGGCACGGCACCGGCGACCAGGCGCACGACACCCGCGCCCTGCTGGTGATCGCCGGCGCCGGGTCCGGCAAGACCAACACGCTGGCGCATCGCGTCGCCCACCTGGTGCGCCATGGCGCCGATCCGCAGCGGATGATGCTGCTCACGTTCAGCCGGCGCGCGGCGCAGGAGATGGAGCGGCGAGTCGGCGGCGTGCTGCAGCGCTCGTTGCGACTGGCGCCTTCCGCCGCGCTGCCCGCGCTGCCCTGGAGCGGCACCTTCCACGGCATCGGTGCGCGCCTGCTGCGCGAGTACGCGCCGCGGATCGGACTGCAGGAGAACTTCACCATCCACGACCGCGGCGACGCCGAGGACCTGATGGGCCTGGTGCGCCACGAGATCGGCCTCGCGCAGAGCAAGAGCCGCTTCCCGCTCAAGGGCACGTGTCTTTCGATCTACTCGCGCGTGCTCAATACCTGCGAGCCGCTGGCCCGCGTGCTGCAGGAGATGTATCCCTGGTGCAGCCAGTGGGAGGCGGAACTCAGGCGCCTGTTCGGCGCGTACGTCGAGGCCAAGCAGCAGCAGAACGTGCTCGACTACGACGACCTGCTGCTGTTCTGGTTTCGCACCAGCAGTCACAGCGCGGCGCTGGAGCTGGAACTGGCGCGCCGCAGCATTCCATTCGTCAAGTTCGGCGGGCTCAAGTTCCTGGAAGCGGCCCACGTCAAGGACCTGCTGGCCGTGCTGCGCTTCGCGCAGAACCCGCGCGGGCGGCTGGCGGGCTTTCGGGTCGCGCAACTCGTCCCGGGCATCGGCCAGGCCACGGCCACCCGGCTGCTCGATGCCATGGCCGAATCGGCAGAGCCGGGCGCAGTGGTGCAGCGCTTCGAGCCGCCGGCGGCGGCACGCGAGGGTTGGGATGAGTTCGCCGCGTTGTACGCGCGCCTGCGCCGCCCGGCCAGCGAGTGGCCGATGGAGCTGGAGCTGGCCCGCGACTGGTACCTGCCGCACCTGGAGCGCGTCCACGACGACGCGCAGGTGCGCAAGCTCGACCTGGACCAGCTGGTGCGCCTGGGCGCCGGCTACGCCAGCCGCGAGCGCTTCCTCACCGAGCTGACGCTCGATCCGCCGCAGGCCACCAGCGACGAGGCCGGCGTGCCGCTGCTGGACGAGGACTACCTGGTCCTGTCGACGATCCACAGCGCCAAGGGCCAGGAGTGGCGCTGCGTGCACGTGCTGAACGTGGTGGACGGCTGCATCCCGAGCGACATGGCGACCGGCACCACCGAAGCGCTCGAGGAGGAGCGGCGGCTGCTGTACGTCGCCATGACGCGCGCGCGCGAGCACCTGCACCTGGTGGTGCCGCACCGCTTCTACGTCACCCAGCAGGCCGGCGGCGGCGACCGCCACGTCTACGCGGCACGCAGCCGCTTCATCACCGACCCGATGGCGCAGCGGTTCGAGCAGGTCACGTGGCCACAGGCGCAGTCCCAAGGCGCCGGTGCGGTCGAGCCGGCGGCGCCCGTGCTGCAGGTGCGGGCCCGGGCCCGCGCCGCGTGGCGCTGAGCGCTGCCGTCCTGCGTCCAGCGCAAGCAGCGACTACACTGGCCGAACCAGGCGCACTCGATTGGTCCGATCCCTTTTCACGTGAAGGAGCAGCCATGACCAAGGGCAAGCCCAAGCAGGACTCGCAAGGCGGCAGCAAGCGATGACCCCGGTGCGCGCGGCCGCGGCATGGCGTGCCGGCTGCCCCTGGCAGGCCGGGCTGGTGCTCGCGCTCGGCGGGGCGCTGGCGGCCGGCTGCGCCCCGCTGCGGCCGCCGCTGCAGCCGGCCGTCGTCGTCTCGCCTTCCGCCCCGGCGGCCGCCACGGCGCAGGAGCGCGAGCTCCTGTCGCAACTGGCGGCGACCAGCCTCTACGACATCGAGGTGTCGCGGCTGGCGGCGGCGCGCGCGACCAGCCCGCGGGTGCGTTCGTATGCGCAGGCGCTGGCGGCCCACCGCGTGCAGGCGTGGCAGCAGCTTGGCGCACTGATGCGCCTGCGCGGGATGCACGTGCCGACCCGGCTGGAGGGCGCCGCGGCCACGAAGCTGCAGCGCCTGGCGGCGGTGCCGCCGAGCGCCGACTTCGACGCCGCCTATGTGCGGGTGGTCGGGGTGGAGGACCATGCCGAGACGATCGCGCTGCTGGAGCGCACGCGCCTGGAGACCCGCGACCCGCAGCTTGCGGCCTGGATCGATCGGTCGCTGCCGGTGCTGCGCAGCGACATGCAGGCGGCCCGGCAACTGCTTGCGCAGCCGGCGGGTTGAGGCGCGGCGCCGGCCGCGCCTCAACCAAGGAGCATTTGCATGGCATCGCAGAGCGAGCGCGCCGGCGCCCGCGGCAGCAGCAAGCGCAGCAGCCAGGGCGGCGAGAAGAAGTCCACGGGCAGCAAGGGCAGCAAGTCAGGCGGCCGCCTTTCACTCGCCGGAGTGCCTGGCTCGCGCGAGCGGCCGGGCATTTTTTCGTTCCGTTCGCCTCGGTCTTGCGACTCCGCCCCGGGGAAGGTCCGATGAGGCCCGGCCGCCGCGAGGCAGAATCCCGTCATGGACCCCACCATCGAGTCGCTCACCCGCTCCCTGCGCGCCTTCGCCGCGGAGCGCGAGTGGGAGCAGTTCCACTCCCCGAAGAACCTGGCCTGCGCCCTCTCGGTCGAGGCCGCCGAGCTGCTGGAGCACTTCCAGTGGCTCACCGAGGAACAGAGCCGGCAGCTGCCGCCGGAGCGGCTCGCCGCCGTCGGCCACGAAGCCGCCGACGTCCTGCTGTACCTGCTGCAATTGGCCGACCGGCTGGGGATCGACCTGGCCGAGGCGGCCCGCGCGAAGATCGAGGTCAACGCGCGCAAGTACCCGGCGAGCGAAGTGCGCGGCAGCAGCCGCAAGTACCCGGAACGATGAACATGAAGATCGCAGGTGCCACCAATTTCCGCGACCTCGGCAACCACCGCACGCAGCAGGGTGAAACGGTCGCGCCGCGCCGGCTGTTCCGGGCCGACCACCTGGGCGCGCTCACGGCGCAGGACGTGGCGCAGATCCGCGCGCTGGGCGTGCGACGCGTGCTCGACCTGCGCGGCGTGAACGAGCGGGCCGCGGCGCCGTGCGCGCTGCCGGAGGTGGCCGTGCACTCGCTGGCCATCGAGCCGACCATCGTGCAGAAGCTGTCGGACCTGATCGCGGACGGCCACCGGCTGACGCCGGGCGAGGTGCTCGCGCACATGCAGGACACGTACCGCGGCTTCGTGCGCCACAACACGCACCGCTTCGCCGAGCTGTTCGGGCACCTGCTGGAGAGCGATGAACCGACCGTCTTCCATTGCACCGCCGGCAAGGACCGCACCGGTTTCGCCGCGGCCCTGATCCTGCGCAGCCTGGGCGTGTCGGAGGCCGACGCGATGCGCGACTACCTGCTCACCAACGAGCGGCTCAAGCCGATGGAAGCCTCGCGCCACGGACTGGCCCCCGAGGTGCAGCTGGTGCTGTGGCGGGTGCAGCCGGAATTCCTGCAGGCGGCCTTCGACGCGGTCGATGCCGACTACGGCGGCATGGAGGCCTACCTGCGCGAGGGGCTGCGCCTGCGCGAGCCCGAGCGCGAGCGGCTGCGCGAGCTGTACCTCAGTCCCCGATCCTGACCACCGTCCGGCCGCGGGCACGGCCGTTGATGACGGCGTCGATGGCCTGCGGCAGCTCGTCGAAGGCGATCACGCGCGCGATGGCGGCGAGGTGCCTCGGCTTCAGGTCGCTCGCCAGGCGCTGCCAGACGCGCTCGCGCACTTCCGGTTCGTTGTCCGAATTGATGCCCAGCAGCCGCACGCCGCGCAGGATGAACGGCATGACGCTGGTGGTGACCTCCAGGCCCGCCGCGTTGCCGATGCTGGCGATGACGCCGTCCTTGCGCATGGTGCGGATCAGCGCCGACAGTGGCGCACCGCCCAGCGAATCCACCGCGCCTTGCCACAGCGCCGGCTCCAGCGGCTTGTCGCCGACGGCGAGATCCGCGCTGGCGACCACTTCGGCGGCGCCCAGCTCGCGCAGGTACTGCGCCTCCTGCGGCTTGCCGGTCACGGCCACCACCTCGTACCCGCGCTGCGCCAGCAGGTCGATGCTGACGCTGGCGACCCCGCCGGTGGCGCCGTTGACCAGCACCTTCCCCTTGTGCGGGGCCAGTCCGTTCAGTTCCATCGCGTCGATGCCGAGCGCCGCCGTGTAGCCTGCCACCCCCAGCGTGATGGCGTCCAGCGTGCTCATGCCCGCCGGCACCCGGTTCACCCAGGCCGCGGGCGCGCGGGCGCGGCCCGCGTAGCCGCCGTGGTGCGACACGCCGAAGCCGTGGCCGTGCACGATCACGGCGTCGCCCGGCTGGAAGCGAGGCGAGTCGGATGCCTCCACGATGCCGCTGGCGTCGATGCCGCCGACGCACGGGAAGCGCCGGATGATCCGGCCCTTGCCGGTGGCGGCGAGCGCATCCTTGTAGTTGATGCTGGCGTACTGCACGCGCACGGTGACGTCGCCGGGGTCGAGCCCGGCGTCGTCCAGCGTGGTGAAACCGGCGCGCACGCCCTCGGGCGTGCTGGAGATCAGGTAGGCGGGAAAGGACATGGTCGCTCCAGATGGTCGTGCCAGATTCTCGCGCAGCGCGACGGAAGGTTTCACACGGATGGGCTTGGCGGCCCCACGATGGAGATCAGCCACAGTACGATCCGCTCCGACAACCCTTCCATCGTGACCACGAACCACCAGTGATCCTCGCCACCGTCGTCATCACGCTCATCGTCGGCCTCCTGTACATCAACTTCACGGGTCCCGAGAAGAAGGTGGAAACCGAGATCGAGCACCTCTATCCGGTGGATGATCCGCAGTTCCTGCGCTCGATGGGCCTCCTCATGGGGCCGTCCATCCTGCAGGGCAACAAGGCGACCGAGCTGCTCAACGGCGACCAGATCTTCCCGGCGATGCTGCAGGCGATCCGCGGCGCGCAGAAGACGGTGCTGTTCGAGACCTTCATCTACTGGTCGGGCGACATCGGCCACGGCACGCACCGCAAGCTGCTGGTCGTCGACGGCTCGATCGGCTTCACCGGCGGCGTCGGCATCGCGCCGCAGTGGACCGGCAGCGCGCAGGACCCCGACCACTGGCGCGACACGCACTACCGGGTCGAAGGTCCGATCGTGGCGCAGATGCAGAGCGTGATGCTGGACAACTGGAGCAAGACCACCGGCAAGGTGCTGCACGGGCGCGACTACTTTCCGCCGCTGCAGCCGGCGGGCGACCAGAGCGCGCAGATGTTCGCCAGCTCCCCGAACGGCGGCAGCGAGAGCATGTTGATGATGATGCTGCTCGCGATCACCGCCGCCACCCGCACCATCGACATCGCCAACGCGTACTTCGTGCCGGACGACATCACGCGCCGCGCCCTCGTCGCGGCCGCGAAGCGCGGGGTGCGGGTGCGCATCGTCGTGCCCGGCGAGCACATCGACACGGCCACCGTGCGGCGGGCGTCGCGCGGCCTGTGGGGCGAACTGCTCGAGGCCGGCGTGCAGATCCACGAGTACCTCCCGACGATGCTCCACTGCAAGCTGATGGTGGTGGACGGCGTCATGACATCGGTGGGCTCCACCAATTTCGACGTGCGCTCGTTCCGCCTCAACGACGAGGCCAACCTCAATATCTACGACGCGGCGTTCGCCGCGCGCCAGACCGAGGTGTTCGAGGCGGATCTGAAGCAGTCACGACGCATCACGCTGCAGGCCTGGCGCGCGCGGCCGTTCACCGAGAAGCTGCACGAGCACGCGCTGGCCTGGTTCGGCTCGCTGTTGTGAGCGCGCGGGCAGGAGCGCGCACCGCAGGTCTCGCCAACGGCGCGTTCCTGCCCCGCACGCCGCGAGGTTCCTACGCCGCCCGCCGTCCGGCTCCTACAGCGTTGAGCTTGGCCGCGTCTCATGCTGCGCCCATGGCCCGCTCCAGGGCCGCCGACCATCAGGAGCATCAGATGCGCAAGCAGGAACACTCGCCCGACGCCATGCCGCACAAGGACCGCGAGGCCCGCACATCCGATGCCGCGCGCCAGGAGGTGGGCGGCGACGGCCCCGGCAGGATGGGCCTCACCAGTGACGAGCAGCCTGACCTGGTGGCGCCCAGCGGCGTCGACGAACGCGACCACGGCGCAGCCGACGACAAGCCGGTGGGTGGCGGCAGCGCGCCGCTCGGTCCGCCGGGCGCCGGCCTGTCCGATCGCAACGGCCCGTCCGACCGCGGCAGCGCCGATCGGTGATCATGAACACGGAGAACAAGATGGTGTACGCACTGTTCTCCCTCGGCGTGCTCGCTGCCGTCGGCGCGGTGTACACCGCCGCCATCGGCTGGCTGTGGTTCCGGCAGGAGCGGTTGCTGTTCGAGCCGACCCCGTTGCGGCCCGACGAGCCGCTGGTGAGCGATCGCGACGTGATCGAGGAATGGATCGAGGTGCCGGGCGCCCGGCTGTCGGCGGCGCAACTGCGGCTGCCGAACCCGCGCGGCGTCGTCTTCTTCCTGCACGGCAATTCCGGCAACCTGCGCGACTGCCTGGTCGACATCGATGCGTTCCGGCAAGTGAACTTCGACGTGGTGATGTTCGACTACCGCGGCTACGGCAAGAGCACCAGCTGCATCGGGAGCGAAGCGCAGCTGCGCGCGGACGTCGCGGCGGTGTGGGCACACTACCGGCCGCAGTACGCGGGCAAGCGGGTCGTCATCGCCGGCCAGTCGCTCGGCACCGCGCTGGCGGCCGGCCTGTCGGCCGAACTCAGCGCCGCGGGCCACGCCCCCGACCTGACGTTGCTGGTTTCGCCGTACAGCAGCATGCGCGCGCTGGCCGACGAACTGTATCCGTGGGTCCCGCGCCAGGTGCTGCGCTATCCGCTGCATACGGCGGAACACGCCGCCCGGCTCAAGGGACCGCTGATGCTGATCCACGGCGACAAGGACGAGCTGATCGGCATCCACCACAGCCATGCGCTGCGTAGCGCGGCGCCGGCCGCGCAGCTGCTGTGCGTGGAAGGTGCGGGGCACGGCGACGTGCACAAGTTCCCGAGCTTCCGCAAGGCGCTGCACGTGGCGCTCGGCTGCCTGTGAGCGGATCGGCCGCCTGAGCGTTGCCCGCGCTGACGGCCTGGACGCGCTCGCTCGAATGGCCTGCAGCAAGGGTGTACGCCGTCGATGCAGCTGCGCCGGCGATGCCAGCTCGCCGGATGGCTCGGCCCACTGCCGCGGTTCTGCTCCGGCCGCATGTAACGTACCGCTGCCCCGGCGCACGGCAGCGGCGCTTGTGTCCACAATGGCGCCATGTATTTCGCGTCGTGGTCGCTGCTCGTCGGCGTGTTGCTGGTCTTCCTCGCGCTGACCAGCACCGTGCTGTCGCGCTTGCCGCTGTCGACGGCCATGCTGTACCTGATGGTCGGCTTGGCCGTCAGCCCGCTGGGGATGGGCTGGCTGGCGGCGCATCCACGCGAGAACACCGTGCTGCTGGAACAGCTCACCGGCATCGTCGTCCTGCTGTCGCTGTTCACGGCCGGCCTGAAGTTGAGCCCGGGCCTCACCGACCGCCGCTGGGTGCTGCCGCTGCGCCTGGCGCTCACCTCCATGGTGATCACCGTCGCCCTGATCGCGGCGGCCGCGTGGTTGCTGCTGGGTCTGCCGCTCGGGGTCGCCGTGCTCCTCGGCGGGATCCTGGCGCCGACCGATCCGGTGCTCGCCTCCGACGTGCAGGTGCACCGCCCGGGCGACCGCGACCGGCTGCGCTTCGCGCTCACCGGCGAGGGCGGCCTCAACGACGGCACCGCGTATCCGTTCGTGATGCTGGGACTGGGACTGATGGGCACGCACGAGCTCGGCGCCTACGGCTGGCGCTGGCTCGCCATCGACACCCTCTGGGCCAGCATGGCGGGCGTGGGGGCCGGGGCCCTGCTCGGAGTCGTCATCGGCCGGCTCGTGCTGTACCTGCGCAGCCGCCACAAGGAGGCGGTGGGCCTCGATGACTTCCTCGGCCTGGGGCTGATCGCCTTGACCTGGGGCGCCGCCGGGGTGCTGAAGGGCAACGGCTTCCTGGCGGTGTTCGCCGCCGGGATCGCCTTGCGCCAGGTGGAACAGTCGCAGACCCGCGGCCGGAACGTGCAGCCGGCGGTCGAGCAGGCGCAGGCCGACCCGGACCGCTCGGTCGCGGACGCGATCGCCGTGGATCCGCAGCACGCCCCCT
>CAVPTY010000038.1:0-16364 GCA_963708655.1 uncultured beta proteobacterium
TCGTGACAAGGATCGTGTCGTCGCGCATGGCCTCTTTGACCTGCTCGGCGGTGACCAGACCATGCTCGTCGACGCACAGGTAGGTGACATCGAAACCCATCTTCTCCAGCCGCTGGCAGGCGTGCAGCACCGCGTGGTGCTCGATGGCGCAGGTGATGATGTGCTTGCGATTGTCCTGCTGCGCCCACGCAAGGCCCTTGATGGCGATATTATGGGCCTCGGAGCCGCCGCCGGTGAAGATGATCTCGCGAGGGTCGGCGTTGATCAGCGCCGCGACCTGCGCGCGAGCTTCATCGATGGCCGCGCGGGAACTCGCCGGCCAACTGGTATACACTGCTGGGATTGCCGAAATGCTCGCGGAAGTACGGCAGCATCGCGTCGAGCACTTCGGGATCAACATTGGTCGTTGCGGCATGGTCGAAGTAAATCATCGTCGCCAGTCCTCTTCTCTGAAGCGCCCGTGGACGCTCGTGCATCACAACGTATAATGAGGTGATATATAAGGACGCCCCGTGTCCCGGTGTCAACGCCGTGGCAGGGATTTCTGGCCCGGCGCGGAAACAGACGGACCGCCCACTGCTCAACGACACCCATCGAACGGGTCGCGCTCGGGGGAGCGCTCCTGCCCTGGACACGACATGCCTATACGCCACGCTCTGCTTTGCCTGACGCTGCTCTCTGCCTGCTGCTCACTTGCTGCGCACACGCGCGGGTGCTGGCGGAGTGGGATTTCAGCCGCGCTGCCAGCGGCTGGAAGGACGAAGCCGGCTCCGCGCCACAGTTTGGCCCCGATGGCCCTCTGGCCCGGCTCAGAGGGCGGCGTCTCCCTGCGCAGCCCCTCCCTCCGCCTCCCCACCGAGGCCTTCCAGACGATCGAGTTGACCGATTCAGAAATCTTCTTCATTGAATCCTTCTGCGACTTCTGCGTAACCTCTGCGACCTCTGCGTACGGGTGTCCGCTTTCATGGGTGTCCGCTTTCACTCGTACACGATCTGAGCCTGCCCGCCGTCGGCCTGCGCCATCCAGCTCGCCAGCGCCGCGTCGCTCGGGAAGAAGCGGGCCTCGTCGCTCAGCTGCAGTTCTGCCACCGCCTCGTCGCGCTTGACCGCCAGCCGGATGCCCAGGCCGCGCACCAGTTCGCCCTGCTCGGACATTTCGCGCCGCGCCGGGAAGTCGCGCAGTAGCCGCCGGATGTCCGGCGCCACGCCGTTCACCGCCACGCGCAGGAACTTGCCGAAGCGGCAGCGCGCCGTCGCGAGGTCCCAGACCTGCTGCACGTTGAGCCGCAACCCGCCGGAGAAGCGATCCGGCTGCGCCTTCGCCATCACGATGACCAGTTCGTCGTCCTTGAGCAGGTTGCGGTTCGCGTTGATCACCGCTTCGTCGGCCGTGGCCTCGATGGTCGCGGACTTGTCGTCCAGCTTGAAGATCGCGAGCTTGCCGCGCTGGCCGTTGATGACGCGAAAGTCGCTCACGATGCCGGCCAGCAGTTGCGGCTCGCGGCTGTCGATCAGGTCGGCGATCCGGCGCTTGACGAAACGCCGCACCTCCAGCGCCACCTCGTCGAACAGGTGCCCCGAAAGATAGAAGCCCACCGCCGTCTTCTCGTGCGTCAGCCGCTCCTTCACGCCCCAGGGGCTCGCCTCCACCAGCGGCGGCTCCTGGGTGCTGGCCGCGTGCGAGTCGCCCATGTCGAACAGGCCGCCCTGGTTGACGTTGGCCTGCACCGCCGCGGCGAACTCGAAGGCGCGGTCCACCGAGGCGACGAGCGAAGCGCGATCGAGCTGGATCGCGTCGAAGGCGCCGGCCTTGATCAGCGCGTCCACGGTGCGCTTGTTGATGCGCGTGCGATCGACCCGCAGGCAGAAGTCGTACAGGCTCCTGAATGGCCCGCCTTCATTGCGCGCCGCGACGATCGCCTCGATCGCCTGCTGGCCGGTGCCCTTGACGGCGCCCAGGCCGTAGCGGATCGAGCTATTGGAAACCGGCTCGAAGCGGTAGTGGCCGCGGTTGACGTCCGGCGGCTCGAACGAGAGCCCGAAGTTGCCGACCGCGTCCTCGAACAGCACCTTCAGCTTGTCGGTGTCGTCCATCTCCACGGTCATGTTGGCGCAGAAGAACTCCGCCGTGTAGTGGACCTTCAGCCAGCCGGTGTGGTATGCGAGCAGCGAGTACGCGGCCGCGTGCGACTTGTTGAAGCCGTAGCCCGCGAACTTCTCCATCAGGTCGAAGATCTCGTCGGCCTTGGCCTCGCCGATGCCGTTCTTCGCCGCGCCCTCCCGGAAGATCTGGCGGTGCTGCGCCATCTCCTCGGCCTTCTTCTTGCCCATCGCGCGGCGCAGCAGGTCGGCGCCGCCGAGCGAGTAGCCGCCCAGGATCTGCGCGGTCTGCATCACCTGCTCCTGGTAGACCATGATGCCGTAGGTCTCGGACAGTATCTCGGCGACCAGCGGGTGCGGATATTCCACCGGCTCGCGGCCGTGCTTGCGGGCGACGAACGCGGGGATCAGGTCCATCGGGCCCGGCCGGTACAAGGCGTTCAGCGCGATCAGGTCCTCCAGCCGCGTGGGCCGGGCGTCGCGCAACATGCCTTGCATGCCGCGGCTTTCGAACTGGAACACCGCCTCGGTCTTGCCGTCGGCGAACAGCTTGTAGGTGGCCGCGTCGTCCAGCGGGATCTTCTCGAACGCGAAGTCCTGCTGGCCCGGGTGGCGGGCGGTGATGAATTCCTTGGCGATCTCCAGGATCGTCAGGGTGGCCAGGCCCAGGAAGTCGAACTTCACCAGGCCGGCCGCCTCGACGTCGTCCTTGTCGTACTGGCTCACGGCCGAATCGCTGCCGGGCTGCTGGTACAGCGGCGTGAACTCGGTCAGCTTGCCGGGGGCGATCAGCACGCCGCCGGCATGCATGCCGACGTTGCGGGTGAGGCCCTCGAGCTTCTGCGCCAGCCCCAGCAGGGTCTTGACCTCGTCTTCCTTTTCCAGGCGCTCGGCCAGCACCGGCTCGGCCTTGATGGCGCCTTCGATCGTGATGTGCTGGCCCGGCTTGTTCGGGATCAGCTTGCTGATGCCGTCGCAGAAGGTGTAGCTCATGTCCAGCACCCGCCCGACGTCGCGGATCGCGGCGCGGGCCGCCATCGTGCCGAAGGTCGCGATCTGGCTCACGGCGTCGCGGCCGTACTTCTCCTTCACGTACTCGATCACGCGGTCGCGGTTGGCCTGGCAGAAGTCGATGTCGAAGTCAGGCATCGACACCCGCTCCGGGTTCAGGAAGCGCTCGAACAGCAGCTTGTACTGCAGCGGGTCCAGGTCGGTGATCTTCAGCGCGTAGGCCACCAGCGAGCCGGCGCCCGAGCCGCGCCCCGGCCCCACCGGGCAGCCGTTCTTCTTGGCCCAGTTGATGAAGTCGCCGACGATCAGGAAGTAGCCGGGGAATCCCATCTTGAGGATGGTCCCGAGCTCGAACTCCAGCCGCTCGACGTAGCGCGGCATCTCGGCCTCGCGCTGGACCGGGTCCGGATACAGGTGCAGCATCCGTTCCTTCAGGCCCTCGTGCGATGCAAAGCGGAAGTACTCCTCGATCGGCATGCCGTTGGGCGTGGGGAAATGGGGCAGCCGCGGCTTGCCCAGTTCCAGCACGAGGTTGCAGCGCTTGGCGATCTGCGCCGTGTTGGCGATGGCGGTCGGCACGTCGGCGAACAGTTCCTCCATCTGCGCCGCCGACTTGAAGTACTGCTCGCGCGTGAAGCGGCGCACGCGCCGCTGGTTGCCCAGGATCTCGCCCTCGGCGATGCAGACCCGCGCCTCGTGCGCCTCGTAGTCGTCCTCGTGCGTGAACTGCACCGGGTGCGTTGCCACCACCGGCAGGTTCAGGCGCGCCGCCAGTTGCACCGCGCCGGCGACGTGCGCTTCGTCGTCGGCGCGGCCGGCACGCTGCAACTCCACGTAAAAGCGGTGCGGAAAGATCGATGCGAGGGCCAGCGCCACCTCGGCCGCCCGCGGGCCGTCGCCCTGCGCCAGCGGCTGCCCCAGCGGTCCCGCCTGGGCGCCGGACAGCGCGATCAGGCCCTGCCCCAGTTCATTCAGCCACTCCAGCCGGCATACCCCTTGCGCCTTGACGACGTTGGCGGTCCAGGCTCGCGCCAGCAACTCGCACAAGTTGAGGTAACCCTGCCGCTCCTGGACCAGCAGCACGATCCGCGACACCGCGGCCGGATCCTGGCCCAGCCCCTGCAGCATCACTTCGGCGCCCAGGATCGGCTTGACGCCGGCGGACCGCGCCTCCTTGTAGAACTTGATCGCGCCGAACAGGTTGTTCAGGTCGGTGATCGCGAGCGCGGGCTGGTGGTCGGCCGCGGCCGCCTTGACCGTCTCGTCGATGCGGTTGGTGCCGTCGACGACGGAAAACTCGGTGTGCAGGCGCAGGTGGACGAACATCGCCGCATTGTAGAAAACGCGGCCCTCTTGACACTGACTAGAATTCGCCGCTCGTGAATTCCGTCCTGAATATTTCCGCGTATCGTTTCGTCGCCATCGACGATCCGCTGGCGCTGCACGAGCGCGCTCGCCCCACGCGCGCGCGAGCTCGCCCTGCTCGGCACCATCCTGATCGCCGGCGAAGGCATCAACCTGTTTCTCGCGGGCGCGCCGCAGGCCGTGGCTGCATTCCTGGAGGGCCTGCGTGCCGACCCGCGGTTCGCCGACCTGGAAGCCAAGGAGAGCTGGTCGCAGCGGCAACCGTTCCGCAAGCTGCTGGTCAAGGTCAAGCGCGAGATCATCCGCATGAACAGCCCGGCGATCCAGCCGGCCGCGGGCCGTGCGCCGGCGCTGGACGCGGCCACGCTCAAGCGGTGGCTCGACCTCGGTCACGATGACGGGGGCCGGCCGGTCGTCACCCTGGACACCCGCAATGCCTTCGAGGTCGACCAAGGCACGTTCGAGGGCGCGATGGACTGGCGGCTGCGCAAGTTCAGCGACTTCCCGGCGGCGCTGCAGGCCAACGCAGGCCAGCTCGCCGGCAAGACCGTGGTGAGTTTCTGCACCGGCGGCATCCGCTGCGAGAAGGCGGCCATCCTGATGCGCGAGGCCGGCCTCGACCATGTCTGGCAGCTCGATGGCGGCATTCTCAAGTACTTCGAAACCACCGGTGCCGCGCATTTCCGCGGCCACTGCTTCGTGTTCGACGAACGCGAGCGGCTCGACGCGCGCCTCGCGCCGGCACACGGCGATCAGGACAGCGGTTCGGGCGGCGTGTAGGCGTCGGCGGCAGCGGGAAGAATTCGTCGTCCCCGGCACACATCCCGTGCGCTGCGCCGCGCAGTCGGCGCTCGCCTGCACGATCCGTTCCGGCCGCGACGACACGAACTTCCACCACAGGGGGTGCGGCCCGTCGAGTCCTCGCGCCTTCAGCGCCTGAAGCGCGAGGCGATCTCCGCCACGCGCTGGCCGAACAGGCGGGCGGTCTCCAGGTCGCCCTGCGACATGTCGTTCACGCCGCCGTCCGACGGCGACTGCGCCATCGCACCGCTGTACGACACGAGATAGTTGACGTCGTCGCGCCGCGCGGCCCTGGTGTTGGAGGGCATCAGCCCCTGGCTCACCCAGATCATCGAATGCTGCATCGCCAGCGTGAACATGGCGGTGAGCGTGGCCAGCTTGTCGCCGCTCATGCCGGCGCTGTTGGTGAAGCCGGCGGCGATCTTGTCCTTCCAGTCCTGCCGGAACCACTGCTTCGACGAGGCGTCGGCGAATTTCTTGAACTGCCAGCTGACGCTGCCCATGTAAGTCGGCGAGCCGAAGATGATCGCGTCGGCGGCCTGGAGCCGCTCCCAGCCGCCCGGCGCCAGGTTGCCGTCGGCATCGATCGCGATCAGCTGCGCTTGGGCGCCTTGCGCAACCGCCTGCGCCATCCGCTGGGTGTGGCCGTACCCCGAGTGGAAGACGACGACGACGTCGGTCACGCCGCCCTCCTCGCCCCGCTCGCGTGCCCGTGGCCGCGCCGGCCGTCGAGGCTCCAGCCGCCGGCGCCGAACGCCGCCAGCACCAGCAGGCCGCCGACGATGGCGACGTTCTTGTAGAAGGCCTGCTGCTGCATCATCTGCTGCGCCGCCGGCATGGCCCAGAAGTTGTGGAAGATGGGCGTGATCACGGCCACGAACACCGCCAGACCGGCGGCAGCGAGCCGCGCCTTCCAGCCCAGGAGCAGCATCAGTCCGAGCCCGAGTTCGGCCACGATCGCGATGGCCGCCGCCGCCTCGGGCAGCGGCACGCCCTTGCTGGAGATGTAGCCAGCCAGGC
Source organism: uncultured beta proteobacterium (assembly GCA_963708655.1). Taxonomy (GTDB): domain Bacteria; phylum Pseudomonadota; class Gammaproteobacteria; order Burkholderiales; family Burkholderiaceae_C; genus Ramlibacter. The sequence goes on from CAVPTY010000038.1 coordinate 6,298, forward strand.
CGGCAAAGCCGCCGATCTTGCCCCAGCCGGCGGGGATGAACAGCAGCGCGATCAGGGCTCGGCCGGCCAGGGTCAGCGCATCCTGGGTGGTGGTGGAAGGTTGCATGAAGGCTCCTTGTGAAGTGTGGTTGACATTCAGCCGGCGAGGTCGAACACCAGCACCTCGGCATCCTTGCCGCCGTCCAGGCGCAGCTGCGCTTCGTCCGCGAGCATCGCGGCGTCGCCCGCCGCGAGCGCCTGGCCGTTGACGCGCAGTTCGCCGCGGACGAGATGGACGTAAGCCTTGCGTTGCGCCGGCAGGCGCAGCTCGGCGCTTTCGGCGCCGTCGAACAGCCCCGCGTACATCCGGGCATCGGCGTGGATCACGACCGAGCCGTCGGCGCCGTCGGGCGAGGCCACCAGCCGCAGCCGGCCGCGCTTGTCGCCCTCCGGGAACGTCTTCTGTTCGTAGCCCGGCGCGATGCCTTTCGCGTCCGGCTCGATCCAGATCTGCAGGAAGTGGGTGGTCTCGCCTTGCGCATGGTTGAACTCGCTGTGCTGCACGCCGGTGCCGGCGCTCATGCGCTGGACGTCGCCCGGCGGAATGGCCTTGGCGTTGCCCAGCGTGTCCCGGTGCGCGAGGCTGCCGGCCAGCACGTAACTGATGATCTCCATGTCGCGGTGGCCGTGCGTGCCGAAGCCGGTGCCCGGGGCAATGCGGTCCTCGTTGATCACGCGCAGGTTGCCGAAGCCCATGTGGCGCGGGTCGTAGTAGTTGGCGAACGAGAAGCTGTGGAACGACTTCAGCCAGCCGTGGTCGGCGTAACCGCGTTCTGCGGACTTGCGCAAGGTCAGCATGGCTGTCTTCCCCGAGGTCGATGTGGCGATGGTGATGCCCGCACCGGCGTCGCCACCAGTGCCGGTTTTGATGGCATCATGCAAAAAACTTGAACGTCCACACCCGGCCATGCCCGCGCCCTTTGAAGTTCTGACGCCCGAGGCGCTGTCGCTGCTGCGCACGGTGGCGCAGGCCGGCAGCTTCGCCGCCGGCGCCCGCGAACTCGGGCTGGTGCCCAGCGCCGTCACCTACCGGGTGCGGCAGATCGAGGACGCGCTCGACGTGCTGCTGTTCGACCGCAGTTCGCGCCAGGCGCGGCCCACGCCCGCCGGCGCCGAACTGCTGCGCGAAGGGGCCCGGCTATTGGCCGAGACCGACGCCGTCGCCAACCGCGTCCAGCGGATCGCGACCGGCTGGGAATCGCAGCTCACGATGGCCGTCGACACGGTGGTCTCGCTGTCCGTGGTCATGGAGCTGGTGCACGTGTTCTATGAACTCGCGCCGGTCACCCGCTTGCGGCTGCGCGACGAGTCGCTGTCCGGCACGCTCGAAGCGCTCACGTCCGGCCAGGCGGACCTGGCGCTCGGCGTGGCACTGGAGGCGAGCAACGCCGGCGGGGTGCAGAGCCGCTTGCTCGGCGAGATGCCGTTCGTCTACGCCGTCGCGCCGCACCACCCGCTGGCGGCCCTGCCGGAGCCATTGGGCGACGACCTGCTGCAGCGGCACCGGGCGATCGCCGTGGCCGATTCGGTCCAGCGCGGACCGGCCCTCACGCTGGGCCTGCTGGCGGGCCAGGACGTGCTGACGGTGCCGACGATGCGGGCCAAGCTCGATGCCCAGTTGCGCGGCTTGGGCGCGGGCTTCGTGCCGCTCGCGATGGCCCGTCCCTACCTGGAGACCGGCCGCCTCGTGGCCAAGGAGACGCAGCGCGGCGCCCGGGTGGTTCGCATCAGTGCCGCGTGGCGCACCAGCAGCCAGCCGGGCCGCGCCTTGCAGTGGTGGCTGGCGCAGCTGGAACGTCCCGCCACCCGCCTCGCGCTGATCGAGCAGCACCGCGTGCCACAATGAAGCGCACGATGACAGCATCCCCGAGAAAGCTCGCCGTGGTCGGCGCCGGCATCGCCGGCCTGGCCTGCGCCCGCACCCTGGCCCAGGCCGGGCACACCGTCACCTTGCTGGAACAACACGCCGCCGCCGGCGGCCGCACGGCCAGTTGCGAGACGCCCTTCGGCAGTTTCGACATGGGTGCCCAGTACTTCACCGTGCGCGACCGGCGCTTCGCGCAGGCGCTGGAGGCCACCGGCGTCGCGCGCCAGCCGTGGAACGCCAACGCGGTCCGGGTGCTGGACGAGTATGGCCGCGTGGTCGAGGCCGCGCTGCCCTCGCAGGAGCCGCACTGGGTCGGCGTGCCGGCCATGGACGCCGTCGCCGCGCACTGGCTGCGACCGCTGGCCGCCGCCGGCGGCGTGGAGCTGGCAACCCGCGTCACGCGCATCGAGCCCGACGCCCTGGATCGCCGGCGCTGGCAGTTGCACACGGCCGGCCCGCAGGACTCGGTGCATGTCTTCTCCGGCTTCGACGCGGTGCTGCTGGCGCTGCCCCACGGGCTGGCCGCCGGCCTGCTGCGGCAGTCCGGCCTTGCCGCCGCGCGGTGGTCGAACGCCTCGAGCAGGTGCAGGCGGCCCCGTGCTGGACGCTGATGCTGGCGTTCCCGCAAGCGGTGCAGCCGGCGCTGACGCACCTGGGACCGGCCTGGCACGCCGCGCACAGCAATCACCACCGCGTGGCCTGGGTGGCACGCGAATCCTCCAAACCCGGCCGCTCGCCGGTCGAGCGCTGGACGGTGCAGGCCAGCCCCGCCTGGTCGCAGGAACACCTCGAAGACGACGAGCCGCGCGTGCAGGCGAAATTGCTGAAGGCATTCGCCGAAGTGACCGGCATCCGGGCCCAGCCGGGCTTCGCGCAGGTGCACCGCTGGCTGTCGGCGCGCACCGAGCGGCCGCTCGGCGTTTCGCACGTGTGGGAGCGCAGGAGCCGCATCGGCCTGTGCGGCGACTGGTGCCTGGGTGACCGGGTGGAGGACGCCTTCCTGTCGGGCCTGGAACTCGCGCTCGCCGTGCACGCGGCTGAGCGCACGCCCTGCGGCATGGCTTGCGCGTACGTCGGCCGGTTCGCTCCCTCGCCCACCGGCCCGCTGCACGCCGGCTCGCTGGTGGCGGCGCTCGCCAGCTGGCTGGACGCGCGGGCGCATGGCGGCCGCTGGCTGGTGCGCATCGAGGACGTCGACCAGCCGCGCTGCGTCGCCGGCGCCGACCGCCTGATCCTGCGGCAGCTCGCCGACTGCGGGCTCCTGCCGGACGCGCAGCCGGTGTGGCAGTCGGCACGTTCCGCGCTCTATCAGGCGGCGCTGGACGACCTGGTGAGCGCCGGCCGCGCCTATCCCTGCGGCTGTTCGCGCAAGGACATCGGGCAGGCCCTTGCCGCGCTGGGGCGGCCACGCGAGCGCCATGCCGAACTGGTCTATCCCGGCACCTGCCGCGCCGGCCTGCATGGCCGTGCGCCACGGGCCTGGCGCTTTCGCGTCGAGCCCGGCGTCGTGCACTGGATCGATCGCCGGCTGGGGGCGCAGCAACAGGATGTCGAAGCGGAAGTCGGCGACTTCGTGCTGCGGCGCGCCGACGGGCCGTGGGCCTACCAGCTCGCGGTGGTCGTCGACGACGCGCGGCAAGGCATCACGCAGGTCGTGCGCGGCGAGGACCTCGCCGACAACACGGCGCGGCAGATCCGCCTGCAGCAGGCCTTGCAGCTGCCGACGCCCGGCTATCTGCACACGCCCCTGGTGCTGGGGCCCGACGGCGAGAAGCTGTCCAAGCGCAACGGCGCGCGGCCGCTGGACACCGCCGAGCCGCTGGCCGCGCTCAACCGGGCGGCCGCCGTGCTCGGACTGGCGGCGCACGGCGGGCCGGTCGGGGACGCGCTGGGCGCGTGGCAGCGGCAGTGGCGCGACTCCTACAATCCCGCGGGTGACTGAACCCGGCCCCACCCCCGTTCCCGAGCCTTCTTCCACTGCCGCACCCGCCGGCGTCGCCCGTCCCGAGAAGCATCCGCAGCTTCGTGCTGCGCACCGGGCGGATCACCACCGGACAGGCCCGCGCGCTCGCCGAGCATGGCGCCAGCGTCATCCTGCCGTTCCGGCACGAGCCGCTGGACTTCGCGGCCGTGTTCGGACGGCAAGCGCCCACCGTGCTGGAGATCGGCTTCGGCATGGGCGAGGCGACGGCGCAGATCGCGGCCACCCTGCCCGGCACGAACTTCCTGTGCTGCGAAGTGCACGACCCGGGCGTCGGCGCCCTCGTCAAGCGGATCCAGGACCAGCAGCTCGCCAACATCCGCATCGTGCAGCACGACGCCGTCGAAGTGCTCGAACACATGGTGCCGCCCGCCAGCCTGGACGGCGTGCACGTCTTCTTTCCCGATCCCTGGCACAAGAAGCGCCACCACAAGCGCCGGCTGATCCAGCCGCCATTGGTCTCGCTGCTTGCTTCGCGCCTGAAGGCCGGCGGCTACCTGCACTGCGCCACCGACTGGGAGCCTTACGCGCAGCAGATGCTGGAGGTGCTGGGCGCCGAGCCCGGGCTCGCGAACACGGCGCCGAGGCTACGCGCCCAAGCCGGACTACCGGCCGCTGACCAAGTTCGAGCACCGCGGCCTCAAGCTCGGCCACGGAGTGTGGGACCTGGTGTTCACCAGGAAGTGATGGGCTCCCTCTCCCGCTTGCGGGAGAGGGAGTTAAAGGCGCTCCGCCACCCAGCCCCGCACTGACTCCAGCGCGCCGGCCAGCTTGCTCGCGTCGGTGCCGCCGGCCATCGCCAGGTCCGGCTTGCCGCCGCCCTTGCCGCCGACCTGCTGCGCGACGAAGTTCACCAGCTCGCCGGCCTTCACCTTCCCCATGCGATCGGCCGTGACGCCGGCGGCCAGTTGCACCTTGCCGCCGTCCACGGCCGCCAGCACGATGGCCGCGCTCTTGAGCTTGTCCTTGAGCTTGTCCATGGTCTCGCGCAAGGTCTTCGCATCGGCGCCTTCCAGCCGCGCCGCCAGCACCTTGACGCCCTTGACGTCGACCGCCTGGGCCACCAGCTCGTCGCCTTGCGACGACGCCAGCTTGCCTTTGAGCTGGGCCACTTCGCGCTCCAGCGCCCGCACCTGGTCCAGCACCTGCGCAACGCGGCCCTGCACCTCGGTGGGCGCGGCCTTCAAGGCGCCGGCAACCCGGCTCACCGTGGCTTCGAGCTGCTGCGTGTACGCCAGCGCGTTGGCGCCGGTCACGGCCTCGATCCGGCGGATGCCCGCGGCGACGCCGCCTTCGCTCACGACCTTGAACAGGCCGATGTCGCCGGTGCGCTGCACGTGGGTGCCGCCGCACAGCTCGCGGCTGGAGCCGATGTCCAGCACCCGAACGCTGTCGCCGTACTTCTCGCCGAACAGCATCATGGCACCGGTCGCCTTGGCCGATTCGATGTCCATCACCCGGGCCTGCGTCGGCTGGTTCATCAGGATCTCGGCGTTGACGCGGGCCTCGATCTCGCGGACCTGCTCCGCGCTGACCGGCGCGTTGTGCGTGAAGTCGAAGCGGGTCTTGTCCGCATCGACCAGCGAACCCTTCTGCTGCACATGCGCGCCGAGCACCTCGCGCAAGGCCTTGTGCATCAGGTGGGTGACGCTGTGGTTGCGCATCGTGGCCTGGCGCTTGGCCATGTCCACCTTGGCCGTGACGCTGTCGCCGACCTTGAGCACACCGGCCGCCAGCATGCCGTGGTGGCCGAACACGTCGGCCTTGATCTTCTGGGTGTCGCCCACCTCGAACTTCGCGCTGTCCGGTCTCGATCGCGCCGCGGTCGCCCACCTGGCCGCCCGACTCGGCGTAGAACGGGGTCGTGTCCAGCACGACGACGCCGAGCTGGCCCGCTTCCAGCTGCTCCACCGGGGTGCCCTCGGCGTACAGCGCGACCACCCTGGCCTGCTCCTGGAGCTTCTCGTAGCCGGTGAACACGTTGCCCGAGCCGGTGTACTCCAGGCCGCGGTCCATCTTGAACTTGCCGGCCGCGCGGGCCTGGGCCTTCTGCCGGTCCATCGCCGCCGTGAAGCCGGCCTCGTCCACCGTGACGCCGCGCTCGCGGCACACGTCGTTGGTGAGGTCCAGCGGGAAGCCATACGTGTCGTGCAGCTTGAAGGCAATGTCGCCCGGCAGCACGGTCTTGCCGCCGGCCAGCGCGGCGTCCAGGATCTCCATGCCGTTTTCCAGCGTCTCGTAGAAGCGCTCTTCTTCGGCCTTCAGCACGTCCATCACCCGCTGCTGGCTGTCGCGCAGGTTGGGGTACGCGTCGCCCATCAGCGCGGCCAGCTCGGGCACCAGCTTGTGGAAGAACGGCGTCTTGCGGCCCAGCTTGTAGCCGTGCCGGATGGCGCGGCGGACGATGCGGCGCTGCACGTAGCCGCGCCCCTCGTTGGACGGGATCACGCCGTCGGCCACCAGGAAGGCAGTGGCGCGGATGTGGTCGGCGATCACCTTCAGCGAGGGATTCGCCAGGTCGGCAACGCCGGTCTCGCGCGCGGCCGCCTTGATCAGGCGGTCGAAGATGTCGATCTCGTAGTTGCTGTGGACATGCTGCAGGATGGCGGCGAGGCGCTCCAGCCCCATGCCGGTATCGACGCAAGGCGCGGGCAGCGGCTTGACGCTGCCGTCCGGCTGCATGTCGAACTGCATGAACACGTGGTTCCAGATTTCGATGTAGCGGTCGCCGTCCGCGTCGGGGCTGCCGGGCGGGCCGCCGGGGATGGCAGGGCCGTGGTCGTAAAAAATTTCCGAGCACGGGCCGCAGGGGCCGGTGTCGGCCATCATCCAGAAGTTGTCGGAGGCGTATTTGGCGCCCTTGTTGTCGCCGATGCGCACCACGCGCTCGGGCGGCAGGCCGATCTCCTTGGTCCAGATGTCGTAGGCCTCGTCGTCGTCGATATAAACCGTGGCCCAGAGCCTCTCGGCGCGGCAAGCTGATACACCTCGGTGAGCAGTTCCCAGCCCCACTTGAGCGAGTCGCGCTTGAAGTAGTCGCCAAAGCTCCAGTTGCCCAGCATCTCGAAGAACGTGTGGTGGCGTGCGGTGTAGCCGACGTTTTCCAGGTCGTTGTGCTTGCCGCCGGCGCGCAGGCAGGCCTGCACCGAGGCGGCGCGCACATAAGAGCGCTTGTCGGTGCCCAGGAACACGTCCTTGAACTGCACCATGCCCGAGTTGGTGAACATCAGCGTCGGGTCGTTGCGCGGGCACCAGCGGACTCGAGGCCACCACGGTGTGGCCCTTGGACGCGAAGAAATCGAGGAAGGTCTTGCGGATGTCGGCGACGGTGAAGGTCGGAGTGGTCATGGAGGCTTCGGACAGCGCGCGGCCGGGCGGCGAGAAACGCGCGCAAATGCTTGATTCAGCGGAACCTTTCATTATAGGTTTTCGACCGTTCCCGACCGCCGGCAGGGACGGCGCAACTTGCTATGCTCGGTGGCCGGCCGGGCGGCCGCAGCCCGGCACCTTCTTTCGCTCCCCGATGGAGATCCGCGCCATGGACATGAAGACTTCCCCCCTCTCCCTGCTCAAGGACCCCAGCCTCCTGAAGACCGACGCCCTGATCAACGGCGAGTGGGTCAAGCGGCAGCAGCGCGCTTCGAGGTGCACGACCCCAGCAACGGCAACAAGCTGGCCGACGTCGCCAACCTGGGGCCCAAGGAGGCCGAGGCGGCCATCGCCGCGGCCAACGCCGCCTGGCCGGCCTGGCGCAGCAAGACCGCCAAGGAGCGCAGCATCATCCTGCGCAAGTGGTACGACCTGCTGATGGCCAACCAGGAAGACCTGGGCCGCATCATGACCGCCGAACAGGGCAAGCCGTTCCCGGAGGCCAAGGGCGAGGTCGCGTATGGCGCGAGCTTCGTCGAGTGGTACGCCGAGGAGGCCAAGCGCGTCAACGGCGAGACCCTGCCGCAGTTCGACAACAACCGCCGGCTGCTGGTGCTGCGCCAGCCGATCGGCGTGTGCGCCGCCATCACGCCGTGGAACTTCCCGCTGGCCATGATCACCCGCAAGGTCGCTCCGGCGCTGGCGGCGGGCTGCCCGGTCATCATCAAGCCGGCCGAACTGACGCCGCTCACGGCGCTGGCCGCGGCTGAACTGGCGATCCGCGCCGGCATCCCGGCCGGCGTGCTGAACATGATCACGGCCGACGGTCCCAACAGCATCGCCGTCGGCAAGGTGTTCTGCGCCAGCGACGTGGTGCGCCACATCAGCTTCACCGGCTCGACCGAGGTCGGCCGCATCCTCATGGCGCAAAGCGCCCCCACCGTCAAGAAGCTCAGCCTGGAACTGGGCGGCAACGCGCCGTTCATCGTCTTCGACGACGCCGACATCGACTCCGCCGTCGAAGGCGCGATGGCCAGCAAGTACCGCAACGCCGGCCAGACCTGCGTCTGCGCCAACCGCATCTACGTGCAGGAAGGCGTGTACGACCAGTTCGTGCAGAAGTTCTCGGCCAAGGTCTCGGCGCTGAAGGTCGGCAACGGCTTCGAGGAAGGCGTGGTGCAAGGGCCGCTGATCGAGGACGCGGCCGTGGAAAAGGTGCAGCGCCACGTCGCCGACGCCGTCGCCAAGGGCGGCAAGGTGGTGGTCGGCGGCGCCAAGCTGCAAGGGCAGTTCTTCCAGCCCACGGTGATCGCCGACGCCACCGGCAACATGCTGTGCGCGAAGGAGGAGACCTTCGGCCCGCTGGCGCCGGTGTTCAGGTTCAGGACCGAGCAGGAAGCGATCGCCGCCGCCAACGACACCGAGTTCGGCCTGGCCAGCTACTTCTACAGCCGCGACGTGGGCCGCATCTTCCGCGTCAGCGAGGCGCTGGAATACGGCATGGTCGGCATCAACGTCGGCATCATCGCCACCGAGCACGTACCCTTCGGCGGCGTCAAGCAGTCGGGGCTCGGGCCGCGAAGGCTCCAGCCACGGCATGGAGGAATACGTGGAGATGAAGTACCTCTGCGTCGGGGACATCCTGAAGTAAGGCTGCCTCGGCGGCGGAAGCGGGCCTGCAGTCGGGTGTCCGTGGAGCCCGTCGGGCGCGCGCCGCGGGATGCCATAATCGCGGCTGTCCCGCGGGCGTCGTTCAATGGCAGGACCTGAGCTTCCCAAGCTCAAGACGTGGGTTCGATTCCCATCGCCCGCTCCACCGCATCAATCTGCGGACTTCCGCAGAAGTCCAAGAGAGTCTGCAAGTCGTTGTCGCATAAGGACTTTTCCTCTCTTTGATGTTCTGCCGGGGTCCACTGCGATCCGCCTACAGCCGGGACTTTCAAGTCCACAAACAAGTCCATTTTTGCGGGCGCGGCTGATTCCGGATTGTTGATGGAGAGGCGAGGTCGACATAGCCAGCATCTGGTTCCTGACTCATGTTCAGGAGCAAGAAAATGGCACTCTCAGACTTGGCCGTTCGACAGGCCAAGGCAACTGGCAAGGCATACACCCTCCCTGACTTGGATGGCCTCGCCCTGGCCGTCACGGCTGCAGGGGGCAGGACTTGGCACTTCCGCTACTACTGGGCGGGCAAGCAGAAGCGGATGTCGCTTGGCACCTACCCGGAGGTGACGCTTCGCGAGGCCCGCAGCCTGCGCGACGAAGCGCGCGCCCTGCTGGCCAAAGGCACCAATCCTCGCGTTCACCGCAAGCAGAAGCGCACCGCCGTCCGGCTCGCCGACGAAAACACCTTCGAGGCGGTGTATCGCAAGTGGCTCAAGCATCGCGGGCTCAGCCTCAAGGCAGGCCGGCAGACGACTCTTTCGATCCTTCCGCGCATCTTCGACAAGGATGTGCTGCCGACCTTGGGCAAGCGGTCGGTCTACGAGATCAAGCGTCCCGACCTGTTGCTCGTGAGTGCCGAGTTCAGCGCCCCAATCTGGAGCTATGTGGCCAAGCGGAACATCTCGAAGGTATCTGGGTCCTGCCGTTCGGTGATGAATTTCGCGAAGGAATTGGTTTTGGTGCCATTCAAGAGAAATTCGGGCAGGCATTGGCGTAGTGCGGTGGCGACGACCAACTCCGATGCAGGGATGCCGGGGCGGATGGTGCGCAGCCAAGAGCCGAAGGAGCTCCAGACAAGCGAAGGGAACGCCGCTGCCAAGTAGTGAAGCAGCCCCTGACAGACGACACCGGCCTGGATGAAGAAGA
>CAVPTY010000039.1:0-13213 GCA_963708655.1 uncultured beta proteobacterium
GGGTCGGCGTTCGCCGGCGAGCCCAGCAACATGCCGGCATCCGGCTTGAAGTACCAGTCCTCCGCGGCGCCGAGCACCAGCGGCCAGTTGCCGATGTCGACGCCGGGCGGGGGCGCGAAGATCATCGCCGAGCGCCGCCGCGGCTGCAGCCCGAGCGGCGCCACGCCCGCCAGCCGGGCGATCTCGTCGGCCCAGGCACCGGCGGCATTGAGCACCACCGGCGCCTCGTACACGGTCCCGCCGGCGTCGACCTGCCAGCGGTCGCCGGTGCGCTGCAGCGACGCCACGCCGGCGTCACACACCAGCGCGCCGCCGGCGCGGCGCAGGCCGCGCAGGTAACCCTGGTGGATGGCAGCCACGTCCATGTCGGCCGCGTCGGGTTCGAGCACGCTGCCGGTGACCAGCTCGCGCCGCAGCACCGGCACCAGGGTGCAGGTCTGCGCCGCATCCAGCCGGCGCGCCGTCCGCGTGATCGCCTGCAGCACCTGCCAGTGCGATTCCAGCACCGCTTCCTGGCCCGGGGCAGCGACCAGCAGTGCACCACGCGGCGACAGCAGTGGGTGTTCGGCAAATCCTGCGGGCGGCGCCTGCAGGAACGCGCGGCTGGCCAGCGTGAGCGCGCGCACCTGCGGCGTGCCGTAGCTTTCCATGAAGAGCGCCGCCGACCGGCCGGTCGAGTGGTAGCCCGGTTGCGACTCGCGTTCGAGGATGACGACGCGGCCATGGGGCGCCAGCCAGTAGCCGGCGGCGGCGCCGGCGATGCCGCCGCCGATGATGAGGAAGTCGGCGCGCTGCCGTACCGGTGTCGTCGTCATGCGGGATGAGCCGGAGTGTAGCGGCGCGGGGCCGGGGGTAAGCTTGCGCGTCGACAACGGAGACACGCATGCAATACCGCCGGCTCGGCAAGAGCAACCTGAAGGTATCCGCGTTGTGCCTGGGCACGATGATGTTCGCCGACCAGACCGATCGCGCCGAGGCGCAGGCCATCGTGGCCGACGCCCGCGACCATGGCGTGAACTACATCGACACGGCCGACGTCTATTCGCTCGGCGCGGCCGAAACCATGGTCGGAGAGCTGCTCAAGGGGCAGCGCGACGAATGGGTGCTGGCCACCAAGCTCGGCAATCCGATGTCCAAGCGGATCAACGACCGCCACTTCTCGCGCACGTGGATGTTGCGGGCGCTCGACGCGAGCCTGCAGCGGCTGCAGACCGACCACGTCGACATCCTCTACCTGCATCGCGACGTCAACGGCATGGACCTGGAGGAGCCGCTGCGCGCGCTGGAGGCGATGCTGCGGGACGGCAAGATCCGCTACTGGGGCGTGTCGAACTACCGCGGCTGGCGCATCGCCGAGATGGTCCGCATCGCCGGGCAGATCGGGCTGCCGGCACCGGTCGTCTGCCAGCCGTACTACAACCTTCTCAATCGCATGCCGGAAGTGGAGGTGCTGCCGGCCTGCGAGTACTACGGCATCGGCGTGACGCCGTACAGCCCGGTCGCCCGCGGCGTGCTGACCGGCAAGTATCCGCCGGGGCAGCCGCCGGCGCAGGACTCGCGCGCCGGCCGCGGCGACAAGCGCATCGCCGAAACCGAGTTCCGCGAGGAGTCGCTCGTGATCGCGCAGCAGCTCAAGGCGCACGCCGCGGTCAAGGGCGTCACGCTGGCGCAGTTCGCGACCGCGTGGGTGCTGGCGCATCGCGCGGTGAGCTCGGTGATCGCCGGGCCGCGAACGCTCAAGCAATGGCAGGACTACCTGCCGGCCCTCGACTATGCCGTGACGCCGGAGGACGAGGAACTGGTGGATTCGTTCGTGCGGCCCGGCCATCCCTCGACGCCGGGCTTCACCGATCCCTCGCACCCGCTCTATCCGCGCCGCTGACGGCGCGGGCGGGTCAGCCGGTCGCGAGGTTCGCCTTGAAGAAGGCGATCGTGCCGTCCCAGGCCAGCCTGGCCGCTGCCGCGTCGTAGCGCGGGGTGGTGTCGTTGTTGAAACCGTGCTGCGTGCCGGGGTACTGGTGCATCGTGTACTTCACCCCGGCCGCCTTGAGCGCCGACTCGTAGCCCGGCCAGGCGGCATTGATGCGCTCGTCCACGGCCGCCAGGTGCACCAGCAGCGGCGCCTTCACCTTCGCGGCCTGATCCGGCGCCGGCGAGTTGCCATAGAACGGCACCGCCGCATCCAGTCGTGGCAGATCCGTGGCCAGCCGGTGCACGATGCCGCCGCCGTAGCAGAAACCCACCGCGCCGAGCTTGCCGGTCGAATCCGGCCGCGCGTCCAGCCACCCGGCGGCGGCCAGGAAGTCGGCGTAGGCCTTGCCCTGATCCAGCGTGGCGAAGGCCGCGCGCGCCTTGTCCTCGTCGCCGGGGTAACCGCCCAGCGGCGCCAGCGCGTCCGGCGCGAAGGCCATGAAGCCGTCGAGCGCCAGCCGCCGCGCAATGTCCTCGATGTGCGGGTTGAGTCCTCGGTTCTCGTGGATCACGAGCACGGCCGGCAGCCGGGTCGCACCGGCGTTCGCCGGCCGCACGAGGTAGCCCTTGGTCGTCGCGTTGCCGTCGGGCGAGGGGTAGCTCGACTGACCCGTCTTCAGGCGCTTGTCGTCCTTTGGCACCTGCTGGCCGGCCGCGAAATTCGGGCTCAGCGCCGCGAGCAGGCCGGCGGCCGTGACGCCGGCCTTCGCGAACTTCTGCGCCTGCGAGAGAAAGCCGCGCCGGTCGAGGTCTCCGTGCACGTAGGCGTCGAAGAGGATCAGCAGTTCCTGGTCGAAATCCCGGGCGGTGAGGCGAGGCGGCATCGAGGGCTCCCTGGAAAAACGCGCAGCATACGCGCGGCGCGAAAAACCTGCCGGACGCCGCGCGAATGGCGCGGCGCCGCTCAGTGCCGCACCGAAGCGGGCTGCGGCAGCAGACGAAAACCCAGCGCGCCGGCGACCAGCAGCGCCGAGATCGCGAGCAGCACCGCGGTATAGGGGTCGGCCTGCGCCCCGCGCGCGACGCTCGCGACCACGCCGGTGAACCACTGCACGAGCGCCACGCCGAGGAACATCGCCATGGTGAAGACCGCCATCGCCCGGCCGGTGAGTACCTCGGGGTACGCCGTGCGGACGTCCGCGTACTGCCACACGATGAATCCGGTGAGGAATCCCATGACCACGGTGATCGTCACGGCAGCCCAGGCGCCGGCCACCGTCAGCAAGGCGAACAGCCCGGCGAGCACCAGGCTGAACGCCATGATGCGCTGCCGCCGCGCCCGCGGCGGCGCATCGAAGCGGCCGAACAAGGGCGGTCCCAGCAGCGAGGTCACCGACACCGCCAGCGCCACGTTCCCGCTTTCCAGCAGCGTGAAGCCGTAGCGCTCGATCAGCAGCGGTCCCAGCCACAGCCCGCGCAAGGCGATGAACGAAGCGTAGGTGACGGCGGCGAGCGCGACGATGCCGAGCGTGTGCGGCATCGCCAGCAGCGCCGCCGCGTCGCGCAGCGCCGGCACGACGGCCGCACCGGCCTGGCTGCGCGGCGGCGCCGGCTCGCGCACCAGGGCGAAGATCACCAGCCACGCGAGCGCCGAGCCGGCGGCGAGCACCAGAAAGCCGGCGCGCCACGAGCTGGCCTCCACGACCCAGGCCAGCGGCGTTCCGGTGATCAGCAGCCCGACGCCGCCCATGCCCAGGACCAGCCCCGAAACCGACGCGAACTGCGCCGCGGGGAAGCGGCGGGCGATGAAGACGGTGCACACCAGGAACGCCGGGGCGCAGCCGACGCCGATCAGCGCCTGGCCGAAGACGGCGACCGCATAGCTCGGCGCGAAGGCGGACAGCAGCGAGCCGGCGATCGTCAGCGGGAAGGCGGCGAGCACGGTGCGGCGCACGCCGTGCAGGTCGATGCCGATCCCCATCAGCAGCTGCAGCGCGCCGAAACTGAGATGAAACATGGCGGCGAACACGCCGAGCTGCTGCGCGGACAGGCCGAACTCCTGCTGCAACTGGGTCGCCATCATCGCGGAAACGGTGCGGTAGGCCTGGCTCAGTGCAAAGCCGGTGGCGAGGGCCAGCAGCATGACCCACAGCCCGCGCACCGACGGTGCGGCGTCGCCCACCGCCGGCGGCTCCTGCGCCCGCTGCATACGCTGGCGTCAGGCGCCCACTGCGAGCGAATCGCGCACCTGCGCGGCGATCTCGTAGGAGCGCAGCCGCGCGCCATGGTCGAACATCTGGCAGGCGATCATCAGTTCGTCGGCGCCGGTGCGCTCCACGAAGGCCTGCAGGGCCGCACCAACGGTGTCGGGCGAGCCGATGGCCGAGCAGGCCTGCACGCTGTCGATGACGGCCCGTTCCGCCGGGCCGGCCTGTTCCCGATACCCCGGCCGCGGCGGCGGCAGGCGGCCGGGGCGGCCGCTGCGCAGGTTGACGATCGCCTGCTGGGCCGAAGTCGCGAGCACCCGCGCCTCCTCGTCACTGTCGGCGGCGAAGACGTTGAAGCCGAGCATCACGTACGGCCGCTGCAGGTGCGGCGAGGGCTTGAACGTCTGCCGGTAGACCGCGATCGCCTCCATCATCTGCTGCGGCGCGAAATGCGACGCGAACGCATAAGGCAGTCCCAGCATGGCGGCCAGCTGCGCGCCGAACAGGCTGGAGCCCAGGATCCAGACCGGCACCTTGGTGCCGGTGCCGGGCACGGCCCGGATGTGCTGGCGCGGCTCGTCGGACAGCAGATCCATCAACTCGACGACGTCGCGCGGGAATTCGTCCGGATCGCTCATGAGATTGCGGCGCAGCGCGCGCGCCGTCGCCTGGTCGGACCCGGGCGCGCGGCCCAGCCCGAGGTCGATGCGGCCGGGGTACAGCGACTCCAGCGTGCCGAACTGCTCGGCGATCACCAGCGGCGAATGGTTGGGCAGCATGATGCCGCCGGCGCCCACGCGGATGGTGCGGGTGCCACCGGCCACATAGCCGATCAGCACCGAGGTGGCGGCGCTCGCGATGCCCGGCATGCCGTGGTGCTCGGCCAGCCAGAAGCGCCGGTAATCCCAGCGCTCGGCGTGCTGTGCCAGGTCGAGCGTGTTGCGGAACGACTGCGAGGCGTCGCTGCCTTCGGTGATCGGTGCGAGGTCGAGGACGGAAAACGGGATCATGTGCTGCAGGCGAGGACGCCGCCGCTGACGGCAGCGGCCGGCGCGCTCCGGGTATGCTGGGCCAATGAGCATAGCCGTTCCGCGCCGGGTGCTGCCGGTGAATCGTGCTCTCCCAGTTCGCCGGCACCTCGCTGTGGCCAGCTGGGCACGGGCGCCGCTGGTACGGACCGCGTCAGCGCACCACCAGCACCGGCACCGGCGAGTGCGCCACCACCTGGGCCGCGACGCTGCCCAGCATCAGCCGGCTGATGCCGGTGCGCCCGTGCGAGCCGACGATCACCAGGTCGGCGTGCTCCTGGCGCGCCATGTCGACGATGCCGCGCATCGCGGTGACGTCCTCCACCAGCCGAACTTCCAGCGGCACGGGCGGCTGCACCTTGTTGCACAGATCCGAAACCTTGGCATGCGCCTGGGCGGCGTGCTGCTGGGCGGCTGCCATGTATGCCTGGAAGCCCATCGGATTGGTTTCGCCGACGCCCAGGTAGGGATACGGATCGACGACGTAGAGCGCGGTGAGCTTGGCGCCGTGGGTGCGCGCGAGGTCGACGGCGAGTTCGGCGGCATGCTCTGAGGCGGCCGAGCCGTCGGTGCCGAGCAGGATGTGCTTGAACATGATGTGCCCTTTGCTTGAGACCGGAGTCGATTGTGCAACTTCATCCTGGGCGGCGGATGAGCCGACGCGGTTGACATGCGTCAAGCGGCGGCCACGTGCCTGCCCCTACATTGGTCCGGCGCAGTGCGGCGCCCGGCGAAGAACGCATCCTGGTGGACGCGATGGTGCAGCGCCTCACGGCCGAACACCGCGCCGCGGAGACCATGTGGGAGCGCCTGCGGCCGGAGGTGCACCTGGTAGCCCAGGGCCGCCCCGTCGAACTCGAGGTCGCCCTCGTGCAGCAACTGGTTCGCGGCTACCTGGCGAAGCTGTCACGAGCAAGCCCGGCGGGCTCACGGTGTACCAGTTCGATCCGCCGGGGCGGCTGGCCTATTACTACGCCCACCTCGACCGTATGCGGAGGGCCTGAAGGAGGGCATGTCGCTGCGGCGCGGCGACCTGGTCGGCTACGTCGGCACCAGCGGCAATGCCGGCAGCACCCCGCACCTGCACTTCGCCGTGTTCCGCCTCGGCCCGGAGCGCCGCTGGTGGGAAGGCGACCCGGTCAACCCCTATCCGGCGCTGCGCCGCGCGCGGCCGGCCGGCTGACCAGCGGATAGCGCCGCGCGAGCGCGAGGTACATAAGCGCGCCCGCCAGCAGCGCGCCGGCTGCGATCGCGAGGCTGCGGTCGAAACCAGCCGCCGGCGTGGCACTGCGGGCGAGCACCGCCGCCGCCAGCAGCGGACCGGCGATCTGGCCGGTGCCGTACATCACCGTCAGCAACCCCATCGCGCTGTGGGCGGTGGCGGGCCGCAGCCGCCGCACCTCCTGCATGGCGAAGAAGGTGATGGTGGTGAACGGCAGCCCGAGCAGCAGGCTGCCGGTCGCGAATCCCGCCGCGGACGGCAGCCACACGCCGACGGCGATCCCCAGCGCCTGCACGGCATAACAGCCGGCCAGCAGGGCGCGCATGTCGCGCGCCGTGCGCAGGCGCGTGACCAGCACGGCGCCGACCACGGCGCCGGCGCCGAAGATCGGCCAGAACAGGTCCAGCCACGCCGAACCCGGGATGGCCTCGCGTGCGATCACGGGCAGGAAGGTGGCCGTGATGATGTAGCCGAAGCCGGCCAGGCCATAGGCCAGCGCCAGCAGCCACACTTCGACCGCGCCCGCCGCGGCAGGCGCGGCCGCGGGACTGGCGGCTCGAGCCGGCGTTGCGGCCGTCGCCTCGTCGTCGGCCGTGAACGCGGGCCACGCCAGCGCACTGAGCGCGGCGGCCAGCAGCGCGAATGCCAGCCAGCCGACGGCGGCGGACCGTTCCCACTGCACCAGCAGGCCGGCGGCCAGGCCGCTCGCCACGATGCCGGCGCCGGGGCCGGCGTAGATCAGGCCCCCGAGCGCCGGTGCGTCGCGGCGCGCGAGTTGCATCAGGCACCAGCCGGAGGTGAACACGAAGACCACCGCGCTCGCCACGCCGGCGCTGAAGCGCAAAGCGGGCCACAGCGCGGGCAGGGGCAATGCCATGCCGAGCGTCAGGAGGCAGGTGGCGGCCAGCCCTACGCGCACGACGCAGCCGCTGCGCCAGGCCGGCAACCGGGGGACGCGGGCGCGCAGCCACGGCCCGAGCGTGCAGAGCAGCGCGCCCAGCAGGTAGCCCAGGTAATTGGCGCTGGCCAGCCAGCTGGCCCCGGCCAGGTCCACCACGCGCTCGCGGAGCATGATCGGCAGCAATGGCGTGAAGGCGAAGCGGCCGATGCCCATGGCGACCGCCAGCGACAGCATCCCGGCCAAGGCGATTCGCAGGGCGGTGGGGGAGGCGGGCATGCGGCGGTCGTGGTGTCGGGCGGGAGAGCGGATCGTACTTGCCGCAGCGGATGAGCCCGACTAGGATGAAGTGGCTGTACGCCAGCCCACAACCGCCCCGGGAGGCCCCATGCCGCAGCTGATAGTGTCCGTGGAAGGCGTCGAGATCAGGCACGTGCCGCTGCGCAAGGACCGCACCACGCTCGGCCGCCTGCCGGACAACGACATCGTCTTCGAGAACATGGTGGTCAGCGGCCATCACTGCGCCTTCGACCTCAAGGGCGTCGCCGACGTCTTCGTCGAGGACCTGCACAGCACCAACGGCACGTACGTCGACGGCAAGATGATCACCCGGCAGTTGCTGCACGACGGCGACGTGATCGCGATCGGCAAGTTCCGCATCCAGTACCAGGCAGCGGCCGCTCCGAGCAGCGGCTTCGGCGCCACCATGTCGTGGCTGGCCGAGCCGCAGCGCTCGGCGCATGCCAGTTTCCAGGTCGTGAGCGGCTCGTCGGCGGGCCTGCAGATGCCGGTCGTCAAGGCGGTGACCACCTACGGCAAGCCGGGCGTCGCGGTGGTGGCGGTGTCCCACCGGCGCGACGGCTATTACGTGGCGTACGTCGAAGGGGCTTCGCAGCCCACGCTCAACGGCGGCCCGATCGGCGTCGATGCGGTCCAGCTCGCCGACAACGACGTGCTCGAACTCGCCGGGACCCGGATGTTGTTCCGCGTGGCGGCATAGCAGCTGCGCACCGGGGCTTCGCGGCCCTTGCATTTGCGGCGGGCAACCCCACGTCCAGCGCATGAATCCCTCTTTCGTGTCAGTCAACAGAAACCTGGTCGTTCTCGGCCGGGTGCTGGAGCGGCTGGAGCGCAGCGCACAGCCGGTCGATCCAGCGCAGTTCCGCTCCGTCGTCGCGCGGTTGGCCGCCGAACTCGAGGCCACACCGCGCGATGCGGGGCTGGACGCGGTGCTGGAAACCTACCCGGCGGTGGCCGAGCTCTACGAGAACCTCCATTACGTGCACGCCGGCCTGTGCCGCTCGCCGCTCGAACCGGCCCTGGCCGCCGAGCTGGCTGCGCGCGCAGCGATCGAGTCGGCCCGGCGTGCCGCTTGAGGGAGTGACCATGAGCGAGCCGCTGCACGTGGTGTGCCCGCACTGCCACACCACCAACCGGGTCCGGCCCGGCGATCTGGCCAAGGCGCCGGACTGCGGCCAGTGCCACCGAGCGCTGTTCACCGGCCACTCCGCGGCGCTGGACGAAGAAGCCTTCGAGCGCCACGTCGCGCGCAACGAGATTCCCGTGCTGGTGGACTTCTGGGCGCCCTGGTGCGGCCCCTGCCGCCAGATGGCGCCGGCGTTCGAGCAGGCCGCGGCCCAGCTCGAACCGCAGGTGCGCCTGGCCAAGGTGAACACCGACCAGGCGCAGTCGCTCGGCGCGCGCCACCAGATCCGCAGCATTCCCACGCTGGCCCTGTTCGTCGGCGGCCGCGAGGTGGCGCGCCAGCCCGGCGCGATGGGCGCGGCCGACATCGTCCGCTGGGTGCGCTCGCACCTGCGTACCAGCGCCATTAGCTGAAACGCTCCAGCACCTCGTAGCCGGCGCGATCCGGCAGCGAGCGCACCAGGACGAAGCCGGCGTCGGCACGCCAGCTGAACTGCGGCTGCGCCGCCGGCGGCTTCGCGCCGATCGCGCGCCGGGCCAGCGTGACATGCGCCTTGTACCGGCGGGATTCCACCGGCCGGTTCAAGGCGGCGAGCGCGCCGGCGAGCCGGCGGTGCAAGCCGAGCAGTGCCGGCGGCGTGTGATCCGGTCGCAACACGGCAATCCCACCTGGCCACATTTCGGCACGGCCGAAGTGAAGCTCGAATGGTTCGAAGGCAACCCGCAACGCCGCTGTGAGCGCCGGAACCTCGTCCACTGGGACATTGCCGAGGAAATGAAGCGTGAGGTGCAGCCGCTCGGACGGCACCAGCGCCGCGCCCGGCGGCCACGTCCAGGCCCGCTGCCAGGCAGCGAGCGCGTCGCGGGCCGGTGCATCCGGCCACAGCGCCACGAACAGGCGCCACAATGACGGATTGCGCGCATTGACCATCGAGCCATTGTGTCGTTTCGCAAACCGACAGTTCAAGTTCCATAGAATTCGCGCCACGATGACGTACAAGGAACTGCCGGACGATGTCAGGCGCTTCATCCTGACCAGCGTGCCGTCGGTGCCCTATCTCGAGGCCATCCTGCTGCTGCGGGGCGAGCCGCGGGCGCCCTGGGACGCCGCCGCCGTGGCGCGGCGGCTCTATCTCGCCGAGCCCGTGGCCGGGCAGTTGCTGCAGTCGCTGGCCAGTGCCGGCATCGCGCAGCCGCACCCGCAGACGCCCAATGCCTTCACGTATTCGCCAGCCACGCCGGAGCTCGGCGAGATGCTGGAGGCCGTTGCGAAGGCATATGGCGCCAACCTGGTCAAGGTGACCGACCTGATCCACTCCCGCGTCGACCGCCGGGCCCAGCAGTTTGCGGACGCGTTCCGTTGGAGAAAGGACTCCTGATGGCAGCGATCATCTATTCGCTGTGCGCATTCACCTGCCTGGTTGCCTTCATGCTGCTGTTGCGGGGCTGGCGCGCCACCCGGCTGCGGCTGCTGTTCTGGAGCGCCCTGTGCTTCGCCGGCCTCAGCATCAACAACGTGCTGCTGGTCATCGACAAGCTGGTGTTCCCCACGCAGGTCGATTTGTCCACATGGCGCCTGGTGACCGCGCTCATCGCGGTGCTGCTGCTGCTGTTCGGCCTGATCTGGGAAGAGGAGTGAAGCCATGAACCAGATGCTGTCCGGCGCGATCGCCGTCTCCTCGCTGCTCGCCGGCCTGTTCTTCCTGCGTTTCTGGCGCAGTTCGGGCGACCGCTTCTTCCTGTACTTCGCCCTGTCGTTCGCGCTCGAGGGGCTCAACCGCATCGCGCTCGGGCTGCTGGTCGATGCCAGCGAAAGCAATCCGCTCTTCTACAGCGTCCGGGTGGTCGCCTACGGACTGATCGTCGTGGCGATCTGGCAGAAGAACCGGCGGCGTCCCTGAATCACGAGCGCCGGCACCGAGTCACAGCTTGGGGATGTGCAAGGTCTTGCTGATCATGAGGCTGCCCGACAGCACGAACAGCAGGGCCAGCGGGTGGAAGTCCCACGGCCCCAGTTCGACTGTGCCGCCCCAGAGCGCATCGCCCAGCCGGTCCTGCCAGGCGGCCAGGGCGAGCACCCCGGTGAGCAGGACGCTGGTCGGGATCGGCGTCCCCTCGAAATAGGCGACCTTGTCGGCCCCGGCGGACAGCGACTCGGCGGTGACGTTGTAGCGCGCCAGCCGGCTGACGCCGCAGCACACGAAGTAGATCAGCGCCACCACGTCCCAGCCGCCTTGCATGCCGGCCGCGAAGCCGAGCGCCGCCGGCGCCGCGCCGAATGAAATCACGTCGGACAGCGAGTCGAGCTCGCGTCCCAGCGCCGAATGCTGGTGGCGCGCCCGTGCGATGCGTCCGTCCATCACGTCGAAGGCGAATGCCGCCGGCGCCAGCGCGGCGGCAGCCAGGAAGTGCGCGAGTTCGCCGCTGGCCATGAACGCCATCGACAGGAACACCGCGCCGACGCCGCAGGCCGCATTGCCAAGAGTGAAGAAGTCCGCGAGGTGGAACCCTCGCAGCATGGAGAAATGGCGGGGGGCGGCATGGTGCATGAGTTTCACCATAGACGCCGCTGCGCCGCCGTCCCGTCGGACCCCGGCCCCGGCGGGTGTCGGTGCGCGCCGACGCCTGAGCGGCGGCCGGCCCGCTGCGTGCCTACTGCCGGATCTTGCCGGCGCCGGTGACGATCGACAGCTCGACGAAGCGCGAGCCGGAGTGCATCCCGGGTTTGAACCCGACGACGTAGCCGCCGAGGTTGTAGCTGTCCATCGCGTCCAGGGCCGCCACGATGCCTTCGCGCGAGGGCTTGCCTTTCTGGCGCCGCACCGCTTCGACGATGACCTTGCCGGCGATGAAGCCCTCCATCATCGAATAGCTCACCGGCACCTCGAGCTCGCCGGTCTTGGCCACGAGGTCGATGAACTCCTTGGTGAGCCGGTTCGAGATCTTGTACGGGCTGGGCGTCACCTGGGCGATCGCGACGCCGTGCATCTGCTCCTCGGAAAGCCGCTTGAGGAGCTGCTCCACGTCGGCGCCGGAGTGCGCGAACAACTGGGCCTTGCCGCCGTCCGAGCGGTAGCCCTCGATGAAGGCGGCCGCGGCGGCGCCGGTGGACACCATGATGATCGCCTGCGGCTTCGCCTTGACCAGCGTGGCCACCGCGTCGTCGGCCTTGTTGCTGCCGACGGCGTAACCGGCCTTCGCCACGACGGTGGCCTTGGCCTTCGCGGCGGCCTCGTCGGCCGCGGCCAGCAGCGCCGCTGCGCCCTTGTTTTCCTCGTAGAAGAGGCCCAGCTGGGTGATGCCGATCGTCGCCAGGTGCTCGGTCAGCTTGTTGATCTCGTCGCGCAGCGTGGCGCGGACGCTGTACAGGAGCGGGGACTCCGGCCGGATCTCGGCGACCCGGTAGCCGACCAGCGCGATCTTGTCCTGTTCCAGGATGCGCGACGCCATGAGGTCGTTGATGTTGCGGGTGCCGAAATAGCCGGCGAGCACCAGCGGCTTCTGCTCGGCGAGCAGCTGCTTCGTTGCGGCCACGGTGTCCTCGGGCCGCCCGCCATCGTCCTTGCGCACCAGCGCGAAGGTATTGCCGTTCACGCCGCCCGCCGCATTGATGGCCTGGAAGGCGAGTTCCATGCCGACCGCATAGGCGCGGCCCTGCGTGGCCTCGAGGCCGGTCATGGGAGCGACCTGCCCGACGAGGATCTGGCCGGCGTGGGCGATGCCCGTCGCCACCGTCCCGGCCAGCGCCACGCTGGCGACCCACTTCAGTGCTTTCATACTGCGCTTCTCCAGTCGCGCTGTTATACCCGAAGCTGGGCCGTGGACCGCGCGCGCGCGCCCGTGGAACTGTGGAAAAGCAACGGGAGGCGGCGGTGTTTGGCGGTTCTCCTGTCGATCTCCGGCCCCCTGGAACGGCAGCAGCGCCGTGCCCTGCAGCAGCGACCCGGACAGCAGCGTGCGCAGGCCGCCGATGCGGTCCGGGATCCGGCCCTGCGGCGTCGCTGGGCGCGGGCAGCCGGGGACGGACTTGATCGAGCACAAGATGCGCATCGGCGCAGTCGCACAAGCGGGTAAACGCGGGTCGTTGCGCAGTGGCGCACCTTCATACTGGCCGGCGGAAGTCACCCCGCCATTCATTCGCGAAGGAGCCGCCATCATGAGCCTGCAGACGAAGTACCTCCTCGACGAAAGCCGGATGCCCAAGTTCTGGTACAACATCCAGGCCGACCTGCCTGCCCCCGCGCCTGTCGTGCTGCATCCGGGCACCCTGCAGCCGGTCGGTCCGGACGACCTGGCGCCGCTGTTTCCGATGGAGCTCATCGGCCAGGAGGTGAGCACGGAGCGCGAAATCGAGATCCCGGAGCCGGTGCGCGACGTGTACCGCGCCTGGCGGCCGGCGCCGCTGTACCGGGCCCACCGGCTGGAGCGCGTGCTGGGCACGCCGGCGAGAATCTTCTACAAGTACGAGGGCGTGAGCCCGGCCGGCAGCCACAAGCCCAACACGGCGGTGGCCCAGGCCTTC
>CAVPTY010000040.1:0-12186 GCA_963708655.1 uncultured beta proteobacterium
CGGGGTCCACTCGCCGGCGCCGGGCAGCGGGCTGCCTTCCAGCCGGGAGAGCGTCAGCAGGTCGGCAACCAGCGTCTGCATCCGCTGCGCCTGCTGCGCCATCAGCTCCAGGTAGCGGGCGCGCTCGCCGGCCGGCAGGTCGAGGCTCTGCAAGGTCTCGACGAAACCGGCCAGCACCGTCAGCGGCGTGCGGATCTCGTGCGACACGTTGGCGACGAAATCGCGGCGCATCACCTCGGCCTGCTCCAGCGCGGTCACGTCCCGCGCCAGCAGCAGCAGCCGGCCTTCGCCGTACGGATGCAGACGCACCGCCAGCTTGCGTGGCCGGGCGGCGGAACTGCCGGGCGCGGCGATGACGATGTCGTCGGCGAAGTTGCGCGCCTGGTAGTAGGCGTTGAAGTCGGGCTCGCGCACCAGGTTGACGATGTGCTGCTGCAGGTCGCGCTGGGGATCGAGCCCGAACTGCGCCGCGGCCGTGTCGTTCGACCACTCGATGCGACCCTGCGGATCGAGCAGGACGACACCGTTGGGCGAGCGCTGGATCGCGGAGAGAAACTCCTCGAGGCGGCGCTGCGCCTGCTGCGCTTCGCGCTCGCGCTGCGACAGTCCGCGCTGCATGCGGTCGCACGCTTCGCCCCACAGGCCGCCAAGCCGCGGCGCCGGCGCGGCCGCGCCGCGGCGCAGCCAGCGCAGCACCCGCAGCCCGCGCTCGGTCTCGAACACGAACCAGAGTGCGGCGCCCGCAGCCAGTCCCGCCTGCGCGCCGCGGTTTCCGCCGAGCCACCAGCCGCCGCTCCCGCCGGCCCCGAGGAACAGCAGGAACAAAAGCAGGCGCACCGCCATGGCCGCTCAGCTTGCGCGCTGCCGCGGCGCGGCGCCGGCCTGCGGCTGGCCGGTCATCCGATAGCCAACGCCGCGCACCGTCTCCAGCATCGCGCCCGCCTCGGTTCCAAGCGCCTCGCGCAGGCGCTTCACATGGACGTCCACCGTGCGTTCCTCGATGAACACGTGGTCGCCCCAGACCTTGTCCAGCAACTGCTGGCGGCTGTGCACGCGCTCGGGGTGCTTCATCAGGTACTGCAGCAGCTTGAACTCGGTCGGCCCCACTTTCAGCGGCCGGCCCCGCCAGCTGACGCGGTGCGTCGCGCCGTCCAGCGCCAGCTCGCCGACGGACACTGCGTCCTCGGACCGCTCGGGCGCGCGCCGGCGCAGCACCGCGCGGATGCGCGCCAGCATCTCCTGCGTGGAGAACGGCTTGGTGATGTAGTCGTCGGCGCCGGCGTCCAGGCCCGCCACCTTGTCCGGCTCGTCGCCCTTGGCCGTCAGCATCAGGATCGGCACGGCACTGGTGCGCGGGTCGGCGCGCCAGCGCTTGGCGAGGGTGATGCCGCTGGGACCCGGCAGCATCCAGTCCAGCAGGATGGCGTCCGGCAGCGCCGCGTCGATCTCGCGCTGCGCCGCCGCACCCTCGGCCGCCCAGACCGGCGAGAAGCCGTTGTGCCGCAGGTTGACCGAGATCAGTTCGGCAATGGCGGGCTCGTCCTCGACGACCAGGATGCGCGGCGGATGCTTCATCGCGGCCCGGGTTAGCGCAGCGCCGACTCGACGTCTTCCATCGAGGTGTGGCGAACGTCGGCGCCCTTGACCACGTAAATGATGAACTCGGCGATGTTCTTCGCGTGGTCGCCGATGCGCTCTATGGCCTTGGCGACGAACAGCAGGTCGAGGCTGCTCGAGATCGTGCGCGGGTCTTCCATCATGTAGGTGATCAGCTTGCGCACGAAGCCGTTGAACTCCTGGTCCAGCAGATCGTCCTCCTTCATGATCGCCAGCGCGGCGCGCGTGTCGAGGCGCGCGAAGGCGTCCAGCGCCTTGCGCAGCTGCCGCGATGCGAGGTCGGCGGAGACCGACAGTTCGTGGGCGGGCAGCGCCCGCAGCGCGCCGCTCTTCTCGATGATCGAGCGCACCATGCGCGCGATCCGCTCGGCCTCGTCGCCGACCCGCTCCAGGTTGGCCGTGGTCTTGGAGATCGCCATCAGCAGCCGCAGGTCGCGCGCCGTCGGCTGGCGCCGGGCGATCACCGACGACAGCTCGCGATCGATGTCGACCTCCATCTGGTTCACGCGCGCCTCGTTCTCCACGACCTGACGCGCCGCCTCCTCGTTGAAGCTGGCGAGGGAGTCGATCGCCTGCCGGATCTGCGACTCGACCAGCCCGCCGAGTTCCATCACGCGCGACGACAGCGAGCTGAGCTCGGAGTCGAACTGGGTCGAAAGATGCTTGTCAGCCATGTCGTGCCTCCATCAGCCGAAACGGCCGGTGATGTAGTCCTCGGTCTCCTGCCGCTTGGGCTTGAAGAAGATCTGCTCGGTCTCGCCGACCTCGATCAGGTCGCCCAGGTACATGTAGGCCGTGTAGTCCGAAACCCGCGCGGCCTGCTGCATGTTGTGGGTCACGATCACCACCGTGTAGTCCCGCTTCAGCTCGACGATCAGCTCCTCGATCTTGCCGGTGGAGATCGGGTCGAGCGCCGAGCACGGCTCGTCGAGCAGCAGCACCTCGGGCCGGATCGCGATGCCGCGGGCGATGCACAGCCGCTGCTGCTGGCCACCGGACAGGCCGGATGCCGGTCTGTCCCAGCTTGTCCTTGACTTCGTCCCACAGCGCGGCCTTGCGCAGCGCCCACTCGACGCGCTCGTCCATGTCGGTCTCGTTGAGGCGCTCGAAGAGGCGCACGCCGAAGGCGATGTTGTCGTAGATCGACATCGGGAACGGCGTCGGTTTCTGGAACACCATGCCGATGCGGGCCCGGATCAGCGCCACGTCCTGCTTCGAGGTCAGCAGGTTCTCGCCGCCGTCCAGCAGGATCTCTCCCTCGGCCCGCTGGTCGGGGTACAGCTCGAACATCCGGTTGAAGGTGCGCAGCAGCGTCGACTTGCCGCAGCCGGAGGGGCCGATGAACGCGGTGACCTTCTTCTCCGCGATGTCGAGGTTGATGTCGCGCAGCGCGTGGAACTTGCCGTAATAGAAGTTCAGCTCGCGCACCGCCAGCTTGGCGGCTTGCGGCCCGGAGGTGCCTGGAGAATTCATGGTGTCAGAGCTTGTTGCGCGTGAGCACCCGCGCCAGGATGTTCAGGCCCAGCACGGCCAGGGTGATGATGAAGACGCCGGCCCAGGCGAGTTGCTGCCAGTTCTCGTAGGGGCTCATCGCGAACTTGAAGATGATCACCGGCAGGCTGGCCATCGGCTCGCCCAGGTCGGAGGTGAAGAACTGGTTGTTGAGCGCGGTGAACAGCAAGGGCGCGGTCTCGCCGGCGATCCGGGCCACCGCCAGCAGGATGCCGGTGACGACGCCGGCTCGCGCCGCGCGCAAGGTGATGTTGCCGACGACCTTCCACTTCGGCGCACCGAGCGCATAGGCCGCCTCGCGCTGGGCCCCCGGCACCAGCAGCAGCATGTTCTCTGTGGTGCGGACCACCACCGGGATCACGATCAGCGCCAGCGCGATCGCGCCGGCCAGCCCGGAAAACTGCTGGTAGCGCGCCACCACCACGGCGTAGACGAACAGGCCGATCACGATGGAGGGCGCCGACAGCAGGATGTCGTTGACGAAGCGCGTGCTGTTGCCCAGCCAGCCCTTGGGGTCGTACTCGGCCAGGTAGATGCCGGCCATGATCCCGACCGGTGTGCCGACGCATGTTGCCAGCAGCACCATCAGCAGCGAGCCCCACATCGCATTGAGCAGGCCGCCGGCCTCGTTGGGCGGCGGCGTCATCTCGCTGATGGTGGTCCAGGTCATGCCGGCAAAGCCCAGGCGCACCGTTTCCCAGAGGATCCAGATCAGCCAGAACACGCCGAAGGCCATGGCCGCCAGCGCGAGGGCCAGCGCCACCGTGTTGATCCGCTTGCGCGCCGAATACCTGCGCTCGCGCTCCTGGGCGATCTCGGCGGCGTGGATCAGCTGGGCGCCGGTCGAGGAGGGACGCATGGCGCTCACGCGCGTGTCCCTTCATTGCGGCGCAGCCGCAGCAGCAGCAGCTTGGACAGCGACAACACCACGAAGGTGATGAAGAACAGCACCAGGCCGAGGTAGATCAGGGCCGCCTGGTGCAGGCCGTCGGCGGCCTCGGCGAACTCGTTGGCGAGCGCCGAGGTGATGCTGTTGGCCGGGGCGAACAGGCTCAGTGTGTCCAGCTGGTTGAAGTTGCCGATGACGAAGGTGACGGCCATGGTCTCGCCCAGCGCCCGTCCCAGCCCCAGCATGATGCCGCCGATGACGCCGCTCTTGGTGTAGGGCAGCACCACCTGGTAGACCACCTCCCAGGTGGTGCTGCCCAGCGCGTACGCGGACTCCTTCAGCATGGGCGGCGTGACGTCGAACACGTCGCGCATCACCGCCGCGATGAACGGGATGATCATGATGGCCAGGATGATGCCGGCCGCCAGGATGCCGATGCCGACCGGCGGCCCCGAGAACAGCGCCCCCAGGTACGGCACGTCGGCAAAGACCGCCTGCAGCGGCTGCTGCACCCAGGCGGCCAGGATGGGCCCGAACACCAGCAGGCCCCACATGCCGTACACGATGGACGGCACGGCGGCCAGCAATTCGATGGCCGTGCCCAGCGGGCGCTTGAGCCAGGCGGGCGACAGCTCGGTCAGGAACAGCGCGATGCCGAAGCTCACCGGCACCGCGATGGCCAGCGCGATGATCGAGGTCGTGATGGTCCCGTAGATCATGACCAGGCCGCCGTACTCGCCGCTGACCGGATCCCAGACGGTGCTCGCCAGGAAGCCCAGGCCGTACTTCTCGATCGCCGGCCAGGCGCCGACGATCAGCGAGACCAGGATGCCCAGCAGCAGGCCCAGCGTGACCAGGGCGGCGGCGCGGGCCGTCCAGCCGAACAGGCGATCGAAAATGGCCCCGGTGCGGGCGCTGCGGACCGGAGGCGGGGAGCTCATCGTGCTGCTGCGCCGGGACACGGGTGCGGGAAATTGGAAACGGGCCTCATCGGCGGGAAGTGTAGAGGACACCGGCACCCTTTCTGTCAGAGAGCAAAGGGGCCGGGAGCGTCGCCCCCGGCCCCGCCTGCGATCGTTGCTTGCGGCGCTTTTACTTGTACGCCACCGTCTTGCCCGAGCCGTCCTTGACCTCCGCGGTCCACAGCTTCATGACCTGCGTCTTCACGCTGTCGGGCATGGGCACGTAGTCCAGCGCACTGGCGGTCTGGTCTCCGTTGCGGTACGCCCACTCGAAGAACTTCAACGTGGCGGCGGCCTGCTCAGGCTTGTCCTGCACCTTGTGCATCAGGATGAAGGTGGCGCCGGTGATGGGCCACGATTGCGCACCGGGCTGATTGGTGAGGATCTGGTAGTAGCTCTTGGACCAGTCGGCGCCTGCGGCGGCGGCCTTGAACGCGGTGTCGTCGGGAGCGACGAACTGACCGGCGCTGTTCTGCATCAGCGCGTAGTTCATCTTGTTCTGCTTCACGTAGGCGTACTCGACGTAGCCGATCGAGTTGGGCAGCCGGCCGACGAAAGCCGCCACCCCTTCGTTGCCCTTGCCGCCGGCGCCGGCCGGCCAGTTCACTGCGGTGCCTTCGCCGACCTTCGCCTTCCACTCCGGGTTCACCTTGGACAGGTAGTTGGTGAAGATGAAGGTGGTGCCGGAGCCGTCGGCGCGGCGCACCGGGCTGATCGCGGCGTCTGGCAGCGCCAGGTTCGGGTTCAGCGCCTTGACGGCGGGGTCGGTCCACTTGGTGATCTTGCCCAGGTAGATGTCGCCCAGCACCTGCCCGTTCAGGCGCAGCTGGCCGGCCTCGACGCCCTTGATGTTGACGACCGGAACCACGCCGCCGATCACCGTGGGAAACTGGATCTGGCCCTTCTTGGCAAGGTCTTCGTCCTTCAGCGGCATGTCGGAAGCGCCGAAGGCGACGGTCTTGGCGTCGATCTGCTTGATGCCGGCGCCCGATCCGACCGACTGGTAATTGATCTTGACGCCCGTGGCCTTGTTGTAGTCGGACGCCCACTTGGCGTACAGCGGCGCCGGGAACGTGGCGCCGGCGCCAGTGACGTCCTGCGCCGCCGCCAGACCGCTGAACGCGAACGCGGCGATGCCGAAGGGAAGGATGCGGGTGCTGAGCTTCATGGTGACCTCTGTCTGAGTGAATCGGTTGCATGGACTGTATGGACCTTCCATGACAACTCTGTGACAGTCGGTGCGGTCCGAAAGTACCCGCGCCCGCCATCGTTGTCACCGTCGTGTCATGCATGGTTTCTATGCTGCAGCAGCTTCATCACGCCCCGTCATGTCCCAGTTTCCCCTCCTGAGCCGTCGCACTCTCTTGCGCAGCACCGCCTTGGCCGCCGTCGCGGGGAGCGCCCTCGGCCAGCCGGCCCGCAAGAGCGGCGCCGCCCCTGTCACGGTCGTGCAGATCCTGGACACGTCCATGGCCCAGCAGGACGTCGCCAAGGACTTCCTGCTGGGGTCGCGCGCCGCGTGGCAGGACATCAACGCGCAAGGCGGCCTGCGCGGCCGGCCGGTACGGCATGAAACGATGGAGGTCGACGGCAGTCCTGCCGCCGTCCGCCAGGCCGTGCAGGCGGCCGTGGCCGATCCGTCATGCGTCGCCTTGTCCGGAACGGCCGGCGACCCGGTTGCTGCACAGGTCGCGCAACTGCTCACCGCGGCGCCCGCCGGGCTGGCCCACCTCGCACCCTGGCTGCAGAGCTCGAGTGCCGCGCTGGGGGACAGCACTTTTCCGATCTTTGCCGGTCGCGCCGAGCAGGTCGCCCACGCGCTGAAGTCGCTGGCCCTGGTCGGCGTGCAGGATGTCGGGGTGGTGTACGCATCCGCACTGGAGCAAGGGCGGCATCAGGACGACATCGCCCGCATCGCCTCCGGCATGAAGCTGCGCCTGCTCGCCTACCCCGGCAGCGGCGACCTTTCCGCCCTCGGACAGCGCCTCGGGCCGCAGTCGCCCGCGCTGCTGCTGTTCATCGGCGGCACGCCCGAGCTGGTGCAGTTCACGCAGGGCCTCGACCGCCAGCAGCGGCAGCGCTTCGTGATCGCCTTGTCGGACGTCAACCTGCAGACGGTGCAGCAGATCGGCGGCGCCCGCTCGACGCCGCTGATCGCGACCCAGCCGGTGCCGATGGTCACCTCGGCGCTGCCCGTCGTGCGGCATTACCGGGAGGTGATGGCGCGGCTGTTCGACGAGCCGGCCGTCGCGCTCAGCCTCGCGGGCTTCGTGGCCGCGCGCGCCACCTTTGCCGTGCTGCAGGGCATCGACGGGCCGCTCACGCGCGCCGCCGTACTGGCGGCCTGCCAGCGGCAGCAGCCGGTCGACCTCGGCGGCTTGCGCGTGAGCTTCGACGCGCGGCACCGCGGTACCGGCTACGTGACCCAGACCATGCTGACCGCCAGTGGCCGCATCGTCGGCTGACACGGTCCTGCGGCGACCTGCGCGCACCCGCGCGGCGCGGCCGGATGCTATCCTGCGCTGCTCCTGGCCATCACGCATGCAAGACGGTACGCTGCTCGCCGCAGTCGATCTCGGTTCCAACAGTTTCCGGCTCGAGATCGGGCGCCATGAGCACGGCCAGGTGCGTCGCGTGGAATACCTCAAGGAGACGGTGCGCCAGGGCGGCGGCCTGGACGAGGCGCGCAACCTGACGGCGGAGGCGATGGACCGCGGCTACGCCTGCCTCGCGCGCTTTGCCGAGCGCCTTGCGGGATTCGGCGCCGGGCAGGTCCGGGCCGTCGCCACCCAGACGCTGCGCGAGGCGCGCAACCGCGAAGTCTTCCTCGCCCGCGCCCGGCAGGTGCTGGGATTCCCGATCGAGGTGATCTCGGGGCGCGAAGAGGCCCGCCTCATCTATCAGGGCGTGGCCCGGCTGCTGCCGCAGTCGGACGAACGCCGGCTGGTGGTGGACATCGGCGGCCGCTCCACCGAACTGATCCTGGGACGGCAGTTCAACGCGCGCCTCATGGAAAGTTATCGCGTCGGCAGCGTCACCTGGTCGACCCGCTATTTCCCGCACGGCCAGTTCACGCCGGCCGCGTTCGAACATGCCGAGATCGCCGCGCAGGCGATCCTCGAAGAGGCCGCAGCGCTCGCCGTTCCGGTCGGCTGGGATACCGCCTACGGCTCGTCGGGGACCATCGGCGCCGTGGCGGACATCCTGGCCGCCGCCGGGTGGCCGCCGGGCGTCATCTCGTGGGACGGTCTCGAATGGCTGGTGGACCGTCTGCTGGCGGCGCGCAGCGCCGACCGGCTGCGGCTCGACGGCCTGCGGGACGACCGGCGGCCGGTGATCGGCGGCGGCGTCGGCGTGCTGCGCGCGTTGTTCCGGCTGCTCGATATCGACCAGCTTCGCCCCGCCGCCGGCGCGCTGCGCCACGGCGTCCTCCATGACATGCTGGACCGGGAGCACCGCGCGACGGACGTGCGCGAAGCCACGGTGGCCCGACTCGTCGCAAAGTTCGGCGCCGACCCGCGCCAGGGAGATCGCGTTGGGCGCGTGGCCTGCCGCCTGTTTCGTCAGCTCCACTCCCGGACCGCGGAAGGGCCGTTCGAAACAACGCTGATGTGGGCAGCACGCCTGCACGAGATCGGCAGCGCGGTTTCCCACAGCGACTCCCACAAGCACGGCGCCTACCTCCTGGACAA
Organism: uncultured beta proteobacterium; assembly: GCA_963708655.1. GTDB lineage: Bacteria > Pseudomonadota > Gammaproteobacteria > Burkholderiales > Burkholderiaceae_C > Ramlibacter. The sequence continues at coordinate 8,673 of CAVPTY010000040.1, forward strand.
CGTCGATGCGCTGGGATTCACGCAGCACGAGTTGCACCGCCTGAGCCTGCTGGTGCTGGGACACCGCGGCAAGCTGCGCAAGCTGGAGGCGGATTTCGAGGACGAGGCCTTCGTCCATCAGCTGCTGTGCCTGCGCCTTGCCGTGATTCTCTGCCACGCGCGGCGCGATCCCGACGTGGAGGGCCTGCTGCTGCAGGCGGCGGGCCGGGAGCTGCGCCTGTGCGTGCGCCCGGGGTGGGCCGCCGCGTGGCCGCAGTCGGCGCACCTGCTGCGCCAGGAATCGGTGGCCTGGCAGAAGATGCCCTGGTCGCTGGCGCTGGCCTGACAATTCATTCACAGGCTCCGAGTGCGCGCCGGGCGGCGCGAGCGCTGCAGTAGTCAGTCGACGATTCGCCGAAAACCGTATAAACTATTTATACCGTTTCAAGGAGCACAGCATGGCCGTTTCCCGTCCTTCGTCCAGCAAGCCGAAAGCGCCGCCCAAGGCTGGCGCCGCCAGGCGCGCCGCCGCCAGGCGTGCGTCTGCCGATACCGCGCGCCCGGCACCGGCGCCAGCCGCCGCCAAACCGGCCGCCGCCTCGCCGCCACCGGCAACGGCGCCGCAAGGCGCGGCCGCTGCCGGCGGTGTGGACAAGGAAAAGAAGATCAAGCTGGTGCGCGACAGCTTCACCATGCCGAAGTCCGAGTACGCCGCCATCGACGTGCTGAAAGCGCGTGTCGCCCGGCTCGGCCACCCCGCCAAGAAGAGCGAGATGCTGCGTGCCGGCGTGATGGCGTTGAGCGCCATGCCGGATGCGCAGCTGCTGGGGCTCATGGCGGGACTGCCCGCGATCAAGACCGGCCGGCCGGCCAAGCCAAAGGCCTAGCGGGACTTCCTAGACCAGCTCCGGCGCCTGCACCGCCCACACCACCGTCTGCACGTGGCCGTCGCGCTCGCGGGTGCGCAGCCACCAGGCGTTGCCCTTGCGGAACGCGCATTGGTCGCCCTGGATCCGCAGCAGTTGCGACACGACTTCGCCGAGCGCCGGCTGGTGGCCGATCACCACCACCGGCTGCCGCGCCGACGGCCAGTGCGCCGCGTCCAGCAGCGCCGCCGCACCGCGTTCCGGCGCCAGCGCGTCCACCACCTTGTACTTGCGCGCGAGCACCAGCGCCGTCTGCTCGCAGCGCCGGGCCGGGCTGCACAGCACGCGGGCCCCTTCGCCCAGATGCCGGTCCAGCCACGCGGCCACCCGGGCTGCATGCTTTTCGCCACGCGGCGTCAGCGCCCGGTCCAGGTCGTCCTGCCCTTGCGCCGCGTCCTCGGCTTCCGGGTGGCGCCAGAGGATCAGGTCCATGTCGCGAGACCCTTGTCCCGGCCGGGGGCGCGCTGCGGCGCCTGCTGCCCGCGCCGCGCCGGCACCAGGAAGGCGGCAAACATCTCGCTCGCCACGCGCCAGCTGAAATCCATCGCCCGTTCGCGTGCCTCTTCGCGCGGCACCGACAGCGCGGCGGCGCACGCGGCTCGCAGGTCATCGTGCAAGGCGCCGCCCAGCGGCCGTGTGCCGTCCGGGTGCAGCCGGCCCAGCACCTCCAGCGGCCCGTCGACCGGAAACGCGGCGACCGGCGTGCCGCACGCCATCGCTTCCACCATCACCAGGCCGAAGGTGTCGGCATGGCTGGGGAAGACGAAGACGTCGGCCGCCGCGTAGAGACGGGCCAGTTCGGCCCTCGGCAGCAGGCCGATCCAGCGCGCGTGCGGATGCCGCTGCTGCAGCTTGGCGGCCACCGGCCCGACGCCGCACACCACCTTGCTGCCGGTGAACGCCATGTCGAGGAAGGCCTGGATGTTCTTTTCGTACGAGACGCGGCCCACGAACAGGGCGATCGGCCGCGGCAGCCCGGCGAGCAGTTCATGCGCCTGCGGCTCCCGGTGGAACGGGAACAGGCGCGTGTCGACGCCATGCGTCCAGGCGCGCAGGTTGTCGAAGCCGCGCTGCTCCAGCATCTGGAGCACGCTGCGGGTTGGCACCATGATTCCCGACGAGGGGCCGTGAAAGTGCCGCATCAGCGCATAGCCCCAGGACAGCGGGATCTTCACCGCCGCGTTCACGATCTCCGGGAACTTGGTGTGGAACGCCGTGGTGAAGGCCAGGCCACGCCGCAGGCAGTACCTGCGCCCAGCCCACCCCAGTGGCCCTTCGGTCGCCAGGTGGATGGCGTCCGGCGCGAACGCGTCGATCTGCCGCGCCAGCTGCGGCCCCGGACCGATGGCCAGGTCGATCCCCGCGTACCCCGGGCAGGGCCGGGTGCGGAACTGGCCCGGCTCCAGCACCAGCACTTCATGCCCGGCGGCGGTGAGCTCCTTCACCAGTTCCAGCAGGGTGGTGACGACGCCGTTGACCTGCGGCTCCCAGGCATCGGTGACCAGCGCGATCTTCATTCGACATGCTCCTTGATGGCGTGGCCCGCTCGGGCATGGATCGGCGGCGCCCAGGTGACCAGTTCGAGCCGCCCGTCGTGGTGCTCGACCAGGGCGGTGAGGCTCTCGACCCAGTCGCCGTCGTTGCAGTACAGCACGCCGTCGATCATGCGCATTTCGGCGCGATGGATGTGGCCGCACACGACGCCGTGGTGGCCGCGCCGCCGCGCCTCGCGGGCGACGGCATGTTCGAAATCGGTGACGTAGCTGAGGGCCTTCTTCACCCTGTGCTTGAGCCATGCGGACAGCGACCAGTACGGCAGCCCGAGCCGCGCCCGCAGGTGGTTGAGGTGGCGATTCAGGCGCAGGCTGAACCCGTACAAGGTGTCGCCGACATAGGCGATCCAGCGTGCGCATTGCACCACCGCGTCGAAGGCGTCGCCGTGGATCACCCACAACCGACGCCCGTCGGCCGTCAGGTGCACCGCGTCCTGCTGGACCTCGATGCCGCCGAACGAGTGGCCCGCGAACTGGTGCGCGAATTCGTCGTGGTTGCCCGGCACGAAGACGACACGGCAGCCCTTGCGCGCGGCCCGCAGCACCTTCTGCACCACGTCGTTGTGCGCCTGCGGCCAGTACCAGCCCTTGCGCAACTGCCAGCCATCGACGATGTCGCCCACCAGGTACAGGTGATCGCTCGGGTGCGCCCTGAGGAAGTCCAGCAATGCGACGGCCTGGCAGCCCGGCGTGCCGAGGTGCAGGTCGGAGATGAAGACACTGCGCCAGCGGCGTGCGCCGGCGGCGTCTTCGGCGGCGGCCTGCTGCCGCACCGGCAGATGGGGCAGCAGCGCGCCGAGTCCGTCGAAAGCGGCGCGCATCAGGGCCCCAGGAAGTGCTTGCGGTAACGGGCAGGCAGGTCGGACAGCCGCATCATCAGCGGCAGGTCGGCGCTGTTGAAGTCCGGGTCCCACCCGGGCGGCCCCAGCACCTTGGCTCCGACCCGCAGGTAGCCCTTGATGAGCGCCGGTGCCTCGACGTCGAGGCTGTCGTCCAGCGACTCGAGCGGCAGCGGCACCCGCGGCTGCACCCGGTGCTCCACCGGGGCCAGATGCG
>CAVPTY010000041.1:0-7525 GCA_963708655.1 uncultured beta proteobacterium
TCGGCAGCATCGCCGCCGGCGGCACGCTGGGCATCCTGATCCCGCCGTCGATCAACCTCGTGATCTACGGCGTGCTCACCAATTCCTCGGTGCCCAAGCTGTACCTGGCCGGCATCATTCCCGGCTTCCTGCTGGCGCTGCTGTTCATGGTGGTGGTCGGCGTGGCCTGCAGCGTCAAGCCCGAATGGGGCGGCCACCGCATCAAGGCGAGCTGGGGCGAGCGCATCGCCGGCCTGCAGCACCTGCTGCCGCCGCTCGCGATCTTCCTGATGGTGGTGGGCTCGATCTACGCCGGCCTGGCGACGCCGACCGAAGCCGCCGCGCTGGGCGTGCTGGGCGCCCTCGTCCTGGCGGCGTTCTTTCGCAAGCTGACGTTCCGGATGCTGCGCGACGCGGTCGAGGGAACCATGAAGTCGACGGCGATGATCATGCTGATCGTCATCGCCGCGAGCTTCCTCAACTTCATCATGTCGGCCATCGGGCTCACCGACGCCATGACGCAGAAGATCGTGGGGCTGGGCCTGTCGCCGGGCTGGATGCTGCTGGTGGTGGTGATCTTCTACGTCATCCTCGGCTGCTTCATGGAGACGCTGTCGATGATGATCGTCACCATCCCGCTGGTGGCGCCGATCATGACCCAGCTCGGGTACGATCCGATCTGGCTGGGCATCGTCATCATCGTGCTGGTCGAGACCGCGCTGATCACGCCGCCGGTCGGGCTGAACCTGTTCGTGGTGCACAGCCTGCGCAAGAGCGGCTCGATGAACGCCGTCATCGTCGGCGCGCTGCCCTTCGTCGGGGCGCTGTTCGCCATCATCGCGCTGCTTGCCGTCTTCCCCGACCTCGCGCTGTGGTTGCCGCGCGTGTTCGGCTGATCCATCCATCCGTCTTCGCCTTCTCATGAAACTCTCATTCACCGTCGAAGCCGCCGGCCGTTCCAGCCAGGTGAGCGCCGAGATCGATACCTTCGTCATCGCCGGCTGGGCCGGCCGCGACCGCGCCGCCATCGACCACCACATCGAGGAACTGGCTGCCATCGGCGTGCCGCGCCCGAGCGCCGTGCCGCTGTACTACCGCGTCGCCGAGAACCAGCTCACGCAGGCCGCGCGCATCCAGGTGGTGGGCCCGCATTCCTGCGGCGAGGTCGAGACCTTCGTCTTCAGCGCCGGGGGCGAGCTGTACGTCAGCCTGACCTCCGACCACACCGACCGCAAGCTGGAGTCGCACAGCGTGGCGCTGTCCAAGCAGCTGTGCGCCAAGCCGGTCGGCACCACGGCCTGGCGCTTCGCCGACGTCGCGGGGCACTGGGACGAACTGGTGATCCGCTCGCGCATCGCCGAGGACGGCCGCGAGGTGGTCTACCAGGAAGGCACGCTCGGCGCGCTGCGGCTGCCGGGCGAACTGATCGCCGGGTATGCCGGCGGCGGCGCGCTGCCGGCCGGCTGCGCCATGAGCTGCGGCACGGTGGGCGCGATCGGCGGCATCCGGCCGTCGACCTCGTTCGCGATGGAACTGTTCGATCCACGCAGCGGCCGCAGCCTGCGTCACGCCTACACGGTGGACGTGCTGCCCGAAATCGCCTGAGGCGCCGCGCCATGAGCACCTTGCCCACCATCGCCAGCCAGGCGGCCGAGCTGCGCGCCGGCCGCACTTCTTCCGTCGCGCTCGTCGGCGCCGCGCTCGCGCGCATTCACGCCCCCGACGGTGAGGGTGCCCGCGCCTTCACGCGCGTGTACGACGACCAGGCGCTCGCCGCGGCGCGGGCCTGCGACGCGCTGCGCGCCGCGGGCCTCGCGCGGTCCCCGCTCGACGGGCTGCCGGTCTCGATCAAGGACCTGTTCGACGTCGCCGGCGAGACGACGCTGGCCGGCTCGGTCGCGCGCGAGGGCGAGCCGGCAGCCGCCGCCGACGCGCCGGTCGTGCAGCGCCTGCGCGCCGCCGGCGCGGTGATCGTGGGCAAGACGAACATGACCGAGTTCGCGTTCTCCGGCCTCGGCCTCAACCCGCACTACGGCACGCCGCTCAATGCCTGGGACCGCGCCAGCGGCCGCATCCCCGGCGGCTCGTCCTCGGGCGCTGCGGTGTCCGTCACCGACGGCATGGCCGTCGCCGGCATCGGTTCCGACACCGGCGGCTCGGTGCGCATTCCCGCCGCCTTGTGCGGGCTGGTGGGCTTCAAGCCGACGGCGCGCCGCGTGCCGCTGCAAGGCGCATTGCCGCTGTCGGCCAGCCTGGATTCGATCGGCCCGATCGCGGCCAGCGTGGCCTGCTGCGCGCGGCTCGACGCCATCCTGTCGGGGCAGGACCTGGCGCCGGCGCCCGCGGCGCTGCGCGGCCTGCGGCTGGCGGTGCCGCTGACCGTGGCCCTCGACGGCATGGACGAGCACGTGGCCCGTTCCGTGCGCGCCGCGCTGGGGCGCCTGTCGGCGGCCGGCGCGCTGGTGCAGGAGCTGGAGCTGCCGGCCTTCGCACGGCTGGCGACGATCAATGCCAAGGGCGGCCTCACCGCGGCGGAAGCGTGGTGGTGGCACCGCGACCTGATCGAGAGGGCGGCCGCGAAGTACGACCCGCGCGTGGTCTCGCGCATCCTGCGCGGCAAGGAGATCTCGGCGGCCGACTACCTCGACGTGCAGCAGGCGCGCGCCGCCTGGACCGCCGAGATCGAGCGCGCCATCGAGGGCTTCGATGCGCTGGTGCTGCCGACGGTGCCGGTGGTGGCGCCGAAGGTGGCCGAACTGGCCGCATCCGACGACGCGTATTTCCGCGCCAACGGCCTGATCCTGCGCAATCCGACGCTGATCAACTTCCTGGACGGCGCCGCGCTGTCGCTGGCTTGTCAGGAGCCCGGCACGGCGCCGGTAGGATTGATGGTGGCCGGCCCCGCCATGAGCGACCGGCGGGTCCTCTCGCTCGGCCTGGCGATCGAACCCGTCCTCCAGCCACGCTGACCAAACCGATGCCCATGCCCACCACGTCCGCCCTGTTCACGCCGGTCCGCCTGGGACCGCTCACGCTGCCCAACCGGATCATGGTTTCGCCGATGTGCCAGTACAGCGCCGTCGCAGGATTGCCGGTCGACTGGCACCTGATCCACCTGGGCAGCCTCGCCATCTCCGGCGCGGGCCTGCTGTGCGTGGAAGCGACGGCGGTGCGGCCGGAAGGGCGCATCACGCCCGGCTGCCTGGGCCTGTACAGCGACGGCCACGAGGCGGCGCTGCAGCGCGTGGTGCAGGCGGTGCGTTCGGTATCTTCCATCCCGCTGGCGATCCAGTTGTCGCACGCCGGCCGCAAGGCCTCCAGCCGGGCGCCGTGGGAAGGCGGCGCGCTGATCCCGCCGGCGCAGGGCGGCTGGCAGCCGCTCGCGCCTTCGGCACTGCCGCAGCGGCCCGACGAGGCGCCGCCGCGGGCGATGACGGCGCGCGACATCGCCGACGTGGTCGATTCCTTCGCCGAGGCGGCCGGCCGGGCGCGCGTTTCGGGCTTCGACGCGATCGAGCTGCACATGGCGCACGGCTACCTGCTGCACCAGTTCATGTCGCCGCTGGCGAACGCCCGCGACGACATGTACGGCGGCTCGCTGGACAACCGGCTGCGCCTGCCGCTGCAGGTGTTCGAGGCGGTGGCGCAGGCCGCCGGTCCCGGCCTCGCCGTCGGCGTGCGCCTGTCGGCCACCGACTGGGTGGAAGGCGGCTGGGACGTGGCGCAGACGATCGAAATGGGCAAGCGGCTGCAGGCGCGCGGCTGCGCATTCCTGGACATCTCCTCGGGCGGGGTGTCGGACCAGCAGAAGATTCCGCTCGGTCCCGGCTACCAGGTGCAATTCGCGGCGCAGGTCAAGCGCGAAGTGGACATCCCCGTCGTGACCGTGGGCCTGATCACCGACCCGGCGCAGGCCGAACAGATCGTCGCGCAGCAGCAGGCCGACGTGGTCGCGCTGGCCCGCGGCTTCCTGCACGATCCGCGCTGGCCGTGGCGCGCGGCCGCCGAACTCGGCGGCACGGTGGCAGTCCCGAAGCAGTTGCTGCGGGCGCTGCCGGCCGGCCATGCACCGATCTTCGGCGACGTGAAGATCGGCCAGCGCTGATTCGGGTCAGGTCCTGTCGTCGGCCGCGCCGCGCCGCGGCGCTCCCATGCTGCTGCTCAAGCTCCTGCTCGTTCCCACGCTGATCGCGCTGATCACGCTGGCGGGCCGCCGCTGGGGGCCGGCGGTGGCCGGCTGGCTGGCCGGCTTTCCGGTCGTGGCCGGGCCGCTGCTGCTGATGATCGGCGTCGAGCAGGGGCCGGCCTTCGCCGCGCAGGCGGCGCGGGCCGCGCTGCTGGCGATCCTGGCCAACCTTGCCTTCAGCGCCGGCTATTCGTGGGCCGCGCTGCGCTGGCCATGGTGGGCCGGGGTCGCGTCCGGCATGCTGGCCTTCGGTGCGGCCGGCTGGCTGTTGATCGCGTTCCCCCTGCCGCTGTGGGCCGCGCTGACGGTGACGATCGCCGGACTGCTCGTCGCGCCGCATGCGTTTCCACGCGGTGAGGCGTTCGTGCCCCCGCTCGGCCAGCCGTCGCCGCTGGAACTGCCGGCCCGCATGGTGGCGGGCGCCGTGCTGACGGTGGCGGTGACGATGTTCGCGAGCCGGCTCGGACCGGCGGCCAGCGGCCTGTTCAGCGTGTTTCCCGTCATGGCGCTGGTGTTCGCCGTCTTCTCGCAGGTGACGTGGGGCGTCGCCGGCACCATCCGGCTGCTCAGCGGCATGGTGCCGGGCTTCTACGCCTTTGCGACCTTCTGCCTGCTGGTGGCGCTGGCCGTGCCGCGCACGGGCCTGGGGCTCGGGTTCCTGGTCGCGCTGGCCTGCGCGCTGCTGGTGCAGGCGGTGAGCTTCAGGCGCCGCTGACGTCGGTGCGTGCGGCGCACGCTGCGTTTTCGCGACTTCCGGGTCCGAAAGTCCGGCCTCCCGATGACGGAGAATCGCGCCATGGTGCGTCATGACGCTGAGGAAGGCTTGATCCCCGCGGGGGGAGGGTTGACCCTGGCACGACCCGCAGGTCGAGCCGCAATTGCATGGCAATCACCCGCACTCTTGCACGAAGACCCACATTCCAGGAACCAACGTCCAGCCATGCGCCAAGCCATCCAGAACCTCGAAGAGTCCAAGATCCGCGAAGTCGCCAACGCCGGGCTCGGGCGCAGCGACGTGCTGGCCTTCTGGTTCGGCGAAAGCGACGAGGTCACGCCCGAATTCATCCGCGAGGCGGCGATCGAGTCGCTGCGCCGGGGCGAGACCTTCTACGCCCACAACCTGGGGCTGGCCGAACTGCGCGAGGCCGTTGCCGGCTACACGAGCACCTTGCATCCGAAGATGGGCACCGACCGGATCGCCATCACGTCCAGCGGCGTGAGCGCCCTGATGCTGGCGGTGCAGGCGGTGGTCGACGCCGGCGACCAGGTGGTGGTGGTCACGCCGGTCTGGCCGAACCTGGTGGCGCAGCCGAAGATCATGGGCGCCGACGTCAGGCGCGTGTCGCTCAGGCCGCAGGGGGGCGCCTGGACGCTGGACCTGCAGGCCCTGCTGGATGCCGTCACGCCGGCCACCCGGCTGCTGGTGGTGAACGCGCCGAACAACCCGACCGGCTGGACGCTCAGCCGCGACGAGCAGCAGGCCATCCTGGAGCATTGCCGCAAGACCGGCACCTGGATCCTGGCCGACGAGGTCTACGAGCGGCTGTACTACGAGGAAGGGGTTCGTTGCGCGCCGAGCTTCCTGGACGTGGCGGCGCCCGAAGACCGGCTGATCGTGGCCCACAGCTTCTCCAAGAGCTTCCTGATGACCGGCTGGCGGCTGGGCTGGCTGGTGATGCCGCCCGGGCTGATCCACCACATGGGCAAGCTGCTGGAGTTCAACACGTCCTGCGCCAGCACCTTCACGCAGCGGGCGGCCGTGGTGGCGCTGCAGCGCGCTGAGGAGGTCACGCCGCGGGTCGTGGCTCACCTCAAGAACTGCCGCGACACCCTGGTGCCCATGTTGCGGGGCCTGCCGCGGGTGCTGGTGGAGCCGGCCAGGGGTGGCATGTACGCCTTCTTCCGGCTGGACGGCTTCGAGGACTCGCTCGAGGTCGCCAAGCGGCTGGTGCGCGAGGCCGGCCTGGGCCTGGCGCCGGGCAACGCGTTCTCGCCCGAGGCGCAAGGCTGGCTGCGCTGGTGCTTCGCGTCGAAGGACGTGGGGCGGCTGGAGCAGGGCGTGGAGCGGCTGCGGGGGTGGCTGGCGAAGAACTGAACAGGCGAAGGCGGACCTCCGTACGCAGAGGACGCGAAGGAGACGCAGAGGACGCAGAAGATTCACGAAGAAGAAGCCCAATTTGTTTTTGGCTTCTTTTGCGCCCTCTGCGCAACCTCTGCGTCCTCTGCGTACGGGTGTCCGCTTCCAGGCTCTCCCAAGACGTGTCGGAGCCAGCCGGCTATAATCCCATGGTTCTGCATCCCGCAGAGCGCACGTCGGCGGCAGTTCCAGCCCCCGACGCAAGTGGCAACTCCCAAGGAAACCGATGAACATCACCGAAAAGGCCGAGATCGTCAAGGCCAACGCCCGCGCGGCCAAGGACACCGGCAGCCCGGAAGTGCAGGTCGCCCTGCTGACGGCCCGGATCAACGAACTCACCCCGCACTTCAAGACGCACGCCAAGGACCACCACGGCCGGCGCGGCCTGCTGCGCATGGTGAACCGCCGCAAGAGCCTGCTGGCGTACCTCAAGAACAAGGATGCCGAGCGCTACACCGCGCTGATCGGCAAGCTGGGCCTGCGCAAGTAAGCAGGACCGTGAACCACTGCATGGCGCCTGAGTTGGTCGACGGCTAGCTCAGGCGCTTTGTCCTTCGGAGACGGCAAGACGAATACGCGCTGTGTCATTCCACAAGGAGCCGCCGGCTCCTTCTGGAATGGCATCGTGTTCGACACCGCCTGTTCCGGGCTCCCGGCGCAGCCACATGCGCCCCAGGCCGGGACCGCGCCGCAGCGCGGCGCCCCGCCACCCAAGGAAAACAACCATGAGCATCTTCAACAAGGTCACCAAGACGTTCCAGTGGGGCTCCCACACCGTGAAGCTGGAGACGGGCGAGATCGCCCGCCAGGCCGGCGGCGCCGTCATCGTCAACATCGACGACACGGTGATCCTCGCGACGGTGGCCGCGTCCAAGAACGCCAAGCCGGGCCAGGACTTCTTCCCGCTGACGGTCGACTACATCGAGAAGACCTACGCCGCCGGCAAGATCCCCGGCAGCTTCTTCAAGCGCGAAGCCAAGCCGAGCGAACACGAGACGCTCACCTCGCGCCTGATCGACCGCCCGATCCGCCCGCTGTTCCCCGAAGGCTTCTTCAACGAAGTGCACGTGGTGATCCACACGCTGTCGCTGAACCCCGAGGTCGACGCCGACATCGCCGCCATGATCGGCACCAGCGCCGCGCTGGCCGTGTCCGGCATCCCGTTCGCCGGCCCGATCGGCGCCGCCCGCGTGGGCTACGTCAACGGCGAGTACGTGCTCAAT
>CAVPTY010000042.1:0-10843 GCA_963708655.1 uncultured beta proteobacterium
AAGTTCATCTCGGCCTCGGCCGCGGTGATCCTGCCGTCCCTGGTGCAGCCGAGCTTGACCTTGAGGTGCGCGCCCGACGTGGGGCCCGTGGCGCGGAACACTTCCTCGCGCGTCATCACCATCTTCACGGGCCGGTGCGACTTGCGCGAGAGCACGATTGCCAGCGGCTCGTTGTAGACGTTGTTCTTGCCGCCGAAGCCGCCGCCGATCTCGGTCGGGATGACGCGGATCTTCGAGACGTCCATCTGCAGCACGATCGCGCACTGGCTGCGGAAGGAGAACGCCCCTTGCGTGCTGGTCCACAGGTCCACCTGGCCGTCTTCGGTGCAACTCGCGATGCACGCCTGAGGTTCGATGTAGCCCTGGTGCACCGGCTTGGTGGTGAACTCCCGCTCGATCACCACGTCGGCCTGCGCGAAACCGCCGGCCACGTCGCCGAGCGTGAACTCGATGCGCTTGGCGACGTTGGAGGGCCGCTCGGGCTTGGGCTTCACGCCCGCGGTGTACTGCTGCTCGTGCAACAGCGGCGCGCCCGGCTGCATCGCCTCCACCACGTCGATCACGTGCGGCAGCACTTCGTACTCGACGCGGATCAGGCCCAGCGCCTGCAGCGCCACTGCTTCGCTGACGGCGGCCACCGCCGCCACCGGATGGCCTTCGTACAGCACCTTCTCGCGCGCCATCACCTGGCGCGTGACGTCGCGGTAGTTGATCGTCAGCTCGCCGGACAGCGCGAACTGCTCCGGCAGGTCGGGCAAGTCGTCGCGCGTCACCACCGCCTTGACGCCCGGCAGCGCCAGCGCCTGCGACACGTCGATCGACAGCAGCCGCGCGTGCGGATGCGGGCTGCGCAGCACCTTGCCGATCAGCTGGTTCGGCAGGTTGTAGTCGGCGCCGAATCGGGCGCGCCCGGTGACCTTGTCGTCGCCGTCGGGCCGCAGCGGGCGGGTGCCGACCACCTGCAGCGGCCTGGACGCGTACTTCGGCAGTGTCATGGAGCCCCCACGCTTGTCACTTCGTGTACTGCGCTGCCCCCCGAGGGGGCCTTCGCGCCTTGGGACGGCCCGGCGGCGCTCATGATCCGCTCCGCAATTCGCGGCCCGCAGCGAGCACGGCATCGACGATCTTGGTGTAGCCGGTGCAGCGGCACAGGTTGCCGGCGAGCCACAGCCTGACCTCCTCCTCCGTCGGATCAGGGTTGCGCTCCAGCAGCGAGCGCGCGGCGATGAGGAGGCCCGGCGTGCAGATCCCGCACTGGAGCGCGGCGTGCTCGATGAACGCGCGCTGCAGCGGATGCAGCTGCGCGCCTTGCGCCATTCCTTCCACGGTCTCCACCGACTTGCCGTGCGCCTCGACGCGCCAGCATCAGGCAGGAGCACACCAGCCGGCCGTCGACGACGACGCTGCAGGCGCCGCAGTCGCCCGTGCCGCAGCCCTCCTTGGTTCCGGTCAGCGCCAGCTCGTCGCGCAGCACCTGCAGCAGGGTCTGGTCGGTGTCGCAGAGGAATTCCCTCCGGTCGCCGTTGACGGTGGCGACCACATGATTCTTCGCCATCAGCAGGATCTCCTTGCGCGCTCCAGCGCCCGCTGGGCGGCCCGGCGGGCCAGCACGCCGGCGACCCGGGTGCGGAACTCGCGGGTGCCGCGTTTGTCGTCGATCGGCCGGCAGGCGGCGCTCGCCGCCTCGGCCAGCCGTTGCAGGGCCGCGTCGTCGAGCTCGGTCCCGACCAGGGCGGCGGCGGCCTGCGGCACCAGCAGCGCGCGATCGGCCACGGCGCCGAGGCTCACCCGTGCCTGGCGGCAGACACCGGCGCCGTCGACGGTGAGGTTGACGCCCGCGCCGACCACGGCGATGTCCATCTCCGTGCGCGGCGTGAAACGCAGGTAGGCGTCGCCCGATCCGGCCGGCCGGGCCGCCAGCCGGAAGGAGAGCAGGAGCTCGCCTGGCGCGAGGCAGGTGCGGCCGGGGCCGGTGGCGATCTGCTCGACCGGCACTTCGCGGCGGCCGGCGGGGCCGGCCAGGGTCGCCAGGGCGCCGGCGGCGATCAGCGCCGGCACGCCGTCGGCCGCCGGCGAGGCGTTGCACAGATTCCCGCCCAGCGTCGCGCGTCCCTTGACCTGGATCGAGCCGATCATGCGCACGCCATCGACGATGCCCGGCCATGCGGCCGCGAACGGCTCGTGTTCGATCAGTTCCATGCCCGTGACGGCGGCCCCGATGCGCCAGCCGCCGTCGCAAGGCTCCAGCGATCGCAGTTCGGGGATGCGCTTGATGTCGACGAGCAGCGTGGGCGCGACGCGCCCGGCGCGCAGCTGGACCAGCAGGTCGGTGCCGCCGGCCAGCACGCGCGCCGTGCCGCCGGCGTCGGCCAGCAGGCCCAGCGCGGCATCCAGCGTTTCAGGCGCGACGTAGCGCATCGGGGATCTCCGCGTTCAGTGAAACGCCCATTGTGGTTCAGCCGCGCCAACCTGTCACGGCCGCATCGCCGCCGTCGCCGCAAAAAATAAAGGGCTTGCGTCGGCAATGACGCAAGCCCTGGTGCTGTGCGCCCCGCACTGCGCGAGCCGCAGCTCACGCCGCACAGGCCGCAGCCGCTCAGTTGCGGTCGGCGCGGGGGCTGCGGGTCGTCGTGTCCATGCTGCCGGACGCGCCGGAAGCACGAGTATCGACGTTCACGTCGCGGTCGTTGCGGGCGTTGCCCACGTCCACGTCCACGTTCTTCTGGTCGCCGTCCTTGCCGACGTTGGCTTCCACGCCGGGCAGGCCCTTGTCGGAGGCGTTCTTGCCGACGTCGACGTTGACGCCCGGCACGCCCCGGTCACGTTCGGTGGTACTGGTCTGCGCCTGGGCTTGCACCGACAGCGCGGAGATGGCGACGGCGAGGGCCGGCCACAGGAGACGGGTCTTGATCTGCTTCATGGTTGATGTCCTTTACTCTGGAGCCCTCACTGTGCGACGACGCCGGCCACGGCCGGGTCGGCCGGCACCGCGCCGTGGCGTCGGAGGTCGCGCAAGTCCATGACGGCCAGCGCCGCACGGCCCGGCAGCAGGAAGGCCGCGCGCGGATGCCAAAAAAAAGGCGCCCCCGAGGTGGGGCGCCACATGCCATGCGGCATTCAAGGAGTTTCACGGCCCGCCCGTGTCTCTTCGGCGGGAAGGCGGCTCCAATTCTGGACCAGCGGCCGCCGCTTGCGCGCTCATGGCGGGAAAACCCCGACCACGGCCCTCAGGGGTTTCCCTGAATGGCTGAACCTGGCGCGCGAGGCGCGGTCCAACACGCATTGCATTGGTGCAAATGGAGGTCTTCGGACCGTCAGGGATTCCGTCATGTCGTCAGTCCGCCACATCGACCCTTCGCCGCTCGCCTTCGACCTGCTGGCGCGGCTCGAACTCTACGAGGCCGATCTCGAGCAGGTGGAGCAAGGCCGCGTCGACGCGGCGCGCTACCGGCTTCTGAACCGCCAGCTCGCCGGCATGGGCGCGTGCACCGGCGCGCTGCCGCAGCTCGCCGCCAGCATCATGGACATCGCGCTGGTGCATTCGCAGCTGATGCAGGCGCTGTGCCGCCGCACCGGTGACGGCATCGCGCACCTGCTGCGACGGCAACGCGCCGCCTTGCGCGCGCTGCGCGAGCGATGCCTGGCGCTGATCGGCCGCACCAGGCGCTCGCGCCACGGCGTCAGGGGCTGAGAAGCCGTGAAGCCGCGCCGTGCCGTCAGTCGGCAGGCGCGGGCCCGGCTGCCGACCGCGTTCGGCGCCGCGGTTGCCAGGTGGCTGCCGCCGCCACCAGCGGCTCCCACGGCAAGTCGGCCAGGCTGCCATGTTGCTGCTGCGCGCCGGTCAGCAGGCGGTGCACGTCGGCGTCGGGCGCGACCACCACCTGCTGCAGCGCCGCCAACCCGCTGCACTGCAGCCGCAAGGCGTGGACGTGGATCAGGGGCTTGCCGGGTGGCGGCAGCCGCAGGGCGGTCCGGGCCCGCTCGTGGAGCAGCGTGGCCAGCGACCCGCAGCGTTCGCGCGCGGCCGGCAAGCTGCACGCCAGCACCTCGTGCTCGTCTGCGCACAGGCGGCGCGCGAGCTCGCAAGTGGCGGTGCGCGCCAGGAGCGCCTTGGAAAACACGCAGCCTTGCTCGATGTCGCAGCAGGGAGAGACGGGCAGGTCGGGGTACGTCACGGGCGCCTATCGTCGCGATCCGGCCCAGCTTCGTCTTGCGGCGCCCATATGTCCGTGGGCCAAGCCGGGTTATCGGCCGGACGGCGGCACCGGCGGCGCGGTGGCGCTAGGCCGCTGCAGATGCCGGCGCGCGCGACGGCGTTGGAAATCGCCGGCCGCGGGCTGGCGGCTCACGCGGCTTCGCGATGGGCCTGTCCTACCCGAAAGCAGTGGTGGGCGCAATAATCGACCAGCGCGTCGATCTCGGTCGACTTGTCGAACACCGCGTCGACGCCGATCTGGGCGCAGCGCTTGCGCACGCTGGGATTGATGTAGTTGCTGAAGACGACGATCTTCTGCGACGGCCGGCGCCGGGAGATGCGCTCGGCCAGGTGGATACCGCTGCCCTGCTTGAGGAACAGGTCGACGATGACGAGGTCCCAGAGTTCCGGGTTGGCTTCGAGCCAGCCGATCGCCTCGTCCTCGGTGGCGCTCATGCCCGCCACCCGGACGGACGTGAGTTCCTCGAGCGTGCCGACGAGGTTCTCGCGAATGGTCGGGTTGTCCTCGATGACGTAGGCTTGGAGGTGCACGGGAGCTCGGGTCGGGGGATCAGGTCGGGGCCGGGGTGTTGTCTGACTCTACGGGTGAGCTTGCCGCCGCACATCCGGACGAGCCCCCGTCGTGGCGTAGGAGGCTGCCTACCGGATGCAGCGGAGAATCCCGGGCGGCCCTACGATCCGCACCCAGACATGACGCTCGCACCCGACCAGACGGACAAGACCCGGCTCGAACAGGTCCGCACGCTGCTGAAGCTGCTCGAACGGGCGGCGTTCGTCGGCGTGTGGACGCTGGACCTGGCACGCGACCGGCTGGAGTGGTCGGAGCAGCTGGCCGCGATCCACGAGGCCCTGCCCGGCTACACGCCGCCGCGCAGCCAAGCGTTTTCGCTGTACGCGCCCGAATGGCGCGAGCAGATCGAGGCGCTGGTTGCCGCCTGCGCCACGACCGGCGAGCCCTTCGACGAGGAGATGCAGATCCTCACGCTGCAAGGGCGGCGCCTGTGGGTGCGGACCATCGGCCACGCGGTGCGCGACGACGCCGGCCGGATCGTGCGCATCGAGGGCGCGCTGCAGGAGATCTCGCCCCGGGGCCACCGGGTCGGCACCCTGCTGCGCCACAACGTGAGCATGGGCGGCGCGATGAGCAGCGGCGAGGCCTTCGCCACCGTCGACCGCGAAGGCCGCTTCACCTACGTCAACGAACAGGCGGAAAAGCTCCTGGGGCGGGACGCCGCCGAGCTGCTGGGCCGCGCCATCTGGAGCTGCTTCCAGAAGACCGTGTGGATCAGGCTCGAGGAGGCGTTCCGGCGCAGCATGGGCAGCGGCGAGGTGCTGGAGGTGGAGGAACTCGACGCGCGGCTGTCGGCGCGCATCGAGGCGCGCGGCTATCCGTTCGGGGGCGGCCTGGCCGTGCACCTGCGCGACGTGACCGCGCGCCACAAGGCGCAGGAGCATTTGCGGCTGCTGGAGAGCAGCATCGCGCGGCTCAACGACGTCGTCATCATCACGGAGGCGGGGCCGTTCAACGAACCGGGTCCGCGCATCGTGTTCGTCAACGAGGCGTTCGAGCGGCGCACCGGCTACCGCCGCGAGGAGGTGCTCGGCCGCACGCCGCGCCTGCTGCAGGGGCCGGACACGCAGCGGCGCGAGCTCGACCGCATCAGAGCCGCGATGGAGCAGTGGCAACCGGCGCGCGTGGACCTCATCAATTACAAGAAGAACGGCGAGCCGTTCTGGGTCGACCTCGAGGTGTCCCCGGTGTGGGACGAGGCGCGCCGGCTCACCCACTGGGTGGCGGTGGGGCGCGACATCACCGAGCGCAAGACGGCGGAGGAGAAGATCCAGTATCTCGCCTTCTACGACCCGCTGACCCGGCTGCCGAACCGCCAGCTGCTGCTGGACCGGCTGCACCACGCGCTCTCGGACAACGAGCGCCCGCGCGAAGGCGCGCTGATGTTCATCGACCTGGACAACTTCAAGGTGCTCAACGACACGCTGGGCCACCAGAAGGGCGACCAGTTGCTGCAGCAGGTCGCCGAGCGGCTGCGTTCCTGCGTGCATCGCGGCGACACCGTGGCGCGGCTGGGCGGCGACGAGTTCGTGATCCTGCTGGAGAACAACCACTACAAGCCGCTCGACCCGAGCGCCGCCGCCCACGCCGTGAGCGAGCGCATCCTGGGCAAGCTGGGCGAGCCGTACGTGCTTTCGGGTCACCTGCACCACAGCACCTGCAGCATCGGCGTGACCCTGTTCGGGCGCGCGCCGTGGACCGTGAGCGAGCTGCTCAAGCAGGCGGACCTGGCGATGTACCAGGCCAAGAACGCGGGGCGCAACGCCGTCTGCTTCTTCGACCCGGAGATGCAGGCGGTGGCGACGGCCAACGCGACGCTGGCGACCGACCTGCGCCAGGCCTGGCGCGAGAACCAGTTCCTGATCGACTACCAGCCGCAGGTGGGAGCCGACGGCCGCATGTCGGGCGTGGAAGCGCTGCTGCGCTGGCGGCACCCGCACCGCGACCTGGTGGCGCCGGCCGACTTCATCTCCACGGCCGAGGAAACCTCGCTGATCATCCCGATCGGCCGCTGGGTGCTGGAGCAGGCCTGCGCACAATTGGCGCAATGGGCCAAGCGGCCGGACCGCCGGCACCTGAGCATCGCGGTGAACGTGAGCGTGCGCCAGTTCCGCCATCCCGACTTCGTCGACGAGGTGATGACGGCGATCGCCGACGCCGGCATCGCCCCGCACAAGCTGAAGCTGGAGCTCACGGAAAGCCTGCTGGCCGAAGGCATCGAGGTGACGGTCGCCAAGATGGGCAGCCTCAAGGACATGGGCGTGACCCTGTCGCTCGACGATTTCGGCATGGGGTATTCGTCGCTGTCCTACCTCAAGCGCCTGCCGCTGGACCAGCTCAAGATCGACAAGGCGTTCGTCAAGGACATCCTGACCGACGCCAACGACGCCGCCATCGCCCGCACCATCATCGGTTTGGCGCAGAGCCTGGGACTCAGCGTCATCGCCGAAGGGGTGGAAACGCGCGAGCAGCGCGACTTCCTCGCGCAGCAAGGGTGCCTCGAATACCAGGGCTACCTGTTCTGCAAGCCGCTGCCGATCGAGGAGCTGGAAAACTTCATCGACCGGCACCTGGCGCCGTGAGCCGGCGCTCGTGGCGCCGACGCCGCTGGCTCAGAGCGGCGCGATCTGCAGCGGCGCCGTCGCGACCGCCCTCGGCATGTGAAACTGCACCTGCTCGGCGCTGCGCACGAGCTCCACGGCTTCGGCTTCCGCCAGCGCCTGCACGTCCGCCCATTCGAGCTGCCGGTAGCTCGGCTCGAACGGCAGGCCTTCTGCGTCCGGGCGCGGTGCGACCCGCACCGTGATCTGCGCCATCCCGCCCACGACCTCGGCCTTCACCCGCACCTCGCAGGGTCCTGGCGCGGCGTCGGTCAACGTGATCAAGGTGGCCGTGAGCAGGTGCCGCAGCGCCACGCGCGACACCTCGAAATTGGTTTCGGCGACTTCCTTGGCGACGCTGAAGCCGCGGAAGTTGAAGTTGCTGGCCAGCAGCGCCAGGCACTCGTCGACGCCTTGCGGCAGGCGGATGCCTTCGTCCTCGACCGGCTGGATCCAGGCGGCCACCTTCAGGCAGTTCATCACCGCGTCGCGCGCCAGCCGGTTCAGCTTGGAGATGCTGGCCTGGAACTCGGACGGCGCCGGCGAGCCGCGCTCCAGCCGCGCGTTCAGCACCTCGGCCATCATCGCGACCGCCTGCAGGTTGACCACCATGTCGTGCTTCAGGGAAGGCGCCAGCCGGCGCAGCACGCCGTAACGGGCGGACTCCGCGGCCAGGCGCCCCTTGCGAACGGCGGTGCTGCCCGCTGGCGCCATCGATTGCTCGGCTGTTACGGACACCGCGATTCTCCCGCCGGGGACCGGCCCACTTGCGCCTGCAAACTCATGTTCATCCTTCATGGAGGCTGGCCGGCGGTCAGCACCGGCGCAGCGAAACGGAAACCCGCGCGGCTCCTTGCATCCGACTGTGCCCCAACCGCACGGCGGCGGGCGTAGGAGAGCGTCCATGCCGCTGTAGGAGAAGCAGGCCGCAGGACGCGCACGCGGCTATGCTTGGGGCAATGAACAAGGCGTTCACCAGGGAGCGCGACGACGCCGACGACGAGGTCAGCGTCGAGACGGCGCCGGCCGCCGGCGGCAAGAACTACATCACCCCGCAAGGATATGCGCGGCTGCGCGCGGAACTGATGCAGCTGATCGACGAGGAGCGCCCGCAGGTGGTCGAAGTGGTGCACTGGGCGGCGAGCAACGGCGACCGCTCCGAGAACGGCGATTACCTGTACGGCAAGAAGCGGCTGCGCGAGATCGACCGCCGCATCCGGTTCCTGACCAAGCGGCTCGAGATCGCCGAAGTGACCGATCCGTCGGTGCACCACGGCCGCGACCAGGTGTTCTTCGGCGCGACCGTGACCTACGCCGAGCCGTCGGGGCAGGAGCGCACGGTCACCATCCTGGGCATCGACGAGGCCGACAGCGCGCAAGGGCAGGTCAGCTGGATCTCGCCGATCGCGCGGGCGCTGCTCAAGGCGCATGAAGGCGACGTCGTGAAGCTCGCGACACCGGCCGGGGTGCAGGAGATCGAGGTGCTGGAGGTGAGCTACCCGGCGCCGGGCGCCGCACCGGCCCAGCCCTTGCCGCCGGCCTAGGCGTTGCCGCCGGCGCCAGCGCGCTGCACGTTCATCACCGAGGGCGTGCGCCGCAAGGTGCGCATCACCGACTCCAGGTGCGCGCGGTCGCGCACGGCGATCACGAAGCGCAGGTCGGTGGCGTCCTGCGCCCGCTCGTCGCCCATGTCGACGTGGGTGATGTCAGCCTCGGCGCTGGCGACCGCGACGGCGACCCGCGCCAGCACGCCCTTGCCGTTGGTCACGGTGACCAGCACGCTGGCCTCGAACGGCCGCACCGGCTCGTCCGCCCATTCCACGCCGATGAAGCGTTCCGGATCGCGGCTCTGCAGCCGCCGCGCCACCGCGCACTCGTCGCAATGCACCACCAGCCCTTCGCCGCGGCCGAGGTAGCCGAGGATCCGGTCGCCCGGCACCGGCCGGCAGCAGGTCGCGAACTGCACCGACGCGTTCTCGCTGCCGTCCAGCGTGACTTCGCCCTGCGAGACGTTCTCGTGCGCCGTGTAGCGCTCGCGCGTGATCAGCAACTGGTCAGGCTTTTCCCCGCGCTCGGCGAGCATGGTCACCAGCCGCTTGGCGACGATGCTGGCGATGCGCTTGCCCAGCCCGATATCGGTCAGCAGCTCGGCCCGGGTGCGGTTGCCGGTGAAGCGCAGCAGCTTCTCCCAGATCGGATGGTGTTCCTCGTCGTCCTGCGGCAGCTTTTCCAGTCCCTCGGCGCGCAGCGCCTGCGCCAGCAGTTTCTCCCCCAGCTCCTGCGACTCGGCCTGGGCCAGCGACTTCAGGTGGTGCCGGATCTTGGAGCGGGCGCGGCCGGTACGCACGAAGCCGAGCCAGGCCGGGTTCGGCGTCGACACCGGCGCGGTGACCACTTCCACCACGTCGCCGTTCTTCAGCTCGGTGCGCAGCGGCACCTGCACGCCGTTGATCTTGGCGGCGACGGTGCGGTCGCCGACGTCGCTGTGGATCGCATACGCGAAGTCGACCACGGTGGCCCCGCGCGGCAGCGCCATGATCTGGCTCCTGGGCGTGAACACGTAGACGGCGTCGGGAAACAGGTCGATCTTGACGTGGTCCCAGAACTCCGCGGCGTCGCGCGTCTCGTGCTGGATGTCCAGCAGCGACTGCAGCCACTTGGTGCCCAGGCCCTCGGCGCCCTCGGTCGGGTGGTCGGCCTTGTAGAGCCAGTGCGCCGCGACGCCGGATTCGGCGATCAGGTGCATCGCCTCGGTGCGCATCTGGAACTCGACGTTCACGCCCGCCGGGCCGACCAGCGTCGTGTGCAGCGACTGGTAGCCGTTGACCTTCGGGATCGCGATGTGGTCCTTGAAACGCCCGGGCACCGGCTTGTACATCTGGTGCAGCACGCCGAGCGCGCGGTAGCAGTCCATCACCGTGGGCACTTGCCCCAGGCCTGCAACTGCTCCACCGCAGCCGCGCGGAAGGTGTCGCCGGCGGCGAGCATCAGCGTGCGACCCTCGGATTGCAGGCGGTGCGCCAGCTTGCCGATCGTGGTGGTCTTGCCGACGCCGTTGACACCCACCACCAGCATCACAAAGGGTTTCTGGCGATCGATAACCAGGGGCCGCTGACAGGGTTCGAGCAGCTCCAGGAGCAGCGTCCGCAGTTCGCCCCGCAGCGCCTGGGCATCGCCCAGATTGCGCCGCTTGACCCGCGCGGTGAGTTCGGCGATCACGGTGCTGGCCGTTTCGACGCCCATGTCGGCCATCAGCAGGCTGGTTTCAAGCTCTTCGTAGAGCTCGGCGTCGATGGCCTTGCGGCCGAGCAGCAGATTGCCCAGCCCCGCGCCGGTGCGGGCCAGGGCGCGCCGGAACAGCCCGCGCCGCGCGGGTTCCTCGACTTGTGCCGATGCTGCGACTGGCGCGGGTTCCTCGATCACCACCGCTGGAACCGCCAACCAGGCATCGATTGC
>CAVPTY010000043.1:0-8230 GCA_963708655.1 uncultured beta proteobacterium
GGCCCTTTTTTGCAACGGAGCCGCACTGGTCGCGGTGGGCTTCAACTGGAGTGAATCATGAAATTCGTCGCTTTCGAGCGCGCCAAGCAGGGCACGGGTGCGAGCCGCCGTCTCCGCAATACCGGCAAGACGCCGGGCATCGTGTACGGGGGCTCGGGCGAGCCGCAGCTGATCGAACTGGATCACAACGCCCTGTGGCACGCCCTCAAGAAGGAAGCCTTCCATTCCACCATCCTGGACATGGAACTGAACGGCAAGGAAGGCAAGGTGCTGCTGCGCGACGTGCAGGTGCACCCGTTCAAGCCGCAGGTGCTGCACATCGACTTCCAGCGCGTGGACGCCAAGACCCGCCTGCACATGAAGGTGCCGCTGCACTACGTGAAGGCGGACGAGTCGCAGGCCGTCAAGTTCGACAACTGCGTCGTGAACCCGGTCATGTCCGAGATCGACATCTCCTGCTTCCCGAGCGACCTGCCCGAGTTCATCGAGGTCGACCTGTCCTCCCTGAAGAAGGGCATGTCGCTGCACCTGAACGACATCACCCTGCCCAAGGGCGTGACGGCCGTCACCCGCGGCAAGCCGAACCCGGTGCTGGTGTCGGTCGTCGTGGTCGGCGGTGAAGACGCCGGCGCGGCGGTCGCCGAAGGCGCGGAAGCCGCTCCGGCTGCTGCTGCAGCCCCGGCCGCCGATGCCAAGGCCGCGCCGAAGGCCGAAGCCAAGGTCGCGCCGAAGGCCGATGCCAAGCCGGCCAAGAAGAAGTAATCCGCCAGCCCCGGCAACGACGGCCCGTCCTCCGGCGGGCCGTTTGCTTTTTGCGCCGGATAATCCCGCCCCATGATCAGACTGTTCGTCGGGCTGGGCAATCCCGGCCCCGAGTACGAAGCGACGCGTCACAACGCCGGCTTCTGGTGGGTGGACGCGCTCGCGCGCGAGCTCAAGCTTGCGCTCGTGCCGGAGAAGGCATACCACGGCCGCATGGCGCGCGCCACCCTGCACGGCCACACCTTCTGGCTGCTGCAGCCGCAGACCTTCATGAACGTTTCGGGCCGCTCCGTGGCCGCCCTGGCGCGCTTCTACAAGATCGCTGCGGAGGAAATCCTGGTGGCGCACGACGAACTCGACATCGTGCCGGGCCAGGCGAAACTGAAATTCGGCGGCGGCCACGCCGGGCACAACGGCCTGCGAGACATCCACGCCCAACTGGGCAGCGGCGACTACTGGCGCCTGCGGCTGGGCATCGGCCATCCGGGCGTGAAGTCAGAGGTGGTCGACTGGGTGCTGAGGAAGCCGGCGCCCGAGCAGCGCACGGCGATCGAGGACTGCATCGCCCGCACGCTCAAGGCCTTTCCGGCCATGCTGGCCGGCGAGATGGAAAAAGCCACCTTGCTGGTCCATACCAGCAAGCCGCCGCGCGCCAAGCCGCCGCGGCCGGAAGGGGTCTAGGGCCTGTTCACAGGCCCTAAACGCCCACCACCAGGAGAGTCCACCATGTTCCGTCCCTTGCGCGTGCTGTGCCTGCTGGCCTGCGTGGCCGGCTGGAGCATCCCGGCCGCCGGCCAGGCCGTCTGGCGCTGCGGCGACACCTACAGCCAGCAGCCCTGTCCGGGCGGCAAGGAGGTGCCGGCGGAGGACGCGCGCGACGCCGGCCAGCGCGCGCAGACCAGCAGCGCCGCACGGCGCGACGCGAAGCTGGCCGACGAGATGGAAAAGGCGCGGCTGAAGGAGGAAGCCAAGGCCGCGCCGGCCTACATGCCGCCGCCGCAGGCCGAAGATCGGCGGACCAGGGCGACCGCACCCGGTCGATGGCGGTGGCGAAGAAGCCGGCGCACTTCAGGGCCGTTTCGCCGAAGAAACCGGGCGAGGCGAAGCCTTCGAAGAAGGCGGGGAAAGCGAAGAAATCCGGCGGCTGAGCGCGCGTCAGGGCCTGGCCGTTGCGGCATCCGGCGCCGCCGCGGCTTCGGGCGTGCCGGTCTCCGGCTTGCCGGTCAGGCGCTGGTACTTGCGCCACAGCGAGTCGCGGCTCTCGACGTGGGCGGGATCCACGGGAATGCACGCGACGGGACAGACCTGCACGCACTGCGGCTCGTCGAAATGTCCGACGCACTCGGTGCAGCGGCCGGGATCGATCTGGTAGATCTCCGGGCCGAGCGAGATCGCCTCGTTGGGGCACTCGGGTTCGCACACGTCGCAGTTGATGCACTCGTCGGTAATCATCAATGCCATGGCGTCACGCTCTCTCGAATACAGCTCTGCACTTCTGGCATTATCCGCGCCGGCATGAGCATTTTCCTCTTCAAGCGCCTGATCACCCTGATCGCGACGCTGGCAGGCGCCTCGGTGCTCGTGTTCCTGGTGCTGGAGATCCTCCCGGGCAACGCGGCGCAGATCCTGATGGGGCCCGACGCGCCGCCCGAGGCGGTACAGGCGCTGGCGGCCAAGCTCGGACTGGACCGCGCGCCGCTGCAGCGCTACCGGGACTGGGTCGGCGGCATGCTGACCGGCGACCTGGGCCTGAGCTACACCTACAGCACGCCGGTGTCCGAACTGGTGCTCGAACGGCTCTCCCTCACCGTCCCGCTGGCGCTGATGGCAATGACGCTGACGTCGGTCGTCGCCCTGGCCGCCGGCATCTACGCAGCCGCGCACCACAACAAGCTGGGCGACGTCGGCGTGATGGGGCTTTCGCAGATCGGCATCGCGATCCCCAACTTCTGGTTCGCCATCCTGCTGATCCTGCTCTTTTCGGTGCACCTCAAGTGGTTCTCCGCCGGCGGCTTTCCCGGCTGGGAGGAAGGCATCCTCGAAGGCATCAAGGCGCTGCTGCTGCCGGCGATCTCGCTGGCCGTGGTGCAGTCGGCGATCCTCGCGCGCATCACCCGCTCGGCCGTGCTGGAGGTCCTGCGCGAGGACTTCGTGCGCACGGCCCGCGCCAAGGGCGTGTCGCGCACCGCAACCCTGTGGCGCCATGTCCTGCGCAACGCGATGATCCCGGTCATCACGATCATGGGCCTGCAGTTCGCCGAGCTGCTCGCCGGCACCATCGTGGTCGAGAGCGTGTTCTACCTGCCGGGCCTGGGCCGGCTGATCTTCCAGTCGATCTCCAACCGCGACCTGATCGTGGTGCGCAACTGCGTGATGCTGCTGGCCGCGATGGTCGTCATCGTCAACTTCGTCGTCGACCTGCTGTACGCCGCCATCGACCCGCGGGTGAAAGCCAGCGACATCTGAGCACCCGAGCATGAGCGCCGTCCCCGTCGCAGTTCCTCTGCCGGTCCACGGCCCCGGCTTCTGGCGCCGCGCGCTCTCGCACCGCAGCTTCGTGGTCGGCTCGGTGCTGAGCTCTGCTGCTGGTCTTGGCCGCGCTGCTGTCGTTGGTCTGGACCCCGCACTCGCCCTATGAGATCGACATGGGCCTGAAGCTGCTGCCGCCGGATGCGACATACTGGTTCGGCACCGACGCCTACGGCCGCGACGTGGCGTCGCTGCTGCTGGTGGGCGCCCGCTCGTCGATCGTCGTCGGCGTGATCGCCGTCGGCATCGGGCTGGTCGTTGGCACCGCGTTCGGCCTGGTCGCCTCCGCCAGGCGCGGCTGGGTCGAGGAAATCATCATGCGGCTGGCGGACTTCGGCTTCGCGTTCCCGGCCATCCTGTCCGCGATCATGCTGACGGCGGTGTTCGGGCCCGGGATGGTGAACGCGATCATCGCCATCGGCATCTACAACATTCCCGACTTTCGCGCGCATCACCCGCGCCTCGGCCAACGCCGTCTGGTCGCGCGAGTTCGTGCTGGCGGCGCGCGCCTGCGGCAAGAACGCCTTCTCGATCACGATGGAGCACGTGCTGCCGAACATCGTGTCGGTGCTGATCGTGCAGGCGACCATCCGCTTCGCCATCGCCATCCTCGCCGAGGCGGCGCTGTCCTACCTCGGGCTCGGCACCCAGCCGCCGCAGCCCTCGTGGGGCCGCATGCTGGCCGAGGCGCAGACGCTGATGTTCCAGGCGCCGCTGCTCGCCGTCTTTCCCGGCGTCGCGATCGCGCTGGCGGTGCTCGGCCTGAACCTGCTCGGCGACGGCCTGCGCGACCTGTTCGATCCGCGGCTCGCCCGCAAACGGTGAAGAACCGCCGATGCCGCTGCTCGAGGTCAACCACCTGCACGTGCGACTGCAGACCCATCGCGGCCCGGCGTACGCCGTGCGCGACGTGAGCTTTTCCCTGGAGCGGGGCGAGACGCTGGGGCTGGTGGGCGAGTCCGGCTGCGGCAAGTCGATCACGGTCATGGCGTTGATCGGCCTGCTGCCGGACAACGCGCAGCTCACCGGCAGCATCCGCTTCGAGGGGCAGGAGCTGGTCGGCCAGAGCGATCGCGAGCTGTGCAGCATCCGCGGCGACCGCATCGGCATGATCTTCCAGGAGCCGATGACGGCACTCAATCCGGTGCACAGCATCGGCCGCCAGGTGGCGGAGCCGCTGCGGCTGCACCGTGGCATGTCGGCGGCAGCGGCGCGCAAGGAGGCGATCGCACTGCTGGACCGGGTGGGCATTCCCGACCCGGCACGGCGCATCGACGCCTATCCGCACCAGTTCTCCGGCGGGCAGCGCCAGCGCATCACGATCGCGATGGCGCTGGCGTGCGGCCCGGACCTGCTGATCGCCGACGAGCCGACCACGGCGCTGGACGTGACGATCCAGCGCCAGATCCTGGACCTGATCCGCGACCTCGTCGCCGAGCGCGGCATGGCGCTGATGCTGATCTCCCACGACCTGGGCGTGATCGCGCAGAACGTGCGGCGGATGATGGTGATGTACGGCGGCAGCGTGGTCGAGAGCGGCCCGACCGACTCGGTGTTCGCGCACCGCATCCACCCGTACTCGCTGGGCCTGTTCGCGGCGCGGCCGGCGCTGGGGACGGCCAAGGGCAAGCGGCTCGTGACCATCGCCGGCACCGTGCCGGAGCTGGTCGACCTGCCGCCGGGCTGCCCGTTCGCCGGGCGCTGCAGCTTCACCATTCCCGAATGCCACGTCACCGTGCCGCCGCCGGCAACGGTGGAGCCCGGGCATCAGGCCCGTTGCATCCGGCTGGAGGCCGTCGCGGCGGCCCGCCGCGAGGGAGTGGCCGCATGAGCCCCGCCCGGCCGCCCGAAGGGGCGAATTCCCTCTCGGAGGGACAGGGCCGAAGGCCCAAGGGTGCACCAGGTATGGCACCGCTGTTGCAGGTGGAGAACCTGGTGCGGCACTACCTCATGCCGCGCGAGAAGCTGTTCACGCCGCATCCCGTGGTGCAGGCGCTCAACGGCGTGAGCTTCACGATCGAGGCCGGCCGCAGCCTGGGAATCGTGGGCGAATCGGGGTCCGGCAAGTCCACGCTGGCGCGGCTGGTGATGGCGCTGGACCACCCGACTTCCGGCAGCGTGAAGCTGCTCGGCCGCGACCTGCATGGGCTGCCGCGGGAGGAGCTGCGCCAGGCCCGCCGCGACATCCAGATGGTGTTTCAGGATCCCTACGGATCGCTCGATCCGCGCCAGACCGTGGAGCGCATCGTCACCGAGCCGCTGGCGGCCCAGGGCGACACGACGCGCGCCGAGCAGCGGCGGCGGGCCACCGAGGCGCTCGACTCCGTGGGGCTGCGCGCCAACGACCTCGGCAAGTACCCGCACGAGTTCTCGGGCGGCCAGCGCCAGCGCATCGCGATCGCGCGTGCCCTGATCACGCGCCCGCGCCTGATCGTCGCCGATGAACCGGTGAGCGCGCTGGACGTGTCGGTGCAGGCGCAGGTGCTCAATCTCATGCAGGACCTGCAGGCGCAGTTCGGCATCACGTACATGTTGATCAGCCACGACCTGGCCGTGGTGCACCATCTGTGCGACGACGTCGCGGTGCTCTGGCAGGGGCGCATCGTGGAACAGGGACCGCCGCAGCGGCTGTTCCGCGCGGCCGAACACCCTTACACGCGCACGCTGCTCGAGGCGGTGCCCAAGCCCGAGCCGCCGCCTCGTGCGGCGCCCGCCGCCGACGGGAAGCTCCCGCTTCTCACCGCGCGATAATCTCGGCCATGATCGGTCTCACCCCCGGCGGGGCTTTTCATGCCTGGAGTCAAGCACCATGTTGAAGCGACGCACCGTTCTCACGCACACGGCCTCGCTGGCCGCGCTGGCCAGCGTGCCGCTGGCGGTTTCCACGCCGGTCCTGGCGCAGGGCCGCAAGGATGCGGTGGTGCTGGCCATGGCGCTCGAGCCGCCGGGGTTGGACCCGACGGCCAATGCCGCGTCGGCGATCGCGGAAATCACCCTCTACAACGTCTACGAAACGCTCACCAGGATCAACTCGGACGGCAGCGTGTCGCCGCTGCTGGCCGAGAGCTGGGAAGTCTCGCCGGACCTGCGCACCTACACGTTCCGCCTGCGCAAGGGCGTCAAGTTCCACAACGGCGAGCCGTTCAACGCCCGCACGGTGAAGTTCGCGTTCGAGCGCGCCGGGGCCGAGAAGAGCACCAACAAGGACAAGCGCACCTTCGCGAGCATGGAGACGGTGCAGGCGGTGGACGACGACACCGTGGTCATCGTCAACAAGGAGCTGGACCCCGACTTCCTGTTCCTGATGGGGCAGGCGACGGCCGTGATCGTCGAGCCCAAGAGCGTGGACAGCAACGCGACCAAGCCGGTCGGCACCGGCCCGTACCGGCTGGAGAACTGGAGCAAGGGATCGTCGGTCACGCTGACCGGGTGGGACGGCTACCGCGACCGGGGCAAGGCGAAGATCAGGCGCGCCACCTTCCGCTTCATCTCCGAGCCGGCGGCGCAGGTCGCGGCCCTGCTGGCCGGCGACGTCGACGCCTTCCCGCGCGTGTCGCCGCGCAGCGTGCCGCAGTTCAAGGGCAACCCGAAGTTCCAGGTGGTCGTCTCGGGCTCGCGCGCCAAGACGGTGCTGGCGATCAACAACAAGAAGAAGCCGCTCGACGACGTGAGGGTGCGCCGGGCCATCAACGCGGCGATCGACCGCAAGGCGGTGATCCAGGGTGCCGGCGACGGCTACGGCGCGCCCATCGGCAGCCATTACGTGCCCGGCGCGTTCGGCTACGTCGACACCACCGGCGTGAATCCGTACAACCCGGACAAGGCCAGGGCGCTGCTGAAGGAAGCCGGCGTCACCACGCCGCTGGAGCTGACCATGGTGCTGCCCCCGCCGCCGTACGCGCGCCAGGGCGGCGAGGTGATCGCCTCCCAGCTCGCCAAGGTCGGCATCAACGTGAAGCTGCAGAACGTCGAATGGGCGCAGTGGCTGAGCGGCGTCTACGGCAACAGGAATTACGACCTCTCCATCGTGTCGCACGTCGAGCCGTTCGACCTCGGCAACTTCGCCAAGCCGGGCTATTACTGGAACTACGAGTCGCCGAAGTTCAACGACCTGTACACGAAGTACAAGACCTCGCCACGCGAAGCGGACCGCAAGAAGATCGTCGGCGAGATCCAGCGCCTGCTGGCCGAGGACGCGGTGCTCGCCTGGCTGTACCAGCCGCAGTGGGTGACCGTCGCCAACAAGAACCTCAAGGGCCTGTGGAAGGACATGCCGGTCTTCGTGAACGAGCTGTCCGCCCTGGCCTGGGTCTGATGATCGGCCGAGCAATGACGACACCTTCGCCGGCCCTGCATGAAATCTCCGCCGCCGAGCTGATCGGCGGCTACCGCCGGCGGGACTTCTCGCCGGTCGAAGTGATCCAGGCCGTGCTCGGCCACGTCGAGCTGTGGGAGCACAAGCTGCAGGCGCTGTACCTGCTGCGCCCGGAGCTCGCACTGGAGCAGGCGCGCGCCAGCGAGGCACGCTGGCTGCGCGGCGCGCCGCTGGGCCCGCTCGACGGCGTGCCGGTCACGATCAAGGACAACCTCGCCACCCGCGGCGATCCGCTGCCGCTCGGCACGGCGGCCAGCGGACTCGCGCCGGCCGCCGCCGACGCGCCGCCGGCGGCCCGGGTGCGCGAGTCGGGCGGCGTGCTCATCGCCAAGACCACCATGCCGGACTACGGCATGTTGTCCTCCGGACTCTCCAGCTTCCACAAGCTCGCGCGCAATCCCTGGGACCTGACGCGCACGCCGGGAGGTTCGAGCTCGGGCGCGGGCGCGGCGGCGGCCGCCGGCTACGGGCCCTTGCACATCGGCACCGACATCGGCGGCTCGCTGCGGCTGCCCGCCGGCTGGTGCGGCATCTTCACGCTCAAGCCGAGCCTGGGCCGCATCC
>CAVPTY010000044.1:0-13286 GCA_963708655.1 uncultured beta proteobacterium
CTGTAGCGCCTGGACCCATTACGTATTGCTCGGCGCACAGCACGGTGCTGGTGGACTGCGGGCTGTTCCAGGGCTACAAGCCGCTGCGGCTGCGCAACTGGAGCCCCTTGCCGGTGCCCGCGGCCGCCATCGACGCCGTGGTCCTGACGCATGCGCACCTGGACCACAGCGGGTACGTGCCCCTGCTGGCGCGCCAGGGGTTCACGGGGCCGGTGTACTGCACGCCGGCGACCTTCGACCTGTGCCGCATCCTGCTCACCGACTCCGGCCACCTGCTCGAGGAAGAGGCCGAATACCTCAACCGGCACGGCATGTCCAAGCACAAGCCGGCGCTGCCGCTCTACACCCGCGAGGACGCGCTGCGCTGCTTCAAGCTGTTCCGGCCGCGCGATTTCGGCGAAGCCTGGCCGGCGACCAAGGACCTGCGGGTGCGCTTCTCGCGCTCGGGCCACCTGCCGGGCTCGGCGTTCACGCAGGTCGAGGACGGCGGGCGGGCGGTGCTCTTCTCGGGTGACCTGGGCCGGCCGCACGACACCATCCTGCGGCCGCCGGCGCGCCTGCCCGGCGCCGACTACC
This sequence comes from uncultured beta proteobacterium, assembly GCA_963708655.1. Lineage (GTDB taxonomy): Bacteria > Pseudomonadota > Gammaproteobacteria > Burkholderiales > Burkholderiaceae_C > Ramlibacter. Next base: position 577 of record CAVPTY010000044.1, read on the forward strand.
TGGTCGTGGAGTCGACCTACGGCGACCGCCGGCACGAGGCCCGCGACCCGCTGGAGCAGCTCGCCGAAGTCATCAATCGCACCGTCGCGCGCGGCGGAATGGTGCTGATCCCGGCCTTCGCCGTGGGCCGTACCCAGGCCCTCTTGCACCTGCTGCACGTGCTGCGGCAACGGCGCGCGATCCCGCCGCTGCCGGTGTACCTGAACAGCCCGATGGCGGCCAACGCCACCGAGATCTATCACCGGCACGTGGACGAACTGCGCCTGACGGTGGAGGAATGCGACGCGATGGCCGCCCACGTCCACGTGGTGACCACCCCGGACGAGTCGCGCCAGCTGAACGCCAGGCACGGGCCGATGATCATCATCGCCGCCAGCGGCATGGCCACCGGCGGCCGGGTGGTGCATCACCTCAAGGCGTTCGCCCCCGACCATCGCAACACCATCCTGCTGACCGGCTTCCAGTCCGGCGGCACCCGCGGCGCGACGCTGGCCAGCGGCGCGCCCACGGTGCGCATCCACGGCGAGGACGTGCCGGTGCGCGCCGAGGTGGCCATGATCCACACCTTGTCCGCGCACGCCGATGCCGACGAAATCCTGGGCTGGCTGGGCGGCTTCACCAAGCCGCCGCGCCAGACCTTCATCACCCACGGCGAGCCGCAGGCCGCCGATGCGCTGCGCCAGCGCATCGAGCGCGAACTGCACTGGGAGTGCCGCCTGCCGTACTACCTGGAGAGCGTCACGCTGGATTGACCGCAGCAGGCGGCGTTCAGGTCGCGCACCACATCGCGATGCGGTGCGACAGGTCCATCCACAGCGCCCAGCCGGCGACCAGCACCAGCAGCGCACCGGCGGCGCGGGTGCCCCAGTCCTCGCGCAACCGGTTGCCCCATTGCGCCAGGCGCGCCAGCAGCGCCGGCGCGAGCGCCAGCGACAGGCCGCTGCCCAGGGCGAAGAGGGCCATCGAGGCCGCGCCCGCCAGCGGTCCGCCGCTGAGCGAGGCGACCAGCAGTGCGGAGTACAGCAGGCCGCACGGCATCAGCGCCCACAGCACGCCCGTGGCGAACACGCCGCCGCGGGCGGTGGCCATCGGCCGCACGCGGGTCCACACGCTGCGGCCCGCGTTGCTGACCCACATCGGCTGGCGCGCCAGCGTCACGAGCATCAGCCCCCACGCGAGCACGGCCAGGTGGAACAGCGTCCAGACCGGGCGCAGGGCCGACATGTTGGCGGTGAGCCAGCCCAGGCTCTGCACGGTGAACGCCGCGGCGGCGCCGGCGGCCGAGTAACCGGCCAGACGGCCGGCATGGAAGGCCCACATCGAACGGGCGGGCGTGCCGCGCCCGGCGCGCGTCAGTCCGGCGCAGGCGGCGCCGCACATGGCGATGCAGTGCGGTCCTCCGGCCAGCCCCATCAGGAGCGCCGAAACGGCGAGCGCGAATGACATGGCGGCGAAGACCGGCGGCGCAGCGCCTTCAGATGATGCGCGAGAAGCGCGCGCGGTTGCGATCGGCCTGCAGGTACTTGTCGAACACCATCGCAACGGCGCGCACGAAGTACCAGCCCATGCCCGTCACCTGGATGCCGGTGTCGTCGACGACGACCAGCCCCTGCTCCTGCTGCGCCTTGAGCGCCTCGAGCTCCGCCCCGAAGTACTCGCGGAAGTCCAGCAGCCAGGCCAGCTCGATCGACTCGAACAGCACCTGGCCCTGGCACATGATCGCCATGATCACCGCCCGGCGGGCGAGGTCGTCGCGGCTCAAGGCGAGCCCGCGCACGATCGGCAGCCGGCCGTGGTCGATCAGGTCGCAGTACTCCTCCATGGTCTTGGCGTTCTGGCTGTAGGAGGCGCCCACCTTGCCGATGGACGACACGCCCAGGCCGATCAGGTCGCAATCCGAATACGTGCTGTAGCCCTGGAAGTTGCGGTGCAGCCGGCCCTGGCGCTTGGCCACGGCCAGCGAGTCGTCGGGCAGCGCGAAGTGGTCCATGCCGATGTAGACGTAGCCGGCTTCCTGCAGCGTGTTGAGCGACTGCGACAGCATGGTCACCTTGTCCGGCACCGGCGGCAGCTCCGAGCCCAGGATCCGGCGCTGCGGCTTGAAGCGCTCGGGCAGGTGGGCATAGGCGTACACGGCGATGCGGTCCGGCCGCAGTTCCTTGATCTGTTCCAGCGTGCGGGCGAAGGACTCGGGCGTCTGCCGCGGCAGGCCGTAGATCAGGTCGACGTTGATCGACTCGAAGCCGATGGCGCGGGACTGCTCGACCAGCCTGAAGACCTGCTCGGCCGGCTGGATGCGGTGCACCGCCTTCTGCACGTCGGCGTCGAAGTCCTGCACGCCGAACGAAAGCCGGTTGAAGCCCAGGTCCCACAGGGCCTGCAGCCGCTGGCCGTCGATCGTCCGCGGATCGACCTCGATCGAGTATTCCCCGCTTGGCGCGAACGCAAAATTGCGCCGCAACATGCTCATCAGTTCGCCGAGTTCCTCGTCGGACAGGAAAGTGGGGGTGCCGCCGCCCAGGTGCAGCTGGCTGACGGACTGTCCGGTCCCCAGGCGCTCGGTGTGCAGGTCCACCTCGCGGGCCAGGTACTTCAGGTAACCCGTCGCCCGCTCGTGGTGCCTGGTGATGATCTTGTTGCAGCCGCAGTAATAGCAGAGCGACTCGCAAAAGGGGATATGGACGTACAGCGACAAGGGCATCGCCAGCGCCGCCGGTCCGGCCTTGCGCTGCTCCAGCGCCCGGCCGTAATCGGTATCGGTGAATGCCTCCACGAAGCGGTCGGCCGTCGGATACGAGGTGTAACGGGGGCCGGGAACGTCGTAGCGCCGCAGCAGCTCGGGCGAGAGAGGTGTCATCGTGGATGCGAACGTGAGAGTATGGCTCATACTTTGCGGGCGGGTTCACCCTGGATGATTGATATTCATCAACCCGGTCCGGATGCCCACCCGGACAATTTGACCTGGATCAGAACTGACCTGGCCATGAACGAAACTCCTGCGCACGCCCACGAGGCGAACCTGATACCGTCGAGCGAACCACCGCTGTTCGACGGGCACAGCATGAAGGTGGCGTGCTCGAACTGCAACCTGCGCGAGCTGTGCATGCCGGTCGGCCTCAGCCCCCACGAGCTGGCCCGCATCGACGAGGTGGTGGCGGTGCGGCGCAAGGTCAAGCGCGGCACCACCCTGTTTCGCAACGGCGAGGTGTTCCAGTCGCTGTTCGCGATCCGCACCGGGTTCTTCAAGACCTGCGTCACGGCCGAAGACGGCCGCGACCAGGTGACCGGCTTCCAGATGGCCGGCGAGATCATCGGCCTGGACGGCATCGTCAACGACCACCACACCTGCGACGCCGTCGCGCTGGAGGATGCCGAGGTCTGCGTCATGCCCTTCGACCGCATCGGCGAGCTCTCGCGCGAGGTCAACGCGCTGCAGCACCACGTGCACCGGATCATGAGCCGCGAGATCGTGCGCGAGCACGGCGTCATGCTGCTGCTCGGGCAGCATGCGCGCCGAGGAGCGGCTGGCGGCCTTCCTGCTGAACCTGGTGCAGCGGCTGCACGCGCGCGGCTTCTCGCGCTCGGAGCTGGTGCTGCGCATGACGCGCGAGGAGATCGGCAGCTACCTCGGCCTGAAGCTCGAGACCGTCAGCCGCACCTTCTCCAAGTTCGCCGAGGAAAACATCGTCGAGGTGCGCCAGCGTCACGTGCGTATCCTGGACACCGCTGCCCTGCGCCGGATCGTCAACCAGCAGCCGGCGGCATAAGGCCCCCCGGCCCCAGGTCCAGCCGCATCGCCATCACGCCGTCGGCCTGCGGCGTGACCCGGAATCCCAGCTTGCGCGCCAAGGCCGCCATGCCGGCGTTTTCGGCCAGGCACTGCCCCACCACCTCGCCGGTGCCGCGCTCGCGCAGGTAGCGCAGCAGCTTGTCCATGAGCGCCCGGCCCAGCCCGCGGCGCTGCCACGGGCCGGCGACCTGGATCGCGAACTCCGCCTGCCGGTTGTCCGGGTCGCACACCGCGCGCACCTCGCCGGCCATCCCCTCGCCAGGCGTGGCCTGGGGATCGATCGCGACGAAGGTCATCTCGCGCTCGTAGTCGATCTGGCAATAGCGCGCCAGCTCCGAATGCGGCACCTCGCGCCGCGACAGGAAGAACCGCAGCCGCATGTCGGCCGGCGAGGCATCGGCATAGAAGGCCGTGAGCCGCGCGCCGTCCTCGGGCCGGATCGGCCGCAGCAGCAGCACGCTGTCGGCCAGGGTCACGCGTTCCTCCAGGTGACCCGGGTACGGCCGCACGGCGAGGCGGCTCGGCTCGCCCGGCACCGGCCGGCGCACCCGCACCCGGGCGTCCAGCGCCAGCACGCCTTGCGCATCGGCCAGCAGCGGATTGATGTCCAGTTCCAGCAGCGCCGGCAGGTCGCACGCCATCTGCGACACCTTCAGGATCGTGCCGAGCAGCGCCCGCTGGTCCACCGGCGGTTGCCCGCGCCAACCCGCCAGCAGCGCGCCGACATGGGTCTGGTCCACCAGGTCACGGGCCAGGCGCTCGTTCAGCGGCGGCAGGCCCACCGCCCGGTCGCGGCGCAGTTCCACGGCCGTTCCGCCTTCGCCGAACAGCACCACCGGCCCGAACACGGCATCGCCGGCGATGCCGACGATCAGTTCCTGCGCCCGCCGGCGCTGCGCCATCGCCTGGACGGTGAAGCCCAGCACATGGGCCTGCGGCTGGGCCTGGGCGATGCGCTGGCGCATCTTCACGGCGGCAGCCCGCACTTCATCCGCGGTCGCCAGTCCCAGCGCGACGCCGCCGACGTCCGACTTGTGCACGATCTGCGGCGACACCACCTTGAGCGCCACCGGGAAGCCGATGCGGGCCGCGGCCAGCACGGCCTCCTCGGCATCGCGCACCTTGGCGCTGGCCACCGTCGGAATGCCGTAGGCCTGCAGCAGCCGGCCGGCCTGCGCGCTGTCCAGCCACTCGCGGCCTTCGCGCAGCGCTTCCTGCAGCACGGCATCGGCGGCCGCGCCGTCGGGCCGGAAATCGTCGAGCACCGCCGCCGGCAACTGCAGCAGTGCTTCCTGGTTGCGCGCATAGCTGGCGCGCTGCAGCCATGCGGCCACGGCCCGCTCCGGCGTGTTGTACGTCGCGATGCCGGCGCCGCTGAACGCCTGGCGCGCGCCGGCGACCACCGGCCCGCCGAGCCAGCACCCGAGGACGGGCTTGGCCGCGTCGCGCACCAGCGGCAGGCAGGCGGCCGCGATCTCGTCGGCCGGCACGATCGCCGTCGGCGCATGCATGAACAGTACGCCGTCGACCTCCGGTGCGGCCAGCAGCGCCCGCAAGGCGTCGGCGTAGCGCGCCACCGGCGCGTCGCCGATGATGTCGACCGGATTGGCACGCGGCCAGTTGACCGGCAGGCATTCGTCGAGCGCACGCAGCGTGGCAGGCCCGAGTTCGGCCAGGCGGCCGCGTCCGGCCATCAGCGCGTCCACCGCCAGCACGCCGGCGCCGCCGCCGTTGGTGAGGACGGCCAGCCGCTCGCCGCGCCAGGCCTTCACGTGGGCCAGCGTCTGGGCCGCGTCGAACAGGTCTTCCAGGGTGTCCACCCGCAGCATGCCGGCGCGGCGCACCGCCGCGTCGAACACCGCGTCCGAGCCGGCGAGCGCGCCGGTGTGCGAGGCCGCGGCCCTGGCGCCTTCGGGCGCGCGGCCGGCCTTGACGACGATCACCGGCTTGTTGCGCGCGGCCGCGCGCGCGGCGGACATGAACTTGCGCGCCTGCGTCACCGCTTCCATGTACATCAGGATGGCGCGGGTGCCGGGGTCGCTGGCCAGATAGTCGAGAACGTCGCCGAAATCGACGTCGGCGCAGTCGCCGAGCGAGATGAAATGCGAGAACCCGATGCCATGACCGTTGGCCCAGTCCAGCATCGCGGTGGCGAGCGCCCCCGACTGGGTGACGAAGGCGAGGCTGCCGGGCTGCGCGTTGCCCGGCGCGAAACTGGCGTTGAGGCCGACGCCGGGCACCAGCAGGCCGAGGCAGTTGGGACCGAGGATGCGCAGCAGCGCGGGCCTGGCCGCGGCGAGCATCGCCTGCTCGGCCGGCGTGTGCCGCAGGCCGGCGCTGATCACCGCCGCTGCGCGCGTGCCCTTGCGCGCGAGCGCTTCGACGATCGCCGGGACGGTGGCGGCCGGCGTGCAGACGACGGCCAGGTCGGGCGCCTGCGGCAGCGAATCGACGTCGGGAAACGCCTGCAGCCCGCCGACCACGCCGGCATGGCGGTCGACGATCCACAGCGGCCCCCGGAAGCCGGCCTGCTGCAGGTTGCGCAACACCACGTTGCCCACCTGGCCGGATCGTTCCGGCACCCCGATCACCGCCACGGATGCGGGCGCGAACAGCGCCTCCAGGTTGCGGACGCTCATGACACTCCCTTTCGACGCGCCGGTCGGAGCGCGTACCACGCCCCGGGCGCAGTTCAGGTTAGTGCTGCGCCGCGGGGCGGCCATTGTTCCAGATCAAGGACAACCGCAGGCCGCACCAACACAATCCGAGGACCCCCGAGGCACCGATGGACACCTACACCCGCACCCTGGCCCCGCGCTTCGCGCAACTGCTGGCCCAGCGCGAGGCGGAGCTGCGTGCGGTCCTGCGGCCCACCGGCGAAGTCGCGGTGCAGGGTCCCGGCGCGCAGGAGCGCGAGGTGCTCGACTTCAAGGACATCGCGGTCGAGGAAACGCAGTCGGTGGTGGACGAGGCCAAGGCCGACCACGCGCTCGACGAGCTGGAGCTGGTGCTGGCGGCGCGCCGCCGGCTGGCCGACCAGACCTATGGCGAGTGCGAGGACTGCGGCGAACCGATCGACCTGCGGCGGCTGATGGCGATGCCGGCGACGCGCTTCTGCACGGCCTGCCAGGACGTCCACGAGCACGGACGCGCGATCGAGGCGCGGCGCTTCGCCAGCCACACCGGCAAGACGAGACCGTGAGCACCAGGTCATCGGGCCGCCGCCGCGCGCCGGCGGCCGCCGCCCCCACCCCCGCCGTCGCGGGCAACACCATGCTCGACGTGCTGGCCGACTGCGGCGGCGAACAGTTCGCCATGTGCATGGAGGCTTCGGGCGCGCTGTCGCGCGGCTTCGAGGCCATGCGCGCGATCGGGCAGCGCACCGCGCAGGAGGCTGCCGAGCGCCACCAGGCAGCAGCGCGCCGGTGGCGCGACGCGGCGGGCGCGGGCGAGTGGATGGCGCTGCCCTGGACCATCTGGCAGGACGACCTCGCCGGCGCCACCCGCTGCTGGCAGGAAGTCGCGGCGGCCGCGCTCGAGGCCCAGACCGAGGTGCTCGGTTGCGCGTGCGGCCACTGGTTCGACAGCGAAAGCGCGCTGCACGGCGTGGCGGCGATGGAAGCGCTGGAAGCGATTCCCGCCGTCAGGACGCTCGTGGAGGCCGGCGCCGCCATCGCGCGCGACGCGCTGCGCCACTGATTCAGGTCTGGTGCACGTAGCTGCCGGGGGCGAGCACCGGCTGTCCGTTCTCCACGATCCCCGTCACGGTGCGCGCGCCGACCGTCGCAGTCGAATGCCGCACCAGCCACTGGTGCCAGCACGGCCACCATGATCCCGCCGACGAGGGCGCGGCCGCCAGCCACGCATCCGGGTCGGCCGGGGCCTGCCCGCGCTCGTGCGTCGCGAAGCGGTAGCTCGCCCGCGGGTGGACCAGCGGCCCCGAGGGGGCGTTGACGATGCCCACGTTGTGCCCGCCGGAAGTCAGCAGGAAGCTCACCGGCACGTGCGCCAGGCCGTGGATCTTGTACACGGAACGCCAGGGCGAGACGTGGTCGCGTTCGGTGCCGACCACGAACAGCGGCGCCGCGATGTCGCTCAATCGCACCCAGCTTCCGGCTGCGGGATAGCGGTCCTCGGCCAGCTCGTTGCGCAAGTACAGGCGCCGCAGGTACTCGCTGTGCATGCGCGCCGGCAGCCGCGTGGCGTCGGCATTCCAGGCGCCCAGCGCCGTCACCGGCGTCTGCGCCCCCATCAGGTACTCGTGCACCAGCTTGGACCACACCAGGTCCTTGGAGTTGATCAGCTGGAAGGCGCCGGCCATCTGCCGGCCGTCGAGGTAGCCGCGCTCGGCCATCAGGTCCTCGAGGAACGCCACCTGGCTCTCGTCGATGAACAGGCCCAGTTCGCCCGGCTCGCGGAAGTCGACCTGCGCCGCCAGCAAGGTGACGGTCTGCAAGCCGGCGTCGGCGCTGCGTCCGAGCACCGCCGCGGCGATCGCCAGCAGCGTGCCGCCGAGGCAGTAGCCGGCCGCATGGATGGCCGCGCCGGGGCACCGTTCGCGCACCGCCTGCAGCGCGGCCAGCGGACCGAGCTGCAGGTAGTCTTCCATCCCCAGGTCGCGGTCCCCGCCGTCCGGATTGCGCCACGACAACATGAACACGGTGTGACCCTGCGAGACGAGGTAGCGCACCAGCGAATCGGCGGGCGTGAGGTCGAGGATGTAGTACTTCATGATCCACGACGGCACGATCAGCACCGGCTCGGCCCGCACCTCTTCGGTGGCGGGTTCGTACTGCAGCAGTTCGATCAGGTGGTTGCGGAACACCACCTTGCCCGGCGTGACCGCCACGGCTTCGCCCGGCCGGAACGCTTCCACGCCGCGCGGCGGCCCGCCGGCCAGCACTGCCAGGGCATCGCGCGACCAGTTGCGCCAGCCATTGACCAGGTTGGCGCCGCCGCTGGCGAGCGTTTCCTTGAGCACCTGAGGGTTGGTGGCGACGAAGTTCGACGGCGACCACATGTCGACCATCTGCCGCAGCGTGAAGGCCACCAGGTCCTCGTGATGCTGCGAGACGCCGCGCACGCCGGTGGCCGCCTCGTTCCACCAACGGTCGTGCAGCAGGAAGCCCTGCGCCAGCGCGGCGCTGACCGGCGACTCCTGCCACTCGTGCGGCGTGAAACGCTTGTCCTGCGGCAGCGGTTCGATGCAGCGCTCGCACTCGCCGCGCCAGTTGTGCGTCGCGTAGTGGCTCCAGGTCAGCGCCTTGCGCCAGGCGCTGCCGGCCAGCTCCGCCTGCTTGGCCGGCGACACCGCCAGGTGGACCAGCCAGTCGGCGTAGGCCATCGCCACGGAGGCCGGCGAGATGCCGTTGGCCAGCCGGGCCAGCACATGCTTGAGCGGCTGGTCCAGCGGCTCGGGGCCGTGGTTGGCGGGACTGGGTGGGGCGGTCATGGTGGTCGCTGGCTGCGGCGGCTTCGCACAGCCATCCTGCACCCTCGGCCGATCCCATGTTTGCGCGACGTCAATCCCGACACCGAATGCGCCCTGACGCTGCGCGGGCCCCGTACCATCGACCCATGATTCCGGCCTTCATGCGCGCGATGACGGTGGCGCCCGGCGGCGCGACACTGCTTGCCACGCGGCGGCCCGTGCCGCAGCCGCGCGGCCACGAGGTCCTGCTGCGCGTGCTCGCCTGCGGCGTGTGCCGCACCGACCTGCACATCGTCGACGGCGAACTGCCGCCGCACCGTGCCGGCGTGATTCCCGGCCACGAAGTGGTGGGCCGCGTCCTCGCGCGCGGGCCGCAGGCCAAGCAGTTCGCCATCGGCCAGCGCATCGGCATTCCCTGGCTGGCGCAGACCTGCGGCCACTGTGCCTTCTGCGGCATGGACCGCGAGAACCTGTGCGACGAGCCGGCCTTCACCGGCTACGACCGCGACGGCGGGTTTGCCGAGTACGCCCAGGCCGACGAGCGCTTCTGCTTCGCCCTGCCCGGCCGCTACGACGACACGCACGTGGCGCCGCTGCTGTGCGCCGGGCTGATCGGCTTTCGCGCCTGGCGGCTGGCCGGCGCGGCCACGCCGCGCCGCCTCGGCCTGTACGGCTTCGGCGCCGCGGCCCACATCATCTGCCAGGTGGCGGTCGCGCGCGGCCAGCAGGTGCACGCCTTCACGCGCGAGGGCGACGCGGCGGGGCAGGCGTTCGCCCGGTCGCTGGGCGCCGTATGGGCCGGCAGTTCCAGCGAGGTCCCACCGCAGCCGCTGGACGCGGCGCTGATCTTCGCGCCGGTGGGCGCGCTGGTGCCCGCGGCGCTGGCGGCCACGCGCAAGGGCGGCACCGTGGTCTGCGCCGGCATCCACATGAGCGCGATCCCGTCCTTCGACTACGAACTGCTCTGGGGCGAGCGCGTGCTGAAGTCGGTGGCCAACCTCACCCGCGCCGACGGCGACGCCTTCTTCCGGCTGGTCGCCGAGCTGGACCTGCGCACCCATGTGCAGGCCTTTGCGCTGGAGGATGCCAACGCGGCGCTGGCCGCCGTGCGCAGCGGCCAGATCAACGGCGCGGCCGTGCTGGTTCCCTGAACGCGCGAGCGGCGCCCGCGCGGCGCGGACCCTCCGTTGCGCAGCGGCGCCACCGCACGCCGGCCGCGCCCCGCATGCGCTTGCGCCACGTCAAAGATGTTGCGGTCGCGCGACCTAGATTTGAATCGCGGCGCCGCCCTCCACATGGCGCGGCGCCAGGGAGAGCCTCGTGAAAACAGACGCACAACTGAAGACCGATGTCAGCGACGAACTCGCGTGGGATCCGGCCGTCAACGCCGCCAACGTGGGCGTGATCGTCAAGGAGGGCGTGGTCACCCTGACCGGCCACCTCGACAGCTTCGCGGAAAAGCACGCGGTGGAGCGGGCCGTGCGCCGCGTCTCCGGCGTGCGCGGCGTCGCGCTCGATCTCGAAGTGAAGCTGCCCAGCAGCGCGCAACGCAGCGACTCCGAGATCGCCCTGGCCGCCACCGCCGCGCTCGGCCTGAACTCGCTGGTGCCCGCCGGCAAGGTGCAGGTGCAGGTCGAGAACGGCTGGGTCACGCTGAGCGGCGAGGTCGACTGGGGCTACCAGTTCGCCAGCGCCGAGCAGTCGATCCGGCCGCTGCCGGGCGTGCGCGGGCTGTTCAACCGCATCACGATCAAGCCGCGCGTCGACGGCAAGGACGTCGGGGCGCAGATCACCGCGGCACTGACGCGCCAGGCGGTGCGCGAGGCCAGGCACATCGACATCAAGGTGGAAGGCGGCGTCGTCACCTTGAGCGGGAAGGTTCATTCGATGGCGGAACACGACGCCGCCATCGGCGTGGCTTTCTCGACCAAGGGGGTGTCGCACGTCGTCGACCACCTCCAGGTTGCCGGCTGAAGCCGGCGACGGCGGCCGCCACGGCTTGCCGCGCGCGGCCGGTTCATTCAGTCCCACCAGGAGCCATCATGACCAATCTCCGCCTGTTCGACCCAGCCTTCGGCGACAACCTCGAATCCACGATGCGTCGCTTCCTCTCGCCCGCCGCGTGGGAGCAGGAACTGCCGGCGCTCAAGATGCGCGTCGACGTCACCGAACGCGACGACGCCTATGAAGTCAAGGCCGACATCCCCGGCGTGAAGAAGGAAGACATCAACGTGCGCATCGACGGCAACGTCGTGCAGATCGACGCCGAGGTCAAGCGCGAGAGCGAAAGCAAGGACAAGGGCGGCAAGGTGCTGCGCAGCGAGCGCTACTGCGGCACCGTGTCGCGCACCTTCAGCCTGGCCGACGACGTGGACGAAGCCAAGGCCCAAGCGAAGTATGCCGACGGCGTGCTGACGCTGCAGCTGCCCAAGAAGACCACCGCCGCCGCGCGCAAGTTGACGGTGCAATAGGCAGGCGGGCATGCCGGCACCGGGGCGCGAAGCCACCGTCCCGGTGCCGGGCATGCGCGGCCGTGCCAGACGGACGGCGCGGGCGCGACCGCCGTGCGGGCGCTGCGCCATGTCGACCTCGACCTGCGCAGCGGCGAATTCATGGTGCTGCCGGGCGCCCTGGGCAGCGGCAAGTCCACGCAGCTCGACATCCTGGGCGGGCTGTATCATCCGACCGGCGACGAAGTGCGCTTTCTCGACCATCGCCTCACCGACACCCCCGACGACGACCTTACCCGTGACCGGCACCAGCACGTCGGCTTCGCCTTCCAGCTCTGCAAGAAAATCGCTGCAAGCATGAGATCGATACTGCTCGGGCCCGTCGAGCCGCCCCCTGACGGCTGCGCAGTGGCAACCACGTCGACCTGGCGCGGCGGGCGGTCCGCCCGCCGCCTGGCCGGCAGGGTCGCGCTGCTGATTGCCCTGTCGGGCTGCGCTCTGGTCGAGCCATACGAGCGGCCGACCCTGCCCGTGGCCGGACGATTCGAAAGCCCGGGCATGGCCGTGACACAGGAATCGCCGGCGGCAGCGATCGCCTGGAATCAATTCTTCGGCGACCCCGGCCTGCGCCGGGTGCTCGCCCAGGCCGAGGCGAACAACCGCAGCCTGCGCGTCGCCATGCAACGGGTGGCCGAGGCGCGCGCCCTGTACGGCATCCAGCGCGCCGAGCAAGTGCCCGCCATCGGCGTCGGCGCGTCCGGCAGCCGCAGCCGGGTGCCGGCCGACCTGTCGATGTCCGGCCAGTCCTACCTTGCCTCGCAATACCAGGCCACGCTCAACCTGAGCGCCTGGGAACTGGACTTCTGGGGCCGCGTGCGCAACCTCAAGGATGCCGCCCTGGAAGCCTACCTGGCCAGCGACGAGGCGCGGCGCGCCGGCCAGGTCGTCCTGGTGGCCCAGGTGGCGAACACCTACCTCGCGGAACGCGAGCTGGACGAGCGGCTGGCCATCGCCCGCCGGACCGTGGCGACCCGCCAGG